>CAMDVN010000057.1 GCA_945877595.1 Cyanobium sp. NIES-981 | reverse complement strand
GTTGATTCACTCGCCCAGGTGTAGCTCCTGCAGTGAACTTCGATGCTGTGCCCCATCGCCAATGCCATCGAGCCGGTGTCGATGCCTCTCTGATGCCCGCGCAGGCTGTAGCTGTGCCTGAAGGCATAACCGCTGACCCGCTTGCCTGCAGCCTCTTGCTCAGCGCGCAGCCCCTTCCATCCTTCGCGTCGGTTTAGGTAGCTGCCGATCGCATCGGCCGCACCATTGCCGGATTGGAGGGGCGGCAGCACAAGCGGCCATCGTTCCAGCAGCTTCCACTCCTGCAGGGTGCCGTCATCGGCCTGCAGCGCCAGCGGGTAGAGCCTGCGGGCTTTTGTCACCCCGCCTCCTGAGCGTTTTTCGTAGCCGCACCACCAGAACCGCTCTTTTGTCTTCGGGTCAGTCCTGACACTGAGGTGCAACAGCTCGATTGGCCTCAGCCCTAGTTCGGCCAGCAGCTTGAGGGCATCAGCCCAGCGGCGTCCTGCATCGTCATTTGGGAGTGAGTCGATCAGGTCGATGATCTGCTGGTCGCTGAGCTCATCACTCTTTTGGCTGGTGGCTGTGGCGGGCTTCCTGCCGATTGCATCCTTCAGATCCGTCGGTGGCTGCCAGATCACTGGGAACTGCTCGCGGGTAACGCAGTGGCGCAGGAACTGGGCGAGGTTGCGGGCGCGTTCCTGCCGGGTGCGGCTGCCGGGCAGCCATTTTGGATCGCTGATGCACCGGTCGATCAGCTCGGCGGGTGTGGTCGGCGGTTTGCTGCTGGACAGCATCGCCACCGCGTCAGTCAAGACCGGCAGGTACTTGGCCTCCCATGTCCCGGGCTTGATCGCAGTCCCGTGCTGGAGCTTTTGCTTCTTGAAGCGCTCCAGCGCACCCGGCCAGTCCTGCTGGCTGGTGAGCCTGGGCGCCTTGCCGCCGGCCACCAGTGCCGCCTGCTTGAGGCTGTAGCCCTCCTGGACCAGCTTGTAGATGTTGCGGACGCGGGTGTAGGCGTCCCCCTTGCTGCTGGCGATCCAGTCAAAGGGAAGGGTCACGGCGGCCTCGGGTTGATCCGACTGCCGAACGCGCAAGAACACCTTGCCCTTGCGCTCCTTGACGCTCCAGCCAGTGGCCAAGGCTCGAACGTCTCCTTGCAAAGACTCATGCCATGCAGCACCCCTTGCCATTAGGTCCCCAAATTGGTCCCCAAATGATACCCAGACTGCCAGGACAGGGCAAGTCAGCGATGGCTAGATCGGTTGGTATGACTGGAAAAGCCTGTTGGTCACTAGTCGCTCTTAAGGCTTTGGGAGCACTAGGTCGCAGGTTCGAATCCTGTCGCCCCGATCTCAGTCATAGCATGGGTTCTCGGGGTTCCGGGGGCCCTTCTTTTTTGGCCATTTTTGAAGCTTTGAGCGCAAATTGAGCACAAAACTGTCCTGGCAGGCCAGCTTTGCTCCTCTCTGAGGAACGTTCAAAGCCGGCCCGGCGACGGCTGATCAGCGACTTGGCACCTGGCCGGTCCTGAATCGCCGACAACCGTTCCCTCAATGGACGGACTTATGCCCCCCAGCCACGGAGGGGTTTTCAGGGCTTCCCTGATTCGTTGAACGGGGAAGGCTGATTATTATTCACGGAATTGATTTTCAACATGGCTGATCCTGGGGCCGCAAGCCAGGGCCTGGGGGCTCTGCTTGCTGAGCTGGCCGCCTTTGGCCTGGCGATCGGCCTGTCGCCGCTGCACCTTGGCCTGCTAATGCTGCTCTTGCTCGGCCCCAGGCCCTTGCAACGCGGCGGCTGGTTTGTGGCCTGCTGGCTAATCACCGCCGCCCTTGCGGTGACGCTGCTGCTCACCGTCGGCCATGGGCTGCTCTTCACCATGGACAAGGGCAGCAACCACCGCACCGGCCTGGATCTGTTGGCCGCCGGCGCCCTTCTGGGGCTGGGGATGAAGGAGCTGTTGAACAAGGAGGATGTTGGGTCAGAGCCACCGGGCTGGACCCGCAAACTGGATCAGTTCGGTGCCATGCCGCTGCCGCTCCTGCTGGCCATCAGTGCCGCCTTGGAAGTGGCCAGACCCGACGCGTTGTTTCTATTCACCAAGACGGCCGGCAGCCTGATCGCCGCAGGCCTTGGTACTGGCAAGGAACTGCTCGCCACAGGACTGTTCAGCCTGGTCAGCGCCAGCTTGCTGCTGGCACCGCTATTGACTCTGGTGCTAGCCGGCCCCGAGCGGGTACTGAGCCTGCTGGAGCGGGGCAAACAGTGGTTATTCGCCAACGGCAACCTGCTGGTTGGGTTGGTGAGCGTTGCCCTGGCTGTTTATCTGGCCTGGCAGGGCATCGAGGGCTTGCATCTTGGCTGAGCGATTGGCGTGAGCGGCGGGACCGGGTTCCCAGGCTTGATCGAGTGGAAAGGGTTGCGGAAGGGGGGGTGGCAGCGGGTGGCACCATCAGTGGCGCCTTGGAGGTGGCCAGACCCGACGCCCTATTGATAGGCACCAAGGCAGCCTTAGTCAAAGGACGACCTGGGACGATGTGTCGGTCCTTCAGTACGGCCGGGCAGTTGGAGGGCAGTTCAACGGGAAGTCGATGCAGCTTGAACTTTGCGCAATCGAACGGTTTCATCTTCGTGAGCCTGACCACAATGGGGTTCGGCAATCTCATCCCGATGACGGCACCAGCCAGCATGGTGTGCATAAAGAGCGCCGTAGAGGCAACCTTCGACATCGCGTCCGTGATGGGGGGTCGAGCCGCCATTCAGGGTTCATGGCCGGCGCCGCGGGAGCGGGCTCGGCGCCCAGGGCCGACGAGCCCGGTGGTAGTCGGGATCGGGATTGGAGGCCTGAAGCGCCCTCACCGTGCTGAGGGCAAAGCCGGAGAGCCCCCCCGCAAACGCTAATAGAGCCAGCTGCCAGAGGGCGCGCGTCGGCGACAGCGGCGTTGTCGTGCGCGCGGTAATCGCCTGCAGCAGCAAGGCAATGGCCACCCCAAGCACCACTCCCGCCAGCAGGGCCGCCAGCACAGGCCCCTCGGGCGGCCGACGGTTAGCGCTACCTGGGCTCATGGGCCTTGCTCCGGCGCCGTTTCCGTTGCCTCCATTAACGCGGAGGCATGGCCCACCGGCCCACCGCCGAGCCAGCTCTTCATCACCACGTAGAACACGGGCACCACGAACAGACTGAGCAGGGTGGCCGCCAGCAGGCCACCGAACACCACCGTGCCCAGGGAGGTCTGGCTGCGGGCACCGGCGCCACTGGCGAGCACCAACGGCAGGAAGCCGAACAATGAGGAGATGGCCGTCATCACGATCGGCCGCAGCCGTGCCTTGGAGGCCTCCCGGGCCGCCTGCAAAGCCGAGCGCCCCTCAGCAAGGCGCTGGTTGGCCAGATCCACGATCAAAATCCCGTTTTTGGCCGCCAGGCCGATCAACATCACCAGCCCCACCTGGGCGTAGATGTTGAGCACTTCCCCCCGCAGGCTGAGGAACAGCAGCGCCCCGAGCATGGCGGTGGGCACCGTCATCAGGATGATCAGGGGATCGCTGAGGCTCTCGTACTGACCCGCCAGCACCAGGTAGACCACCAGGATGCCCATGGCGAAGATCACGATCGCCAGCGAGCCGGCCTTCACCTCCTCGCGCGACAGGCCGGTCCAGTCGGAGCTGATGCCACGCACCCCGAGCTGATCGAACACCTTTTGAATGGCGACGATCGCCTGGCCAGAGCTATGGCCCGGTGCCGCCTCCCCTTCCACCTTGATCGAGCGATAAAGATTGAAGTGGGGAATCACCGCCGGACCCGTGGCAGGGCCGATGTGGATGAACTCCGACAGGGGCACCGGCTCGCCCTTGGCATTGGGCACGTAAAGGGTCTTCAGTTGTTGGGGGGGGTGGCGCGATAGGGAGCGTCCGCCTGCACATACACCCTCCGCACCCGTCCTTCCTGGAACGTGTCATTGATATAGGCGCCGCCAAAGTTGAGGCTGAGGGTCTGCATCGCCTGGCCGAAATCGATACCCAGCGAAGCCAGCCGCGAACGATCCACCGTCATCTGCATCTGGGGCGCTTCAGGGCTGAACTGGGTGAACACCCGCTGCAGCTCTGGCTGGCTATTGGCGTTCTGAATCAGCCGTCCGGCGGCGTTGAAGAACTGGGGCAGGGACAGGCGACCGCCGCTGCGATCCAGGAGCTGGAACTCGAAACCGCCAGCGTTGCCGTAACCGGGAATCGAGGGGGGTTGGATGGCGATCACCCGGGCCTCCCGCAGGCTGGCAAAGCGGCGGTTCAGCCGCGCCACAATCGCCTCCATGGACTGCTCTGGCCCCCTGCGCTCCTGCCAGTTGCTGGTGCCGAAGAAGAACAGGCCGCGGTTGGGGGCATTGCCGCTGAGGCTGGCGCCGCTGAATACGGCCGCCGCCTTAATCGCCTTCTCCTCAGAAAGGATTGCCGCCACCTTCCGGTTGATCGCGCCCGTGATCTGGTCGGAGCTGCCCTCCGGCGCCTGGACGATGCCGATCGCATAGCCCTGGTCCTCCACCGGCACGAAGCCGGAGGGAATGGCATTAAAAGCTACCCCGGTCAACACAATGCCGCCCAGCAGGCTGGCCATCACCACGCCCCGATGGCGCAGAACGCCGTTGAGGGCTCCGTCGTAGGCGCGCTCGGCCCGCCCATAGACAGTGTTGAACGTCTGGAAGAGCCAGGGGGTGCCCCAACCGGTGCTAACGCCAATGCCGCTGAACAGCAGCGCCAGGGGCGGGCTGCCCAGGCCCGCGAACAGCAGACCAGCCAGGGCGCCGACACCGCAGGCCGGCAGCAGCAACGGCAGACCTGTGACCTGCTTCAGGACGTAGCCGAGCAACGCGGCCACGATCAACATCGCCAGGGCCGGCAGCACGCCGCCACCGCTGACCAATAGGCCGTAGAGAAAGCCGAGCAGGGCGCCGGCGATGGCGTAGACGCGGCGGCTTGGTTGCTGCTCTTGCCTGGAGAGGAGCAGGGCCGACAGCATCGGCGAGAAGGTGAGGGCGTTAAAGGTGGAGATGGCGATCGCGAACAGGATCGTGGCCGCAAACTGCTGGTAAATCGTGCCGGTGGCGCCGGGGAAAAACAGCACCGGCAGAAAGACGGCAAACAGCACCAACGAGGTGGCCAGCACCGCCCCGAACAGCTCCTCCATGGTTGCTTTGGCTGCCTGCAGGGCCGTAAGACCCTCGGCGCGCCGCGTCACGGTGCCCTCGATCACGGTGATCGCGTCATCGACCACCAAGCCGGGGGCCAGCACCAGGCCGAACAGGGTGAGCTGGTTGAGGCTGAAACCAAACACCTTGACGAACGCAAAGGTGCCCACCAGTGCCACGGGAATGGAGATTGCTGGCACCAGCGTCGCCTTCCAGTCCTGCAGGAACAGGAAAAGGATCAGCACCACCAGCACCACCGCATCACGTAGCGAATGACTGACTCCCTCGATCGAGGCGCTGATGAAATCGGTGACGTCGTAGATCTTCTCGAGTTTCATCCCCGGCGGCAGGCCCGCCTGGAACTCCGCCAGCACCTTCTCCACCCCCTGGGAAACCTCCAGGGCATTGCTGCCGCTGAGCTGATAGATCGCCAGGCCCACCGAGGGCACGCCGCGGATATCGGTGGCGTTGATGTCGTAGTTCTCACCGCCGAGGCTGACGCGGCCCACATCCCGCAGCCGCACCAGCGCCCCTTCGCCGGTGTTGCGCAGGATCAGATTCTCGAAATCTTCGTTCTGCAGCAACCGGCCCTGGAGCTGCACTGAAAAGGTGTAGGGCTGGCCCTCGGGCGCCGGTGCTCCCCCGATTCGCCCGGACGGAACCAGGCGATTCTGGCTCTGCAGGGCGGTCACCACATCGGCGGCACTGAGGTGCTGCTGGGTGAGGCGGTCGGGATCGAGCCACAGCCGCACCGCCAGACGGCGGTTGCCGAAATAGGTGAGCTCCCCTACGCCCCGCACCCGCCGCACCTGGTCGGTCAGCCCCTGGTCCAGCTCGCCGCTGAGGGTCTCGACGCTGTAGGGCCGATCCGGATCGCTGCTCACCAGGTTGTAAACCAGCAGCATCGAGTTGGAGGCTTGGTTCACCGTCACCCCCGACTGGCGCACCTCAGCGGGCAGTTGCGGTTCGGCCAGGGCCACCCGGTTTTGCACATTCACCTGGTTGATGGCGCCATCGGTGCCGCTAACGAAGGCGATGCTGATGGCACTGCTGCCATCGGCGGCACTGGTGGAGGTGATGAACTCCATGTTCTCCACCCCATTGATCTGTTGCTCCAGCACCGCGGTGACCCCCTCTTCGACGCTCACCGCATCGGCGCCGGTGTATCGGGCACTCACCTGCACTGTTGGTGGTGCGATGTCGGGCAGGTTCTCGATCGGCAGGATTGGCAGGGCGATCAGCCCGGCGATCACGATCAGCAGGCTGCAGACCGTGGTGAGCACCGGCCTGAGGATGAAGCGGTCAGAGGCAGACATTTAATGTCCTTCCCCTAGCGCGAAGCCAGCGCCAGCTGCACCGGCAAGCCATGGCGCAGGCTGAGCAGGTTGCTATTGATCACCTGGGCCCTGGCGCTGAGACCGTTGAGCACCGGGTAACGGCCGTCCTGAAGCGGCCCGAGCTGCACGCGGGTCTGCAGGGCGAAGCGGCTGGTGGGCGGCAGGCGACGCAGCCGTTCCAGGGGGGCCTGGGCCGGATCGCGCTCCAGGTCCTGCAGCGTGCCGACACGCCAGACATAGCTCTGGCCGGAGGACTGAATCACAGCGCCCACCGGCACAGAGGGCTGGGTAATGCTGTCGAGCACGAGCCGGCTGCGCAGACGCAGGCCATTGCGCAGGTTGCCGTCACGGTTGTTGGTGGTGGCTTTCACCAGCAGCACCTGGTTGCCGACATTCACACTGGGATCAATCGACGCGACCACACCCCGCGCCACGGGCTGGCTGCTGACGGGATCCTCCAGGCTCACCAACTGGCCAAGCCGTACCCGGTTGCGCAGTTGGGCCGGCACTTCGATACGGGCGGTGAGTTCACCGTTTCGGATCACTGTGGTGAAGGGATCACCAGCTCGGATCACATCCCCCACCTTGACCGTGACATCACCGATCACACCGGCGATCGGTGAGCGCAGGTCGCGGAAGCCGAGATCTGCTTCGCGGGCCCGCAGACTGGCGGTGGTTGAGATCTAGGCCTGGCGCAGCTCATCGCGCTGCAGGGCACTGGCGGCCCCCACCCGCGCCAGGTAGTCGAACCGCTCGTAGTTGAGCCGGTCCTTGGCCTGGGCAGAGCGCAGACTGGATACCTCCGCCTGCAATTGTTCCTGATTGAGCAGCACCAGCAACTGACCCGGTTTCACTTGTACTCCTTGGCGAATGCGCAGATCCAGGATCCGTCCGCCTGCCTGGGCAGCAAGCTGCACCGCCTCCACCGCATCGAGGGTGCTGATCGTCACCACCTCTTCCCTGAAGGCCGTGGGGGGCACCTCAATCGTGTCAACGGGCACGGGTTGAAGAGCGTCTGGAGGGGAAGAACTACAGCCCGTCAGCAGTGCCAAACCGCAGAGGGCGACCACCGCAAGGTCCCACCGGAAAGGCATGGACGGGCAACAAACCAGATCCACTTATAAGCCGCCCTACCTTTAACCGCCACATGTGCAAACTTTTACCTGTTCGCGCAGCAGATTCTGCCTCATTGCGCAGCGCGCGTCCACGGAAATGCCATAGCCAACTCCTGGTCAGGGGTTGGACTCGCAATAGGGATGCGAACTGGGTTTTGGTCACCAGCGCGCCCTATTCCCGCCAATTGCCCTCGCTGACGGCCCCCCTTACAACCCATTCCAACTCCTTCCCATTGGCAAACCACAACGCAGTGCCGGTGAGGCAGCGCATGGGCAATAGGGGAATCAGTTCGCCTTCTATAGAGACAGAGATTACATCTAGAAGATCCAACCTTTCCTGGGCGAGATGTGTTAGTTCCAGCTTATCAACGGCCATCCAGGCGGGATCCTGATCCTGCATGATCGGCTGAACACGTTACCGGCAACAGTTGCTTTATTGCGGAAGGCGGTGCCCGCCCTACGACGACGTTGCTATCGCTTTGTAACCCTGGAACGTTTGCTCAACACCTAGGCCACCTGCACGCTTAACTAGCGAATAGATTTCCCGCCTAAAACAAGCCAAAGAATAGTGAAATCAATACAAAGTGCCTGCAGGCTATGACAAGCCTATTGTTTCTTAGATTGCACAGAAAGGATCGCCCTCGCAAATTTTGTTGGCTGCGCGTCTGGATGGCCCGTCGCAACCGACTCAATGATTTCTCTCGCCCTCGGTGAATCAAAACTTTCAAGCAGTGACAGCGCCCTAATGATCCGCGTCCACTCCTTCTTCGCACCTTCATTCATGGGCCAAACGTTTAGCCTCTCCAACCTGGGTTCAGCCCACCAATTAGCACGACAAGTATTCTCAGTATCACCACCACAAAAGTTGAAAAAGTGGTCGCCGAAAGGAGTGACACGATTGATCTTGTCAAGCTTGATTACTTTGTAACGCTGGCGGATTGCCGATCGTGGATCATCAATTGACAGTCCCGAGAGCACATCAACAAGACGATGACGGGCGGGGTAAGTTTGAACAGAATCGAGGGACAAAAGCTCTTCAAGGCCCATCGCCAGTCTTGGATCAAAATAGCTAAGGTGCTGATAGGCGACCCGCCATTGCCTATCGTCGTCGCTACCCAGCTCCGTGATAGCGCCAAGAAGCTCCTGTTTTGTGATTTTCAGTGGCGACAATTCGGAGGCGAAGAACTCTGTTGCTGAATCTGGGTTCTTAGACAGCTTCAAAACCGCCCTCGTAGAACTCGGTTCGCCACCCAGCAGGTCAGCCCACAGCTGAGACAGGTGATGGGGCGACATCATGGCGCTGGTGGATTGCGCATGGACAAGGTTAGCGGTCAAAGTTAAAACCACGACCAATGTCAGCAACAGGTAGGCAAAAGTTCGGCGCATCATCGAGCTCCTAGCGGTTTTAGGCAAAACCTGTAGGCCCATGGGTTCTACAGCCAAATAATAAAGGCCACGGCCTGACATGAGCTGCAGATGTCAAGAAATTAAAGCGTATGGACAATCTAACTGCGCAATCGATTCTGGCAACATGCAGGCCATAATACGAATTCGGATACGAGCCCCAAACAACTTACTACAATAGTACAACATAATCTTCAGCCCTTAGGGGGCAAGCAGATTAAAGCAGAGCATAAAGACTGACCATTGTCGTACTAAAATTCTCAAAGCCGATGGATTTATTGACGCTGAAGATCTGTCGTCCTTGCTCCTGCAGATGAATGTAACGGGAATGGCGTAAGGAGTGAAATCGGACTTTTAAGACTTCAGGAAGCCCATCAAATCAGCCCCACCCTCCCACCTTTCACTCCCTGAGTGTGGGGCTTCGCGCAGGAGCCTTCATGGTGCGGCTGGCCTCAAGGGCTGCGAATGGTCGCCTTGGTTGGGTGGTTCCGTCGCGCCTCACTGGATGGGAGCGGGCAGCCACGTGTTTGTAGTGGCTTGGGTCCTGCCGAAAGTCACCCAGACCCCAATCCTTTCCTATTGGAACCTGCGCGCCGCTGACCCTGCTGATTTGGACGGTTCCTTTGGCTTCGGCTCAACCGCGGCCCCGATCATCCATTTGATTTGGCTCGGCTACGTCTAGTTGGCGATCGGGGTGGATACCATGCCTTGGGCGACCGATCTAGGGACCACAGGGACCACCGAACGTATGTCTGAATGTGACTCAACCTTGGCACTTCCAGCCCAAATCGCCCTTCAGCACAGGGTTTTGCCCTGTTTGGCTCTAGCCACGCTGGAGGCCTGTGCTGACAGGACCTAGGGGGCTAACCAACCTGGCCCGCTAGTATTGACTCTTCCACCTATGGGTGGATAACCACTAGCTCCTGCTCGACTTAAATAGTTAGACATCATGTCAAAAGCTAAAAGTATTTCCTTCATTGACACTTCCCTTGCCGAGCTGTGGAGCCTCCAGCCTGGCTGGAGCCAGCAGGATGGGATTGGTTTAAACCTTGGCCTTGAGGCCCATCAGGCGGAGCCAGCATCAGGTATCACGGGCACTCGCACCTATGTGGTGAGCCTGGATCGCGCTCCCTTGCCCAAAAACCTAGCGGCGACGGTTCGATCCCTGCTAGACGACGTCTCCGTGGAGCTGCAGCCACGCCAATTGTTTGACCAACTGGGCGCCTTCAGTGTCGACCTGGGCGACTCCCAGGTCGAGTCCCTGCGCCAGATACCCGGAATCCGCAGTGTCGAAGCGGATCGAGCGGTGCCGATGATGCCCCCGGTGACCGTTGAACCAGGCCAGTCCAGCCAGGACGAGGGCACCGTATCGCTGGCGTTCAAGAAACTTCTCTGGCAGAAGCCAGATCGAGCCGGGCAAGCCTTCAATTCAAGTTACAGCCTCGAAGACATCGGGCTTAATGCCACCACTTACGGTGACACAACTAGCGTTAGCGGCGAAACCCTTCCCTGGGGTGTCAAGGCTGTTTGGAATGGATTTGATGTCAGCAGTAAGGGCAACGTCGGCATCGGTAGCACTGTTTTCGTCATCGATTCAGGGGTTCTAGACACCACTGGCGACTTAAATCTCAATAGCACTTGGTCCAAGAGCTTTATCGCCGGTGAAAGCGCCTTCAGTGACGGCGTCGGCCACGGCACCCACGTCGCCGGCACCATTGCAGCCCTTGCTAACGGGAAAGGGGTCGTGGGCGTTGCCCCCGGTGCCCAGGTGGTTTCCCTCAAAGTCTTTGCCAATAGTGGCGGTGGTGCCACGATCACCTCGATCATCGACGCGATTAACTACGCCGTGGGTGTTATCAACACCAACGGCCTGGACCGCTCGAAGGTGGTGATCAATATGAGCCTGGGTGGTGGTCTGAGCAGTGCGCTGAGCAATGCAATCATTAATGCTGCCAATCAGGGGATTCGTTTTGCGATCGCGGCTGGCAACAGCGGTCAGGATGTCGATGGTTTTTCACCGGCCAATGCCGGTGACCATCCCAATGTGTATACCGTTTCCGCCGTTGATTCAACCTACACAATGGCCAGCTGGTCCAACTGGGATCGGCTCGATGCCAGTGACTCGGTTGACGACGTCGATCTGTCGGCACCAGGAGTAGGTGTGCTTTCTTATTTTCAGGGCGGTCAACTCGCCTATTTGAGTGGCACCTCGATGGCGGCGCCCCATGTGGCCGGTCTGTTGCTCACTGATGGCGTTAAAGCCGGCTCCCTGGTGACCCCTGTCGTGGCTGGCACGGCCGACCCGTTTGCCCTAGCAGCTACAGGTGTCATTCCAACCCCGCCAACCTTCTCCCTGCAGGCACTAACGAGCATCACTGAAGGCGGGAGCCTCGCCATCGCAGTGACCACCACAAATATTGCTGCTGGAACGGTGCTCAGCCTGCGGTTTTCAGGCGGCGGCATCAGTGCTGGAGACTTTGCATCGGGGAGTCTCACGGCCTCGATCAGCATCGACGCCAGTGGGCGTGGCAGCTTCAGCACCACTGTGCTAGCCGACAACCTGATTGAAGGGAACGAAAGCTTGCTGGTATCCCTATTTCAAACCAATGCCCCCGATCAGCCAGTTGCCCAGGCCAGCATCAACCTGATCGATAGCCCGCTTCCCCCGGCAGCCGATCGGGTGCTCTGGGGAACCACTGGCTCCGACATCATCACCGGCAGCACTGGTAATGACCGCATCAGTGGAGTTCTGGCCAGTGGCACCTCTGCCAAGGCCATGGGGGCGAGTCAGATCGACGTGCTCACGGGCGGCTCCGGCGCTGATGTATTCGTATTGGGTGACAACCGGGGACTCTTCTATAACGACCGAATCAATGGCAACTTAGGCATCGGCGACTATGCCCGCATTCGGGATTTTACAAGTGGTGTTGACAAGATTCAACTCTTTAGCGCCAGCTACCTAACGTCAGCAAGCCAGGGCAACACCTCGCTTTACTGGGACCGCAATGGTAATGGTAAGTTAAACCTTACAGGCTCAAATCAGGATGAATTGATTGCGATCTTTACCAATAGCAGCCCCACATCAGCTGAGGTCGTCTGGGCTTGATTGAATCGATCCGCTCACCCTGGGCTGCTTGTACAGCCTCGTGACTTGATCGCCTTGGGCCACCACTTTTGCGAGGTGATGGCCCCTAGATCTTGTCGAGCGCGGTGCGTGGCCATGGCATCGCGGTTCTCAATCGCTTCAGGAGGCCACTCTGCGCCACTCTGGGCAGCTCCTCCGCCGTCTGCCGGGCCATGGTTATGCGCCTTGGCCCCAGGCAGCAAAGACGCCAAAACGCCGCATGGGGGCAGGTCTACTGCCGAAAAACCCAGGTGATAATTAGGGTCTCCGCCTGCTATCGCCATGGCCGAGCCAATGGGCGTTGAGCGATTTATCGATCGCTGGCAGAACTACCGCGCCCAACCTCAGCAGGTTGCAGCGATCAAGCTCCTCCATGCAGCAATCGCTTCCCTCGAGGGAGGCCAGGTGATCCTTGATGGGCAGGCCCCCTGGGCAAGGGAATTCAGCAAGACGACGACGCCGTTAAAGCCAAAAACACTGCCCCTTCAGCCCGGAGCTGGGACGGTCGCCCTGGCCCTGCCCTTCTTTGATCAAACCAACGATGGCCCCGATGGCTGGCGCCATTGCCAGTGCTCTTCGATCGCCATGAACCTGGCCTACCTAGGGGTTCCGGGCATCAAGGACGACCTCGATTACCTCAAGGTCGTGCAGCGCCATGGCGACACCACCCAGCAGCCCGCCCATGCCGCTGCCCTGAAGGAACTCAAGGCACCGGGGCGGTTCATCACCTCCTGCAGTGTGGAGCGCACTAAAGCTGAACTGGATCAGGGCTTTGGCCTGGCCTTTGGGATCCTCCACCACGGCCCAGTCACGGCCCCCAATGGAGGCGGCCACTACATCGCCATTCGTGGGTATGACGCCAGCGGTTGGCTCGTCCATGATCCCTACGGTGAATTGGATCTCGTTCACGGAGGCTGGGCCCGCCAAGGCCAGGGGGCCGGCCGGAACCAGCACTACTCCTTTGCCAACACCAATCCCCGCTGGCTGCCGGAAGGTGCCAGCTCCGGTTGGGCCTGGATTTTCAGCCGCTGATTTCCATGGTGGTGTTAATCGCCCCAGGGGGGCATTGGCCTCTCCTGGGGCATTAGCGTCTTCCTGGTTGGCTGGACCTGCCGTCGCTTGGATCGCGTCTGATGGCATTGAATATGCTCAGGAAGACTGTACAGAGAGCATGTCAACGCTGGGGCATGGAAGGTAGGCAAGGAGCCCTGGGCCTGCCGATCCCAACCACTTGTTGAGTAGCGGGGCTACAGATTCCCTAGGGGTGCTAGCTCCCTAATGGTCCGGTGATGGGCCCGTTGAAAGTAAGGGCCTTGAGACATTGGGCGAAGTCAACTGATCATCCCTGTAAATTGATTCAACCTTGAGTGCAGACAGTCCATGTCGACGGCTCATCAGAGGTGGCCCAAGCCCATTGGATTCGCACTGGTGCTCTGCATGGCCACGCTGCCGATCAGCGCTAATGCAGCAGCAATCCTCACGCTGGAGCGCACAAAAGACACCTATCGCAATGGCGATCCGGTATGGCTTCTCAAGCTCACGCATGGCCCCAAGCAGGTTGCCAGTTGGCAAGCAGCCGCAGGATCCAGCAATCGCCAACAGCTGGACCGGCGTTGGTCTCCAGGCAATGGCTCACCCCTACCGCCAGGCACCTATCGCCTTGGTTCGCCAGAGCCCCATGGCCAGGACCTCTGGATTGACTTACAGCCGAAATTTGCCACCAGCCGTTCGGCCCTCGGCATTCACAATTGCTTTCCGGGCGTCGGTTGCATTTGTATTCCAGATCGCCAGGCCCTGAACAGCCTGGCAGCCGCAATCCGGCGTTGGCAAATCAAAAGCCTACAAGTGATTAACTAGACCCACCAGTCAGCCCATGCCATTTCCGTCTTGAGCCCTTGGCTGGGTTCAGGACGGTTTCAGGGGGCGAACGGACACCGATTAGCTCACCAAGGGAGCACCATCGAGGCGCCGGATCGCGACAACCCCGGGCCTGGGCGGCCTGCCGGGCACACCAGAGGGCCAGTTGGAGCCGAGCGGCACCCAGCGCAGCTGCT
>CAMDVN010000056.1 GCA_945877595.1 Cyanobium sp. NIES-981 | reverse complement strand
AATCCGTTCCTCGATCGACACATAGGAGAACAGGGAGCCGCGGCTCTCCCGGTGACCTCGCATCTGGGCTGGGCGGTTGGCCTATTTTCGCAGAGATAGCCGGGTTTTTCAGCAAACTCTTAAAGAGCACCCTCCCTTATCGGCTTGTGATTGGGACCCTTTGGCTGATGCCTTCAGGTATTAACGGCCACCTTCTCGGGAACCATTGGCCTGACTTGTTTTTCAGCCGTTCTCGAAGCCGGCTTCCTACTCTCACCATCCACGCGCTCAGCCGCCATTCCGTGCCCACCGTGGCCTCACGATCAAGGGCTTGTCCGGTATTGGTTGGCAACCTCTCGAGGCCGACTGCTGTGACTAGGCTTTTGGTTCATTGGCTCATGGATGGATCGGTTGTAGTGGCTAATAAAGTGCACCCTCTCGATGGGGCATCTGGGTCAGCTTTTCGTCATCCAAGATCTTTCTGATCAACAAGAGCTTCACCTGGGGCCGCCCGGTGCGCCTCAAAGCCGCCCCTAGCCCCTCTTCCTTGGCTGACTGCATTCGCTTGCTTGGCTGCCCTCTCAGGCCTTTTTCGGCGCATCTGGTGAATTGCCACCGTTGGGCGGCTTGTTACAGGAGTTCGACAGCTTTGACCAACTAAGGTGTTTCCGTATCCGGTCTCTCTCTGATCAGTGGCGGTTGCCACTCCGTCCCAATGACGTTGGCAGCCACTCTCAGCTTTTTGAGGTCCTCTCTGGTGTAGTGGTCTGTCATTCCTCCGGCGTGTCCCATGAGTTTCTTCTTCAGCCCTTCGGGCAACTCATAGCCCAGGTCGCCTCCAGCCCCATGCCTGAATGCATGTGGGTTGATCCTTCCTTCAAGTTTGAGCTTCTTCTCGATCAGTCTTGTCCAGTTCCCGGCTGCATCCTTTGGGCTTTTGGTTTTGTTCCACGAATTGTTGATCACGTACTCCTCTTCCTTTCCTCTCTCGGGAAGCAGCCATTTTTCCAGGCGGTCGTTGAGTGGGACGTATCGAATGCCCTCCGCCGTTTTTGAAAACTGAAGATCAAAGAACCAGGACCCTTCGATTTGGACCAGATCTTTCCACTTGAGTGATAGTGATTCGCTTACCCGAAGCGTTGTGTTGTCCATCAATAACAGCCAGAGCCATCTGTAACGATCTTTTTCGTTCAGGTAGGCGTGATCGAGGGCTTTCTTGACGTCCTCTTTCTTCGTAGCTTTGTCGCGTTGCCGGAGTTTGGCAGTGCGTTTGTCTGTCTTGATCTTTCGGTATATCGGTTTGGTCCGCTCTTGGCCATCTCGAAGCGATTGGTGTTTAAGGAGAGAGGCAATGGTTGTTGCCATGCCGTTAGCGCTTTCCGTGCCAAGGGGCCTGCCATTCCAGCCTTCTGTCGCGAGATTTTCAAGGAAATGATTCAGGTTCTGGGTATTGACGTCTTCAAGGCAGTTCTTCCTAATGATCTTTTCCCAAGCCCT
Source organism: Cyanobium sp. NIES-981 (assembly GCA_945877595.1). Taxonomy (GTDB): domain Bacteria; phylum Cyanobacteriota; class Cyanobacteriia; order PCC-6307; family Cyanobiaceae; genus RGUW01. Next base: position 13,005 of record CAMDVN010000056.1, on the reverse strand, counting down.
TAGGGCATATTCGTGAGACTGGATTGCTGACTCCGACAAGTTGTTCCACTTGATCTTGTGGTCGGCGACTTCCCTCAGGGTTACTGGCTTTGGTTTGTTCGCGGCTTCTCTGAGTTCTTTGCCGGCCTCGCTTTCCTTGGCGAGGTAGCCGACCTTCCTGATTTGTTCGCCAAACCTACCTGCCTCCCTCAGCCCTCTCTTTAGGCTTTTTTCGGCTAGTTCTAATTCTGTTCCGTTTAGCGGCAGCCCCTGCCGTCTGAGGAGTTCTCTGGCGACCAGGTGGCTGAGTTCCTCATTGTTCGCAGCTCGTTGCTTATGGCTTTTGATTGTCCCGAGAACGGTTGATCTGTTCTGAGTGCTTGCTTCGGCGAATTGGTCGTCTTCGCTATCCAGTGATCGTGATGCCTCGGTGGCTGATTGCAGAAGATGAGGGCTTGCCAGCACCTCCTGGTAAATCCTGCCGACTGCACTGGTCACCGCTTCCTGCATCGTGGTTGGCCAGCCGGCTTGGTTACCTTTCTGGCGCAGCTCGGCCTCCAGCTCTTGAAGAACCCTTGGGTAGGCCCGTCTTGCCCTTGCTACGTCCCGTTCCCCTGTGGAGCGTTCAAGCCTCGTCAGGGGCTTTCCTCGCGTGTTCCTAAGTGTTGCTCTGAGGCTTGTGGGAACAGGTATGCCAACGACCCACATTTGGGTGTCCCTGCGGAACCGCAGGCCCGGCAGTCCACTCTGAGGCAGGTCTATCGCGAATCGTCCCTTGGCCATCTGTCAAGCCGTGGCTTATGTGCCTTTGATACACGCGATGATAAACGTGGTTGATAAACGCTGGCATCGGCGCTGGTCGCCACTAGACACTGTGACCACTTTCCCCAACTGCCGCAGCTGATTTGAACCAAAAAGCCGGCTAACGGATTTGAACCGATGGCCTTCGCTTTACAAAAGCGCTGCTCTACCACTGAGCTAAGCCGGCATTCGTGCCATTATAAACCCCAGGATCGACTCAGCGTTGTTGTTGTGGTGGGTGTCGAGCTCGTGCTCGAGTCTTTACCGCAGGATTGCTGCAGCAGTTCTGTTGTGGTTATTCTTCGACACTAATTTTCGACGGCAATCTTGGTGCCAGGTTCGCTGTGACTGTTGGGTTGTTTGCCCCCTGGTGCCTGCGCTGTCATGACCTCCAGACGATTGGTTCAGCAATTCGACTTAACTGGTTGATGGATCGCATGGTTCCGATGACGTCCTCTCTTGTGTCGCTTTGGCACTTGCTACGCCTTGGTGTTGCGCTGTGCTCTCCAATGGCGTTGTTGCCTCTTGGTGCTGAAGCCATGCCAGAGGCCGAGGTGAGCGAAAAGCTCGACACCATCTTGATGCTGATGGCCGTTGATACCAAGGGGGCCCCCGCAGCCGTCAAGGCCACCATTGATGGCAAGGCTGCCGAGACCTATCTGGCGGCCATTTCGATCGCGGCAGCAGAGGACATCACGGCCGGTAAGGGATATGGAGTCGCTCCTGCTGTTGCCAAGGCGATGCGGTTTGCGCCGGTGAGCCTGGCCCGCTTCAACCTGTTGTTGGCGCCCTTGCTCCAGGCCAATCCCAAACGTTTGGGGGTGATTGCCCCCGATCCAGCTCAGAAAAAGGTTGCCGAGCAGCTGTTGATTGCCCAGCAGGTGCCGGCGGCGCAGTCACGTCAAATCGCCAACCTTCAACCGATGGTGTTTTGCCCGGAGCCCGGGCTGCTGGTGAGCAGCAATGACGGGCCCGACAAAGGCAAACAATTTGTGCCATGCGCCACTGAAGCTGATTTTGTGGACAGCATTGTGCAGCGGGCGATTAAAGAGTCGCCCCAAATTGCCGCCACCAAGCCCAAAGTGGTAGCGATTCCGCTCAACAACTTCATTGCCTTTCTGCGCAATGAACCCGAGGCCAGGGCCGGCCAGCTGCGGGTGGTGCCCAGCGGCCGCATGGTGAGTCTGATCCAGCAGATCAGCCGTCAGTAGGTCCCCGTCAGCAATCCTGGAGTCAGCCCAGCCCAGCCCAGCCCAGCCCAGCCCAGCATCAGCCCCTGCCGCTAAGCCGCCTGCTGCTTCTCGATGATGGCGAGAGCCCGGTTGGCTAGATCAAGGGTGAGCCTCAACTGCTCCCCTTGGGCGGCTAGGGCTGCGGCCATTGCATCCTGAACGCCATTGGGCCGCTTGAACACAATGAAGACATGGGGGGCTGCGTGTTGGAAACCCACGAGTTCCCAGCCCTGCTGGCCGTGGCTGTTGAGAAAATCTTTGAGTTGGAAGGCCGGATCGGCCTGCTGGGCCTGGGCGTTTTGTTGGGCCTGGGCGTTGGGGTCATAGAAACGCGGAAACTCCTCCCTGAGGTAGGCCTCACTGAACACCTGTGCTGGCGGGTGGGCAGCCCCAGCGGCTGGCCTTGCGTCTGAACCAGCCGCAGAAGGGTTCTGCTGTTGATTGGGATTCGTCTGGGCCGCCCCTCCCGCCATGGGTTGTGGGCCTCCAGGAGCACCGGGGGGCACCGGGGGCTCAATGTTGAGCCTGATCACCTGGTACTCCCACTGCTGCATGGCGGCCGTTGAAGATGTTGCTGGCTTCACCATGCTGCCACCACGGCAGTTTCGTGCAGGCTCCACAGCAGCAACTGGGTACGACTGCGACAGCCAGTCTTGGCGAGGAGGTGGGAGATGTGGCATTCCACGGTGCGGGGGCTGAGCACGAGCTCCGCGGCAATGGATTTGTTGGTCAATCCCTGTTGAAGCAGGGCCAGCACACGGGCTTCAGCGGGGCTGATCAAGCGAGCCATGACACCTTGGGCAGAGGTCTGCCTTGAGCATTCCCACGGCAAGTGACTGCAGCTTGGGGTGATCAGGCCTGGGCTGGGGTTGCCGGAAGGGGGATGTCGCGGGCCCGCTTGATCGGCAGGTTGGCGACAAGGGCCGTCACCCGATCCTCGGTGGCCAGGCTCACATCGCCTTCTTCGAAATCGAGCTCCACATAGCGGCTCACCACCTCCAGAATCTCGAGCCGCATTTGGTGCAGCAGCTCGGGGTTGAGATCGCTGCGGTCATGGGCCAGCACCAGTTGCAGCCGCTGCCTGGCCGTGCTGGCACTGGGACTCTGGCGCCCCAGCAGCTTGTTGATCGCATCGCGCAGGGTCATCGCCATCAGAAGATCTTCGTGTTCATCAGGCGGCTGAGCTTGGCCCGAAAGCCCTGGCGCTCTTTGCTCGGATCAATCAGGGGGATGTCTTCCCCCTGCAGGCGCCGGGCCACATTGTGATAGGCCAAGGCGGCCGGTGAGGCACTGCCATTGAGGGTGAGGGGCTCGCCGCGGTTGGTCGACACGATGACTTGTTCGTCTTCGACCACCAGGCCCAGCAACGGCAAGGCCAGGATGTCGGTGACATCGCTAACGCCCAACATCTCCTGACTGGCCATCATCTTGGGCCGAACCCGATTCAGCACCAGCTGAATGGGCTTGATTCCCTCGCTGTTGAGCAGACCAATCACCCGGTCGGCATCGCGTACTGCCGAGACCTCAGGCGTGGTCACCACAATCGCTTCCTGGGCGGCGGCCACGGCGTTCTTGAAGCCGTCTTCGATACCCGCAGGGCAATCGATCAGCACCACATCAAAGAGATCAGCCAGCAGGGCGGTGATCCTCTTCATGTCGTCGGGCTTGAGCCACTCGAGCATGCGGGGGTTGCCGGCGGGCAGCAGGGCAAGGTTGGGCTCCTGCTTGTGCTTCACCAGGGCCTGCTCCAGCCGGCAGCTTTCGGAGAGAACGTCCTGGGCTGTGTAGACGATCCGGTTTTCCAGGCCCAGCAGCAGGTCGAGGTTGCGCAGCCCAAAATCGGCGTCAAGCACGGCCGTTTTGACCCCCTGCTTGGCCAGGGCGATCCCCAGGTTGGCCGTGAGCGTGGTTTTGCCGACGCCGCCCTTGCCAGAGCAGATCAGGATGTAGCGGGTCTGGGCGGACACGGCGTGGAATAAGGCTCCACAAGGTTAAGGCCAAATCCAGATTGGGCGGTAGAACTGGGCCAGGCCCGAACGCGTTATGGCAGCTCTTCCCCCCAGCTCTCCCAGCGCGGAGCTCAGGCATCACCACCAACAACTGCTGGTGATGCCCGAGGACGGTGCCCAGGCCGTGGTGCAGCTGATTGACCAGGCCCGCAGTGAATTGCGGCTCAAGCAGTTCAAGCTGCAGAGCGAGGCGATCGAACAGGCCCTGCAGCGTGCCCATCAGCGCGGCGTGGTGGTGCGGGTGATGCTCAACCCCCACACCTCGGGTGGAGACCGCTGGAACGATGAAGCCTTTGCCCTGCTGCAGGGCATGGGACTTGACGTCTCCTGGACCAGCGACGCCTTCCCCGTCACCCACGAGAAGTCGTTGGTGATCGATCAGGAGGCCGCCTTGATCGCCACCTTCAACCTTTCTGATAAATATTTCACCCAGACCCGGGATTACGGCGTGGTCACCTACGCCAAGCCGGTGGTCGATCAGGTGATCGCCGGTTTTGAGGCCGATTGGAACCGCCAATTTTTTGTGCCCGATCTGGGCGTGGGCTTGGTGTGGAGCAGCGCCCACAGCCGCGGACAGATGGCCCGCATCATTGATTTGGCCAAGAAAAGTCTCTGGATCCAGCACCCCAAATTCGTGGATGCAGTGATCCTTGATCGAATTATTTCTGCCCGTGAACGGGGTGTGAAGGTGCGCCTGCTGTGCGGTGGCAAGCACGGCATCTCCGATTGGGATATCTACGACACCTTTTCCTCCCTGCGCGTGATGGAGCGCTTTGGGGTCAAGATTCGCCGTCAGAAGCACCTCAAGTTGCATGCCAAGTTGATTTTGGTCGATGGCTGCTACGCCCAAACCGGCTCGATGAACATCGACCGCAGTGCCTTTGACCTGCGCCGTGAGCTGGGCATCGAATCCGATTCCCCTGCCGTTGTGGGCCGGTTGGCCGCCACCTTCCAGGCCGACTGGGACCAGGCGAAGAAGTATCACCCCCCGGATCCCCTTGATCCCACCTTCCACGAGCAGGGCGAACTCGCCCCCGATCCCCATTTCGTGCATGACTGACGCTGAGGAGCTGGCGCCCCCACCGGGTTTACGGGAGCTGTTTGTGGGGATGCTGCAGGTGGCCTTGTCGGCTTTTGGCGGCGGGCTTTCAGCCTGGAGCCAGCGGATTGTGGTTGAGCAGCGGCGCTGGATGACCAACGAGCAGTTTCTCACCGGTCTCACTGTGGCGCGCCTGTTCCCTGGGCCCAACCAAATCAACATGGCCGTCTACATCGGCACGAGCTTCCGGGGACTCAAGGGGGCCCTGGTGGCCTTGGCCGGCATCCTTCTGGTGCCCTTCAGCCTGCTGATGCTCCTGGGGGTGGGCTACTTCAGCCTGCACGAGCTGCCCGGCGTGGATCGGGTGTTGGCTGGGGTGGTGGCCGCCGCCGCCGGCATGGCCCTGTCAATGGGCTTCAAAATTCTGGATCAGTATTGGAAGGATCCGGTAGCCCTGCTGCTGGCGGCCTTGGTGTTTGCTGCGCTGGCGGGGCTGCATCTGCGTCTGGTGCCGGTGGTGTTGGTGAGTGCTCCGCTGGCCATGGCCTGGTATTGGCCGCGGGCCACGGCTGCCGCGAGCCCCGCGTCTGCGGCCACTCCAGACCGGGGCAAGCCATGACCCCGATGCCGTTGCTGTTGGCCGAAGCGGCCGCTGCTGTCAGCGAGGCTGCTTTCAGCGAGGCTGTTTCCAAATGCAGGCCCGTGCACCTCGGTGATCTGGGCAACCTGGCCCAGGTGATCTGGGAGTTTCTCTCCCTGTCGCTGTTTTCACTGGGGGGGGGCAACACCCTCTTGGCTGAGTATCACCACCTCAGCGTCGAGAAGTTCTGCTGGATCACCAACTCCCAATTTGCCGATCTCTATGCCCTGGCCGAGGCGGCTCCCGGGCCCAGCTCGATGATCGTGGGCCTTCTCGGCTTGGGCGCCGGTTGGCGTGAGGGACCGGGCTGGGCCCTCCTCAGCGGCTATGGCGCCGAACTCGCGATCCTGCTGCCCTCCACCTTGGTGATGGTGATGGCCTGCCTGAGCTGGCGCCACCTTGAGCATTCCCCCTGGCGGATCGCCTTTGAACGGGGCCTGGGCCCGATCACCCTGGGCATCTTGTTTGCGGTGGGGCTCAAAATCCTGCGCACCGCTGATAGCACCGGGGCCGGCGAGCTCAGCGTGCCGGGCGTGATCGTTTCCCTGGTGGTGTGCGTGCTGATGCTGCGCACCAAAATCTCGCCGCTGTGGTTCATGGCCTTTGCGGGTGTGCTCGGCGGCCTGGGCATCATCAACCGCTGACGTGGCTTGAGCTCCGCGGCCCTTAGGCCAGCCTTAGGCCAGCGGCCATTGCGGCGCAGCAGGCTTGATCTGGATGACGCCATCGATCAGTTCGGCTTGCTCGGCACAGCCCGGAGTGGGCAGGTCTTCAGGTCCGCGGGCCACCGCGGCGGCGATGCGCAGCTGCAGCGGTCGCAGCTGCAGGGCCACGATCCGTGCGCTGGTATCCCCTTGGCAGCCGGCGTGGGCCACACCCCGAAGGGTGCCCCACACCAGCACATGGCCGCGGGCCCGCACCCGTGCCCCGGGGTTCACATCGCCCAGCACCAGCACCGAGCCTTCGGCTTCGAGCTGATCACCGGCGCGCAGGGTGCCCTGGTGCAGGCGCAGACCGCAGCCGGGTTTCTGATCGATGTCTTGTCTTTGGGCGGCGGCAGGCTCTCCGGCCGGTAGGGCAGATGGCATAGCGCTCGGCTGCCAGCTGAGCCCAAGCCCGGCTGCGGCCACCCGGGTGTGGGGGTCAGTGCTGCCGAGCCCCTGCAGCTCAAGGCCCTCGGCTGCCAGCAGGGCAGCGATGGCCGCCAGCTCGCTGCGGCTGATCGGCCAGTGGCCGGTCTGCAGCACCACCGGCCCCGGCGGCGGCAGGGTGTGTTGCAGGCGGCCATCGGCCAGGGTGGCCGCGATCTGGGCCAGGGGGCGAGGCTGCTCCAGCCCCTCCCGCAATACCAGCTCCGGAATCGCCATCACCCCAAGCTAAGCAGCGTGTCTTGCCGAGGCCATGGCCTCACCCATGGCCTCACGCACGGCCTCACGCACAGACTGGCGAATGGCGTCGCTCACCTCTGTTGGGTGGATCAGCCAGGCCAGTTCGGTGGGCTGGCAGAGGCTCTGTACCAGGGGGGAGCGCTGTTCAAGGGCCTGGAGCTGCTGGCCATCCCAGAGCCGCAACCCGCCTTTGTAGGGGTGATAGCCGCGGCTCTGTCGCTGCTGCAGGCCGCAACAGCGTTCGGGCGTTAGCCCCGCCGCGGTGCTCAATGTCCGGGCCATGGCGAGCAACTGCAGGCGCGTTTCACGGTTGACATCACTCACATCGGTGGCCTTGAGCAGCTGCCGCTCCAGCAGTCGGCGGCATGGCTCGGCCAGCTCTTCTGGACCCTCTTCGGCCCAGCGCTGCAGGTGGTACCCAGTGCGCAGGTCGTCGTTGGCCAAGTAGGTCGCCAGATCGAGGCTGTCGCTCTGCCACAGCCAGCGGGTCATGACCGCATCGGCCACAACAACGCCGGGGCCGAGTCGCCGTGCCGTGGCCACTGCCTGGTTCAGCAGCCAGTTGCAGACCACATTGAGCCGGTGGTTGTACACGCTGCGGTACATGAGGTTTCGGACCACCAGGTAGTGCTCCACGGCCATCAGTCCCTTGGGGTGGATGGCCAGGCTGCCGTCGGGAGCCAGGCTCAAGGCCGCCAGGATGCGCTGGAGATCAAGCCGGCCGTAGCTGGTGCCGGTGCTGTAGCTGTCGCGCAGCAGGTAGTCGAGCCGGTCGCAGTCGAGCTGGCTGCTCACCAGGGCCTTGATCGCCCCATGCCGGTAGCGGCCATGCTCGAGCAAGTCGGCCACGGCATCGGCACTGCCGGGGGCGAAGGCGTCGAGGCGCGAGCGCAGGGCTGGATGCTCACGGATCAACCGTCCCGACCAGCTCTCGTGGTGGTGCCCATACATCTCCTCGCCTGAATGGCTCAGCGGGCCATGGCCCACATCGTGCAACAGGGCTGCGGCATAGAGCACGCCGCGGTGCTCGGCCAGTTGGGGGGCCTGGGTCTCGAGCTGCTGCAGGGCCAGGCGGGCCAGGTGCAGCACCCCCAGCGAGTGGGTGAAGCGACTCGATTCGGCGCCGTGAAAGGTGAGGAAGGCTGGCCCCAGCTGTCGAATGCGTCGCAACCGCTGAAATGGCGCCGTGTCGATCAGGTCGATCGCTAGGGCCTCAGCCGGATCGCTGTGCTCGAGCCGGATCGCCCCGTGTAGAGGATCGTGGTAGGTGCGGCTGCCCATCAGGCCAAGGGTTCCACAGACAGGTCCATCGGTCGGTCTTCAGGAAGGCCCCCACGCTCTTCCAACAGCTGAACCAGACGACGCTCGGCTAGCTCCAGCCAGGCGTCGTCGTCGCTGCCCGGATTGAGCGGTTCAGGGCCGGCCAGGAGCTGATCAGGCTCGATGCCCAGGTCTTGGATGTCGCGACCGCTCGGGGTCAGGTAGCGGGCCACAGTCACGGCCAGGCCACTGCCGTCCCCGAGGGCGATCAGGCTCTGGATCAGGCCCTTGCCAAACGTGCGGCTGCCAAGCAAGGCGCTACGGCCGTTGTCTTGCAAGGCGCCGGCCAAGATCTCGCTGGCGCTGGCGGTGCCGCCATTGACAATCGTGAGCATGGGACCGGCATAGAGCGAGCCCGGCCCGGCTTGCACAGGTGAGCTGAGGCCCTCCCGGTCCTGGGTTTCAACGATGGGGGCCGCATCGAGTAGGGCGTTGGCCACCGCCACTCCGGCACTCACCAGCCCGCCTGAATTGTTACGAAGGTCGAGGATCAGCCCCTCGATCTCCTTGCCAGTCAAATCACGCAGTGCTTCTTGCACTTGCTCGGCAACGGGCTCGGCAAATTGCGTGATCCGCAGATATCCCAGGGTGTGGTTGTCAATGCGCAAGCGCTTGCTGCGCACCGGGCGCAGATCCACCTGCCGGCGCTCCAGGCTCAGCTCTTGGCTGCGGCCCTGGGGATTGAGCAACTGCAGCAGCACCTCTGAGCCACTGGGGCCCCGCAGGCGGCTGGCCGTGCCCTCGAGGCCCAGCTCGGTCGTGGGCATGCCGTCCACGGCCAGGACCACGCTGCCGCTTGCGATCCCGGCCTCGGCGGCGGGTGAGCCATCGAGCGGTGCGATCACCACGACTTGCTGGTCGGGGCTGCGCAGCGCCAGTTGCAGGCCCACGCCGTTGACGGTGCCCTGGGTGTTGGATTGGAGCGCCCCGTAATCACTGGGGCGCAACAAACGGGTGTAGGGGTCTCCCAGCGGCAACAGCATCGTTTCGATCGCCGCGTAGGCGTCGATTGAGCTGCTGATTGGCTGCTCCAGGGCCCGCTGCCGCAGCCGTTTCCAGTGAATTTCTTCAAAGCGCTGCGGATCCACGTAGCTCTGGTTGACCAGGCGCCAGGCGTCAACCACCAGCTCCTGGGCGTCGTTGAGGGCCATGGCCGCCGGGGCCAGGCTCGTCAGGGCGAGCACCACCGCCAGCAGCGCCGCCAGCAGCGAGCGAGGCCCTGCTGATCGTCGTTTGGAGTGGCCTGGGGCCGGTGGTGGTGGGGGCTGGGCTAGGGGCCGCTGGAGACTCACGGCGGGTTGATGACGGTGCGTAGACTCTCGCAACCCAACCACCCAGCTGCATGGCGAACACTCCTGCTGGAAAGTCGTCCCCGGTTTACGACTGGTTCCAGGAGCGTCTCGAGATCCAATCGATTGCCGATGACTTCTCGTCAAAATACGTGCCGCCCCACGTCAATATCTTTTATTGCCTGGGCGGCATCACTTTGGTGTGCTTTCTGATTCAGTTTGCCACCGGGTTTGCGATGACGTTCTATTACAAGCCCACGGTGGCTGAGGCCTACGCCTCGGTCGAGTACCTCATGACCGATGTCAGCTTCGGCTGGCTGATCCGCTCCGTGCACCGCTGGAGCGCATCGATGATGGTGCTGATGTTGATTCTCCACGTCTTCCGGGTGTACTTGACCGGGGGCTTCAAGCGTCCTCGCGAGCTCACCTGGGTCACCGGCGTGACGATGGCCGTCATCACCGTGTCGTTCGGAGTCACGGGTTACTCCCTCCCCTGGGATCAGGTCGGCTATTGGGCCGTCAAAATTGTGAGCGGTGTCCCTGCTGCCGTTCCTTTTGTCGGCAATTTCATGGTTGAACTGTTGCGCGGTGGCGAAAGCGTTGGACAAGCCACGCTGACGCGTTTCTACAGCCTGCATACCTTCGTGATGCCCTGGCTGCTGGCAGTGTTCATGCTGATGCACTTCCTGATGATCCGCAAGCAGGGTATTTCTGGTCCCTTGTGACCGATTGCGCGGAGCGTTCTCCGTAGCCCCGTCTTGCCTTCTAGGCTTCCAAAAACAACCTTCTGCGATCCCTGCGAGCGGCCAAAGCCATGCACATCCTCAAGAAACCTGACCTCACCGATCCCAAGCTGCGGGCCAAGCTCGCCAAGGGCATGGGTCACAACTATTACGGCGAGCCTGCTTGGCCCAACGACCTGCTCTACATGTTCCCGGTGGTGATCCTCGGGACCATCGCCTGCATTGTGGGCTTGTCGGTTCTTGATCCGGCCATGCTCGCCGACAAGGCCGATCCCTTTGCGACCCCCCTTGAAATTTTGCCGGAGTGGTACCTCTACCCGGTCTTTCAAATCCTGCGGGTCGTTCCCAACAAGCTCCTCGGCATTGCCTTGCAGACCATGATTCCCTTGGGTCTCATGCTGGTTCCCTTCATCGAGAGCTTTAACAAGTTCCAGAATCCCTTCCGCCGCCCCGTGGCCATGTCGGTGTTCCTGTTTGGTACGGCCTTCACCATCTACCTCGGCATCGGTGCAGCCCTGCCGATTGACAAGTCGCTCACCCTTGGTCTGTTCTGAGATCAAGTCGTTCCGTTCTTGTGACTACGGCCCTGCCCATCTGGGTAGGGTCTTTTTTTGTGCCGATGCACCGGCATATCACAAGCCACCCATTGGCCCCTGGCCGCAGGGCTTAGGCCTCAATATCAAGCAGCGTGGCGTCACCTGGCTTCACCCGCAGCAGGTGATGCATGAGCAGAAACCCAACGATCGTCCAGGTCTGGTAGGTGCGGGCCTGCTGGCCAACCCAGGTTCCGGTGGGTCCATCGAAATATTCGGCCCATTGCTGGCGAGGCAGCTGGTTGAGTTGGCTCCAGTAGCACTCCTCCAGCAGGCTGTTCATCTGCCCCATCAGCAGCGAGTCGGCCTGGCGGTGGCGTTGTTGATGGAGCAGCACGGCACCGCCTAGAAACCAGAGCAGGCTGGGCCAGTGGCCGGCGTTGTGGTAACTCCAGGGCCAGTTCTTGGGGTCGGAGCCCGTTTTGCCCATCCACTCGTCACCCTCGAGCGGCGGATGGCAGATCCGCATGGGCATCTGGGCCATGAGGTGCTGGCGGTTGTGCAGCACGAGCCGAAACAGGGCCCGCTGCTGGGGAGCGGTGAGTAGTCCAAACAGACACGCCAGTGAATTGCCCAGGCTGTAGAAGCGAAAGTCGGGCCGGCCGGTGCGCATGTTGCCGATCAAATAGCCGCCGCGGTTTTCGAGCCAGTCTTGTAACCAGGGGGGAATGACCTGGGGCTGCACGTTGAAGACGTTCTCGTGCTGGTGATCTCCGTATTGCTCAGTCGGTCTACGCCTGAGCAGTTGCATGGTTTTGCTGGTGACCCAGTAGTGCTTCAACAAAAAGGAGCGCAGATCATGCACCCATTGGCGGGTCAGCACCAAGCGCTGGTCGAGCAATCGGCTCACATGGCTCTCCTGGGCCAGCTCCATGAGGCGGCTGCAACTGCGCAGGCAGCCGTAGAGCAGCACCTCAATCTCGAGTGGCGCGCCCCAGACGTCCATGGGGCGATCGATCATGAAGCTGCAATCGGGTACAAACAGCACCGGTGTGCCCTCGAAGGTGGGGTGCAAGACCAGATCGAGCAGCAACTGCACACCTCGCTGCACCCGCTGGCTGGCGCCAAAGGCGCGGTCCCTGCTGCGCTGCACGTAGAGCCAGCACACCACGGGCCACCAGAGGCTGGCATCCACGGACGTGATGCGCCCAATTGAACGCTGGCCGTAGTCAGCGATCAGCTTGCCGTCGGTCTCCACAAAACTGGTGGGGAAGACCCCCCGGGTCTGGTACGTGCTGCTTTGCAGGTCAAGGCAGACCGTCAGGAAGTGACGAACGATGTCAAAACGTCCCTGCACCAGGAGATACAACATCACGGGTACGTTGTCGCGGAGAAAGACCTCGCCGTAGTTCGCGGTCTCCAGGTTGCGGGGGTGTTCGAGGGCGGCCACCGAACCCACAAGCTCGCCCCTCACCCGAACCAGCGTGCGCTCGAAGTGCAACTGGGCGCTGGCCACCACGGCGTCTTCCCTGGAACTGGGTCTGACCCGGAGCTGCTCCTGGCTGAACTCCCTTGTCATGGCCAACGCCTGTAGGGGATGGATCAAGCCAGCCGTGTTCCCACGTTAAGGACGTTCGGAGGGCCTGCCGGAGATGGGTGGTATGCTTTTGGACTGCTCAGCCAACTGGTCGATCCCTGAGGGGAGAGACCGGAAAGCGAAGCAGGCTTACGACGAAGAAGGCGAGAGCCGACGGTGTTGTAAGTTTTCTGAGTCGCTGAGAGGCGACAGCCGCGAGGGACTCCGAGAGGGGTTTCAACCGGACGAACCTGGACAACCAAAAAGTTTAGGAACTGACGCTTTCACTGCGTCATGAGTTCAGAGGCCGTTGAAGAGCCTGCGGCGCCTGCCCGAGAGGGTAGGAGGCTGTTGGAGTTCAAGGGAAACCGAAAGGTCAAAGAACTTGTGGCCGATAAGCAGTGAAGGTGTGAGGTCCCGTCAAAAATGATGCAGCGTAATAGCTGCAGCGATGGA
>CAMDVN010000055.1 GCA_945877595.1 Cyanobium sp. NIES-981 | reverse complement strand
CGCAAGCTGGGGGGGGGTGAGTTCAAGATCCGGCCATCCGTCTCATCCAACCAAGATCGGCGATCAGGGTGTCTGAGCCGCCATTGGCGCCGAAATCAACCCACCTCAGAGCAGGAATAGCCTTCCCTCGCTTATGGGTTTCCCATGCACTTTTTTTTTGGGGGGGGGATGCGGCCTGGGTGACTGCATTGATGCAACACGGCTATTGCGACATCGATGCCGGAATTTGGGAAGTTGGCAGCCCTTGCGGAAGCAGATGGGCAGTCCATCACCGATAACGCACCCATTGGCCCCCACGGCCTGGGCTGTTGCAGGTCAGCGCAGGTGAGCAGCAAAAGTCCAGCCGCTGCTCGACCTTACCTGCGGCTCCTGAAACAGTCGCATGTGTTCAGGAGTTGATCGGCTCAGGATGAACAGCTGTAGTGGGAGACACCTCCGGCGTTGAAGAATGACCTGGGCCTCATCCGGTCGTAAAACGCCTCCACCTCCGCTGATTGCTCGGCGTAGGGGTTGCTAAACACCGCCTGAAGATCCTTGATCAGGCGTGTGTCACCTTCTGCAGCCTGTTCATATGCCGGTGCGATGAGCCATTCGCGCCAGGTGTATTTGGGGTTCATGTGTTTCATCGCCTCGGATGCCACATGGAGTTCACCACAACGTGTGATTTGGTTTCGCCACCGTTGCAGCCAGTTGCTCCATTGCACATCAAGTTCCTCTGTGCTTGGCACATAGAAACTCTCTTTCAGTGTTGACAGTTGTTCGGGAATGTCAGACAGCTTGCGGAATAAGATCGTGTAGTCAGCCTTGGAGAGAAGCAGGAGCTCAAGCAGCTCATTCACCAGCGTGGCGTCATAGGTCATCAGGCCGAGTTTGCTCGCCCACATCACCTCGAGCTCCTGGTTCATCGCCGTGGCGAAGCCGTCTCGGATCTGATCAAGTCTTGCCAGTGCCTCCATATTGCCCTCAAGCAGCGGCCTGAGGGCGGCCCAGAACATCTGAAAGTTGGCTTCAGCAGCCAGCGGTTGGTTGAAGAAGCTGAAATGTTTGCCGCCGCCAGTCCAGGGCTGAAAGCTGGGATTGAACAGTTCGCAGAACCCGAAGGGGCCATAGTCGAGGGTGAAGCCACCGGCGGCGCAGTTGTCACTGTTGAAATTGCCCTGGCAGTAGCCAACACGCATCCATTGGGCCACCAGTGTTGTGAGGCGTCCGCGAAACAACCTGGCCAGCTCCACCACCTGATCGGCAAAATCCAGACTCGGATCAATCTCCTGCCGGTAGTTCCGTTCGATCAGGTGCATCGCGATCATCTGCAACTCGCTCAGTGCACCTGGATGAGCCTGGCTGCGAGCGCGACGGGCAAAGAGCTCCAGCTGGCCAACCCGCAGAAAGGATGGTGCCACGCGGGTTGTAATCGCCGCAGGGTTGTCCACCAGGATGTCTGGATCGAGCAACCTTGAGTTTGGGGAGTACCAGGGCCGGCGTACGGTCTCCGATCGAGACATCACCAGCGTCAGGGAGCGTGAGGTAGGAACCCCTAGGGCGTGCATCAACTCTTGCGCCAGAAATTCACGCACGCTGGACCGGAGCACAGCACGTCCATCGGCGCCACGGCAGTAGGGCGTCGGGCCACCGCCTTTCAATTGCATCTCCCATCGTCGGCCGTTGAAGATGCCTTCGAACACGGAAATAGCCCTGCCATCGCCGTAGCCGTTGCCGGTTCCAAACGGGCACTGCTGAATGTATTCAGTGCCGTAAATTGACAGTGCATAACCGGTTGCCCACCCAAACGGTCGCATAGGCTCCCGCGCCACGGTGATGTCGCCGGAAAACAGGCGGAGGAATTGTTCGTCGTGGACCAGCTCATCGCTTAAGCCCAGTTCGTTGAAGAGGGTTTCGCTGTGCGCGACGAGCTCAGGCTCAGACATGGCCCTGGGTGTCACCGGCACGTAATGACCGGAGAACACCTGGCGGGGCTGGTGATCATCGCCATCGGCGGTCGCCTGAGGATCCGCATGAAGTGACTCCATCAGCGAATAGTCAGCCCGTTGTGAAAACTCTGCGAAGGTCGTTGTGGGCAATGGTCTCTCGTGGTTTGAGCTGCCTGGGCAAGGCCCTGACGCGATGGTCATCATCTTGGCGAGCCTGCCGCCCGCCACGAAGGCGGGGCAATCCCAGCCCACCGGAGCCGAGCTCTTGATTGGGCCTGAGTCGCAGAAGCTCGAGCTGGCTGGCTTGGATTCGCTGGTGCTGCAACAGACGTGCCGCGAGCGAGGAGAGGCCGATCCATCAGTTGTGCATTTGCCCTTTATGCGGCTATAGTCATACCAGTCCTTGACTGACTGGCCATGGCCGTTGCTCCGGTCTCCGCTCTCTCCCTGGCGGCTGCTGCCGGTGGCGGATCCCTACTGTTGCGCCAGCTATTCGATGTCGACACCGGCACCTTCACCTATCTCCTGGTTGATGTGACCAGTGGCAAGGGCCTCTTAATCGATCCAGTGTTTGAGCAACATGCCCGCGACCTATCCCTGATCCGTGAACTGGGGGTGCAGCTGGTGGCCTCGATCGATACCCACGCCCACGCGGATCATGTGACCGGCAGTTGGATGATGCACGAAGCCACCGGGTGCAGCATTGGCCTTGCGGCTGCTGCCCGGGCCAAGAATGTGAGCCTGCCACTGCACCACGGCGACCAGGTGGCCTTCGGCGGACGCTCTGTGGAGGCGCGCAGCACCCCAGGCCATACCGATGGCTGCATGAGCTTTGTGCTCGACGACCAGTCGATGGCCTTCACCGGGGACACCCTGCTGGTGCGGGGATGCGGCCGCTGTGACTTTCAGCAGGGCAACGCCCACACCCTTTGGTGCTCGATTACTGAGCAGATTTTCTCCCTGCCAGACTCCTGTCTGCTCTATCCCGGCCACGACTACACCGGCCGCACAGTGACCTCCGTGGTGGAGGAAAAGGCCTTCAACGCCCGCCTTGGCGGCGCTGCCACCGAGCGGGACTTCGTGGGTCATATGGAAGCCATGAAGTTGCCCCATCCCGGCAAGATCGCCGAGGCCCTGCCGGGCAACATGCGTTCCGGCAAACCTCGTGAGAACACCGCAAACTCGAACTGGGCCCCGCTGCAGCGCAGCTATGCCGGTCTGCCGGAGCTGGCGCCTGCATGGGTTGCGGCCCATCTCGATGAGCTCACGCTTCTTGATGTTCGCTCGGCTGAAGAATTTGCTGGCCCCGACGGCCGCGTTGCAGGCAGCCTGCTGATCCCCCTTCCCGAACTGGAAGGCCGCAGCGGAGAGATTCCCACAGGCAAGCCGGTGGTGGTGGTCTGCCATTCCGGCAGCCGTTCGGCCCTGGCCACCCAGCAACTGCTCAAGTCCAGCCGCAACCAAGTGGCCAACCTCCATGGCGGATTGGCCCGTTGGATAGCGGAGGGTTATCCACTGGACGGTACTGCCGCTGTTTAAGCGCCTGATGGCCTGGTGCCACTGGCATCTTCTCCCCAGTCCCAGCTCTCTTCCTTCCTCCCAGTGATGACACAGTCCAACACCCAGCGCATCAGCGCCCACGGTCTCGCCGATCAGCTCGGCGACCAGCGCGTCAAGGTGATCGACGTGCGTGAACCGATGGAATACGCCGCTGGCCACATCGCCGGCAGTCTGAATGTGCCCCTCTCACGCCTGAGCCAGGCCGATCTGCCCGAGGGCCCCCTGGTCCTGGTGTGTCAGAGCGGAAACCGCAGCAGCCAGGGCTTGCGCGAGCTGTTGAAGCGGGGCCACGGCCACCCCCTCAGCGACCTAGAGGGAGGCCTACCCAGCTGGCAGCAGGCCGGTCTGCCAGTGCGAAGACTGAAGAACGCCCCCCTGCCGCTGATGCGCCAGGTGCAAATCGCCGCAGGTTCCCTGGTGTTGCTGGGCCTGATCCTCAGCAACACGGTGGCTCCGGCTTGGGTTCTGCTCTCCTGGTTTGTGGGTGCCGGTCTCACCTTTGCCGGGATCAGTGGTTACTGCGGCATGGCCCGGCTCCTGGCGGCGATGCCCTGGAATCGGGTGACCACCTAATGGACGGTGGCACCCTTGCACTGCTGGCTGCCGGCGGCGGCCTGATCGGTTTCCTGCTCTCGGTGCTCGGTGCCGGTGGCTCCATCCTGCTTCTGCCGTTGCTGGTGAGTGGCGCCGCCCTTCCCACCCGCGAGGCCGTTCCCCTCTCGCTGCTGGTGGTCACACTGTTGGCCCTGGCCAACCTGGGGCCCTACGTAAGCCGGAGGCAGTTTGCCCCCAAACCTGCCCTGATCCTTGGGATTCCGGCCCTGGCCGGCAGCTGGATCGGTGGCGGTTGGGTCAAGGCTGGATACGTTCCTGAAGCCATCCAGTTGGCGGTGTTTGCCATCGCCGCCTTGGTGGCCTCCTGGTTGCTCAGTGGGCACCGCCGCGGGCCAGTCGATGGCACCCCCCAAAGCGCCCAACCGCTTCTTCTGGCTCTCCAAGGTGTGCTGGTGGGCCTGCTCACTGGCATCGCCGGGGTTGGCGGGGGCTTTGCGATCGTGCCCGCCCTGGTGCTGTTGGCCGGACTGCCCATGCCTCTAGCCAGTGGCACCAGCTTGCTATTGATCGCGGTGAACTCCATGGTGGCGCTGGCAGCCCAGGGCCATTGGCCTGCAGCCAGCTTGCCGCTGGTGGCACCGCTGCTGGTGGGGGGCGTCTTCGGAGCGGTGCTTGGCCAGCGCCTGGCTCCCCATCTGAGTGATCAGCGGCTGCGTCAGGGATTTTCACTCCTCCTGATCGGTTCAGCCCTGCTCACCGGGGCCGAGGCCTGGCGGCGTCATCAACAGCCCGAGACCACACCTGTTTCAACCGCAACCAGTCGAATACTGGAAGGCGATGCCGGCGCCGAATCGTGTTGTGGAGCTAGCGGATCCTGTATGGATCCCATGGTGCCAGCCCTGGATCCAGGCTCCACCATCGATGGGTGACCGGGTAGCTGGGTGGCAGGAGTGCATCAATCCAGCTGTCTACCTCGGCCAGGCCAACGCAATCGCGGTCCCTCTCAACACAGAAAGGGTCGCCCGTGAGCATCTCTCTGACAGGGTTCCTCGGAGCTGAACGTTTCCTACCGGTGGGGTAGGCCGATGTTGATGGTCATGGTTCTGCGGTGGCCCTCGGTAGCAACCAGGGGCCAAAACGGGCATAAAGGGCGGGCAGCACCACCAGGGTCAGCAGCGTGGAGGTGATCAAACCGCCCAGCACCACGATCGCCAAGGGTTGCAAGATCTCGTTGCCAGCCCCGAAGGCCAAAGCCAGGGGCAGCATGCCAAACGCCGAAGTGAGGGCCGTCATGAGGATTGCGTTCAGCCTCTCCAGGCTGCCGCCACGGATCACCTCATGCAGCTCCTGGCCGGTGGCATGCCGGCGGTTGTAGTTGTCCACCAGCAGCAACCCATTGCGCACCGCCACGCCGAAGAGCGTGATGAACCCAATGAGGGAGGCCACCGAGAGCACGCTGCCGCTGAGCAGCACGGCCGCCAGGCCCCCCACCAGCGCCAGGGGCAGATTGATCAGGATCGCCACGGTGGCCGGCCAGGATTTAACGGCGAGCCACATCAACAGGCCGATCACAACAGCGGCGATCACGCTGTACAGCACCAGGCTGGCAGTGGCCCTCTCCTCAGACTCAAACTGACCGCCATAGCGAATGGAGTAGCCGCTGGGGAGCTTGATCCCGCGCTCCACCGTGCGTTTGATGTCACCCACCACGCTGCCGAGATCGCGGCCGCTGACATTGGCTGATACGACGATCAGTCGGGAGACATCGTCCCGGTTCACCACGTTGGCGCCCTTGCCATAGTCCACCTGGGCGACATCACCGAGGGAAACGATGGCACCGCCTGGGCTCGCGATCGGCAGTGCTCGGATTGCATCGAGGTTGTTGCGTGCCTCGTCGTCAATCCCAACCCAGACATCGGTGCGGATCTGCCCGTCGACGATCTGGCTCACCACCTTGCCGTTGAGGGCGATCTCCACCTGATCGGCCAGATCTTGCATCGAAAGCCCCCACGCCGCTGCCGCCGGGCGGCTGAACAACACCTGCACTTGGCGGATCGGCAATTGGGGCTCCAGCTGCAGATCCACAACACCCGTGATCGGTTCGATGGCATCGCGCACCGCTTCGCCGAGGCGACGCAGTTCGCCCAGATCCGGGCCGTAAATCTTGATCGCTATGGCGCTGCGCACGCCGGAGAGCACCTCGTCCATGCGATGGGAGATGAAGCCACCGATGTTGGGGGCCACCCCCGGTAGACGCAGGAAGGACTGCCGCAGAGCGGCAATGGCCGCGGGCCGGTTGGCCATGGCGGCCTCACTGAGCTCCACATCGACGTGGGCCATGTTCACGCCGGCACCATCGGCATCCCCAGGGGCCCGACCCGAGCGCACCTGCACCCAATCAATCCATGGGCTACCGCCCAGCGAGCGGCTCAGGGCCATGCCGGCCCGGTTCGTCATCTCCAGGGCAACGCCTGGATACAGCACCATCGAATTGACCAGTGAACGCTCGCGGAACTCCGGCAGAAAGACCCTTCCCAGGGTTGGAAGGATCAGCGTGGTGGCAATCAGCAGTGCCAGCGCCAGGGCCAGAACACGCCGCGGTGTCGCCAATGCCGCATCCAGCACCGGGAAATAGAGCCTTTCAGCCTGTTTGGCGATCCAGGTGGTTTCGGCCGGGAGGCGCACCGGTGCCAAGAGGATCGCGCACAGGGCTGGTGAGAGTGTGACCGCCACCAGGGTGGAGGCGGCGATCGAGAGCAGGTAAGCCAGGCCCATCGGCTGGAAGATCCGCCCCTCCACCCCACTGAGCGAAAAGATCGGCGCAAAGATCACCAGGATGATCAGGGTGGAGAGGATCACCGGCTGGCGCACCTCCACCGAGGTGTCGAACACCACCTGCAGGGGCGATTTCGGTGTGCTGCTCGTCTGGTTGACGCGCAGGCCGCGGTAGCAGTTCTCCATGTCGACGATCGAGTCGTCGACCACCGAGCCGATCGCGACCACCAGTCCGCCGAGGGTCATGGTGTTGATGCCCAGGCCCAGGCTCTTCATCACCATCAGGCCGATCAGCAGTGAGAGCGGAATAGCGCTGAGGCTGATCACCGCAGCGCGCCAGTTCATCAGAAACAGCACGATCACAGCTGAGACGATCACCACCCCCTCCAGCAATGAGGAGCTGACGTTGGCAATCGCTGTGTCGATGAAGTTGGCCTGGCGGAAGGTGCGCTTCACGGTCACATCAGCGGGCAGGGTGCGGCTGATGGCCGCGATGCGCTCCTCCACAGTCCGCGTCACCGAGGGGGTGTCGACATCGGGCTGCTTGTTGATCATCAGCACCACGGCTGGCTTGCCGTTGAAGCTGGCGTCGCCGCGGCGCAGGGATCCCCCCGGGCGGATGGTGGCCAGCTCCGCCAGCTTGAGGGGCTGCCGATCACTGGTTTTGACAATCGCTTCAGCCAGATCGTCTCCACTGCGGGCGTTGCCCTCGACGCGGATCAGGGTCTCTTGGCCGCCACCGACCAGGAATCCGCCTGGCGCCGTGGCGCTGGCTTCTGCCGCAGCATCGGCCACGGCCTTCAGCGAGACTTTGCGCCTGCGCAGACTCTCCGGATCCACCCAGATCTGCTGCTGCAGGTCATCTCCGCCATAGACGGTGACCTGCGCCACACCTGGGATCTCCAGGAGTTGATTCTCAAAACTGGACTCCACCAGCCGCCGCAGCTCCAGTTCCGTGGTGGGACCGGTGCCCTTCAACGTGAAGGCGACCTGAAGGATCGTGCCCAGCGGCGACACCAGCGGCGACACCAGCGGGGAAATCTCAGGGGCGCTGGCATTGGCAGGCAGCTCACCGCGGATTGGCTGAAGCCGTTCAGCGACGGCCTGGCGGGCCTTCTCAATGTCGGCATTCTGATCGAACACCACCTGCACCATCGAGAGGCCCACCTTGGACGAGGAGCGCACCGTGTCCACTCCAGGCAGACCATTCACCGCCGTTTCGATTGGCAGGGTGATACGCGCTTCCACGTCCTCCGGTGACAGGCCATCCGCCGTGGTCTGCACATCCACCTGCGGCGGAGCAAATGGGGGGAACACATCCAGCGGCATTTGCCGGATCGCCACCAGTCCCCAGAGGCTGATCACAATGGCGGCCGCCACGATCAGCCAGCGCCTGGCGATCGAGAAACGCAGCGTGGCATTGAGGGCACGATCGAGCATGGGCGGATCGGGAGACCGGAGGAGAGGGTGGAGCGTTCAAGCGAAGGCGCCGAGATCGGCGCGTTCGACTACTTCGAGCGACGCCCCAGGCGCATCACGGCAACTCCGCCCAGGGCCAGAACCCCTACCGCAGCGGCTCCGATTCCCATGGGATTGAGCTGCGGCTCAGGAGATGCTGCAGCTGTGGTCTCCGCTGAGGATGCAGCAGGAGCATGGACCGGCTGAGCGGGCTCGCCCTGCTGGCTTTTCTTGGATTCGGCATACAGCGACAGGCCCCCCTGAACCACCACGTTGTCGGTGGTGTCCACGCCAGTGACAATCGTCACCCGGTCGCCGTTGGTGGCCCCGGTTTCAACGAAAACCGGGTCATAGGTGCTGTCGCTCTTCACAAACACCAGCGACTTGCCATCCGCATCCACCACGGCTGCCGTCGGCACTGTGAGGCCTTCGGGACCCTGCTGCGGCTTCTCGGTCATGACCCCCAGCAGCGCATCGGTGTCGGCAATGGCCTTCACCTGGCGCACATCCCCCTGCTGCTGGAACTCATCGCCATGGCCCACGTGGGAACTGGCCGGTGGCAGGGCGCCCAGCAGGGAGGCGGTAGCCAAGGCGAAGTGGGCACTGAGCTGCAGAAGCCGGGACATGAACCTGATGGATGGACGTTGCCTGGAGGATGGCGCAGTCGCGATGAAAAACAGGTGAAATCGACTGCGCCCACTAGCATTCAACGGTTCCAGCCCACGCCTGATGCCGCTGAGGATTCTGCTGGTAGAAGACGAGCAGGAACTGGCCGGTGCCGTGCAGACCGTGCTGCAACGCCAGGGCCATGTCGTGGATTCAAGCGCGGATGGGCTGGAGGGCTGGACGCTGCTCAGCGGGGAGATGGCCCGCTATGAGCTGGCCATCGTGGACTGGATGCTGCCGGGGCTGAGTGGCCCCGAGCTATGCCGCCGTTGCCGCGCGGCCGGATTTGTGCTGCCCCTGCTGCTGCTGAGCGCCCGGGCCGAGACGGGCGATCGAGTGGAGGGGCTTGATGCCGGCGCTGATGACGATCTGAGCAAGCCCTTTGCGATGGAGGATCTGCTGGCCCGGGTGCGGGCCCTGCAGCGTCGCCAGCCCAGCTATCGCGAACCCGTGCTGGAGGTGGGGTCTTACCGCTTTGATCCCCAAATCGGCCTGCTTGAGGTCAGCACACCCGGTGGTCTTGTGGTGTTACCCCTGGCGGGGAAGGAGCGGCAGTTGATGACCTACTTCCTTGAGCATCCTGAGCGGATCATCCCCGGTTCCCAACTTCGCAACCAGCTCTGGGATCTGCATCAAGAACCGGTGAGCAACGTGGTAGCGGCCCAGGTTCGGCTGCTGCGGCGAAAACTGGCGGCCTACGGCCTGCCTTCCCCGATCGAAACGGTGCCGAGCCGCGGCTACCGCTTCTTGACCCGGTTGCCTTGCGAACCATGAGCGCCAACCGCTCGCCGGCGCCTGAACTGCTGTGGCGAGCGCGGCTTCGCCTGGCTTCCCTCTCGCTGCTGGTGATGGGCACGATTCTGTATGGCGCCGGTTTCGCCATGGCGCGCCTGCTGCTGCAGGAGCGGGAGACCTTCCTGCGCCGCGAACTGCTAACGATTGCCGGAACCCTCCACGACAGCCTAAAGACCAGCCTGCCTCCGCTGGCCACTGCCTCGCCGGCGCTGGCGGCGGTGCTGCCGGGCCTCTGCCTGGTTGACCAACCTTGCCCGCCATCCAATGCTCTGATCGAGCACCACGCCGTCAGCGCCGCTGATCCGGCCCGCTTCCAGCTGCGGATCTTCAGCTCGACCGGCAAGCTGCTCGCCAGATCGCCCGGAGCCAACGTTTCGGGACCCTACCGGCCAACCGCGATGTGGGAGGACCTCCCGCTGCCGAGCGGTCAGCGGCTGCTCAGCACCGCGATCCATCTCCACCGGGCCCATGGCAGCAGTGAGCAGGACTGGGGCACTCTGCAGATCTCTCGCACTTTGGCGCCTCTCGATGCCGAGGCCCGGCGTCTGTGGTGGCTGGGCCATGGGGTGTTCGCCATGGCGATGGCAGGAATGGCACTGGCCAGCTGGTGGCTCGCCGGGCAGGCGATGGCACCGCTGCTGGAGGCTTACCGGCGGCAGGAACAGTTCAGCGCGGATGTGGCCCACGAGCTACGGACCCCGCTGGCAAGCCTGCTGGCTTTGCTCGAAACAGAACGCAGCAGGGACAACCAGACGATCACAATCCCTGACAGAAGGGGTTCAGGAGCAGCGGCCCTGGATCGAATGCTCATGCAAGGCCAGCGGCTCCAACGGCTAATCGCCGATCTGCTGCTGTTGGCCAGTCTGGAGCGCCCTGCCAACAGGATCCAATTGGTGGTCTGCAACCTCGCGGAGATCACCGCAGACGTGATGGAGGACTTCAGCGAGGCGGCCGCCGAGGCCGAGGTGATCTTGCACTCAGCGATTGAGATTGCCGACGCGGACGTGCTTGGGGTGGAGTCGGAACTGAGCCGACTGCTGATCAACTTGCTCAGCAACGCCCTGCAGCACAGCCCAGCTGGCGGAAGAGTAAAAATAAAATTGAGGTCGCGCGGCCGAGAGATCTATCTGTCCATTCGCGACAGCGGACCAGGCATCCCTCTGGAGGCACAGCAGCAGATCTTTGAGCGGTTCCATCGGCTCGATTCTGCCCGCAGCCGTCAGCATGGAGGCACTGGCCTAGGACTTGCCATCGCCCAGGCGATCGCGCGACGCCATGGCGGTGTCATCGGGGTCCATTCAACACCGGGCAATGGTGCGACGTTTGCCCTGCGTTTGTGTGGTGTCAGGCGTATCCCTTGATCCCTTCCAGTTATCCCTTCCCGTGATCCCTTCCAGCATCCCGAGGAGGGTGCGGCCCAATTCTTCATGCCAATGCCACCCCCAGCCGACCCGGCAGGCGGCCTGGGGCAAGCCCTCCCTTGAGCACGGGGGCTGTTATCGCTGTTGGCAAAGCAGGCAAACGTGGTGAAACTGGACACTCTTGATCCCGCACCCGGGTGTCCCTGAGCTCCTCCTCCCTGGATCGTGCCCTGATCGCCATCCACCGGCACCTGCTGCCGTTCCTATTTCTGCTGTATCTGGTCGCCTATCTCGACCGGGTCAACATCTCCTTTGCCGCCGCCGGGGTGAGCAAAGACCTGGGGCTCACCACAGCGAGCTATGGCTTTGCCGCCGGCATCTTCTTCCTGGGCTATGTGCTGTTCGAAATTCCCAGCAATCTGATCCTCGAGCGGGTGGGTGCCCGCCGCTGGATCAGCCGGATTCTGCTGAGCTGGGGACTCGTGGCGGGCCTGATGGCTTTCATGACCAGCGCCCAGCAGTTCAATGGCCTGCGCCTGCTGCTGGGTGTGGCGGAGGCGGGCTTCTTTCCCGGCATCGTGCTCTACCTCAGCCAGTGGGTACCGGCGGCGCAGCGCTCCCGCACTCTGGCGGGCTTCATGCTGGCGATCCCGATGGCGGGCCTGCTAGGCGGGCCCATCTCGGCGGGATTGCTGTCGCTGCATGGCCTGGGCGGCCTGGCCGGCTGGCGCTGGCTGTTCCTGCTCGAGGCCGTGCCGGCGATTGTGCTGGCCTTCGTGGTGTTGCGGCGCCTGCCCGACCGACCGCATCAGGCGCCCTGGCTGGCAGCTGATGAGGCCGCCGCTCTGGAGGAGGTGCTGCAACAGGAACAACGCCAGCTCCAGGGCAGCGGCCGTCACGTGCATGGCCTGCTGGCGGGCCTGCGCCAGCCGCGGCTTTGGCTGCTGGGCATGCTCTACATGGCGATCGCCACCGGTTTCTACGGCTTTAGCTTCTGGATCCCCCGCTTTGTCGGCGAGTCCCTGCCCCCAACGCTGAACTCGCCGGTGCTGGCCAATCTGCTGAGCGCGGTTCCGTACACCCTGGCGGTGGTCGCCATGTTGTGGATGGGCGCCTCCGCAGATCGGCGCGGCGAGCAGCGGCTGCATGTGGCGTTGCCCCTGGCGGTGGCAGCCGTGTCGCTGGGCCTGGCGATTGCTGGGAGCGGCGTGATCCGCTTGGTCCTGATCAGCGTCTCTACGGCCTCAACGTTCTCCTGTCTGGGGCCGTTCTGGACGATTCCATCGCAGTTCTTGGGGGGCCGGGCGGCGGCGGGCGGCATCGCCTGGATCAATTCGGTGGGCAACATCGGCGGTTTCCTTGCGCCGATCGTGATGGGCCGGCTGATGCTGAGCCCTGGCGGCGACAACCTCGCCCTGGCGGCCCTGGCGACCGTGCTGCTGCTGGGGTCTGTCCTGGCCCTATGGCTGCCCGTCGTCACCCCGCCACCTGTGCCTCGGACGAACTGACGGCCACGGATGGGTCAGAGCCGAGCAGCTGCCATCGCGGGGCCTCTACCGGGTTCTGCTCAGTTGGCTGCGGGGCAGACGCACCCGTTCCACGGCCCATCGATCGGCGAAGATGGTGAACCCAATGCCATCAGGAGGGCTGTGGAGCTCACGCTCTGGAGTCTGCTGCAGCTGGTGCCCTTGGGGTTCCTGGCCGGGCTGCTGTCAGGCCTGTTGGGCATCGGTGGAGGCCTAATTTTCTCGCCGCTTCTGCTGTTGCTCGGCCTGGATCCTCACCAGGCGTTGGCGACCAGCAGCCTGGCGATCGTTCCCACGACCCTTGGTGGCAGCTGGAGTCACCTGCGCAGCCGAAGTTTGCCGCTGGCATCCAGTCTTGCGATCGTCATCGGCGCTGCGGCGACGTCCGGTGGGCTCAGCCCCATGGGTCGCGGTTGGAGTGCTGCTCTACTGCTGAGTCTGCAGGCAGGCCTGTACGCCGTGCTCTGCGCGGTGCTGCGGCCGTCCGCTGACCGACCGATCATTGACCGACCCAACAATGCTGGACTTGCCACAGGCCCGACCCTGGTGGGTCTTGTCGCCGTCGGGGCTGTAGCCGGACTGGCGACGGCACTGCTGGGGGTGGGTGGCGGTCTGATCATGGTGCCCCTGATGGTCCGCCTGCTACATCAGCCGGTGCATCTGGCGATCCGCCTAAGCACCCTGGCGGTGCTGGTTTCCTCCGTTGTAGCAGCGCCAACGTTCGTCACCGATGGCCGGGGCTTCTGGCCAGTGGCGCTGCTGCTTGGTGGTGCAGCGGGCCTAGCGGCCCGCTGGTCCGCCGCCCGGCTTGACAGAGTCCCTGAGAGTCGATTGATCTGGATGCTGCGGCTACTGACGGCCTTGCTCGCTGCAGACAGCACCCGCCGGGCAGTCTTACTTGTGCTTGAACGCGGTGGTTGAACACAATCAGACGATCAAACACAGCCAAGGCTCACCTCCAGGTTGGGGGGTAAGCCGCCTTCGCAGAGTGGAGCCATCGGAGCGACGATTCCCTGGTCTTGGTGGTCGTGAACTGAGTGACCGTTTCAGCGACCACCTAAGGAACAAGTTCAACAATGCTTGAAGCACCACCAGGGCAAGCTGCGCGAGATTAACGATGCCATCGCTGATCTGCCTGAGTTGACCCACGGAATGCGGGCGGGTAACAACAACCAAGCCCACCGCGATGCGTTTGATCGCATGCTGGCCGCCCAGGTCGAGCTGGATCCCCTGGTGGTCTGCAAGGACCTCACCACCGAGGAGGCCATGTCCCTTCTTCTGGTCTCATACACGAGGCCCGACTGACCAAACATGGGTGTGAGCAGAGTGGAAAAATGGCCTGTCATTTCCAAGGCGCAGATTAACCTTGCTTTTAAAAGTAAATCCAGGCAACTGACGTATCAGGTCTTAAGGAACCTCTGGGCAACGAGACCTCAAAGAGGGTCCAAGCTTGCGATTTGCTCGGAATGAACAATTTCTGGGGGATCTGAGGCTTCATAGGCCTGATTTCACCTTCACGGCAACTAAAATTGGTTTACTTGGGGGAATACTTGCCCACAATGGGCACACCAATCCTCCGATCACGAACTGCATAGCAACCTGCGACGTGCCATAAATAGGTTCGAGAGGGCGGCCAGCACATTCACTTTGCAGCGGTTCTTGAGCATTCCCCGCAGTCGTGTCTTCTGAAAGCCGAACTGCTGTTTGATCACCCGAAACGGATGCTCTACTTTGGCGCGAATATGCGCTTTGGCGGTTTCGACCAGATCATCCAATCGGCCCTCCGGCGTGTCAGGCAGTACTCGACGCTTCCCTGGTCGCATGGCAACGCGGAAACCGATCCCCCGGCCTTGCATCTCTTCTCGCTTCCCAATTCCCTGGTAGCCAGCATCCGCATAGACCACGGTTTCCTCGCCGTGCAGGAGATCAGCGGCTGGGGTGAGGTCATGCACATGAGCAGCCGTGGTTTCCACTGAGTGGATTAGGCCGCTCTCGCTATCCACGCCGATGTGGACCTTCATCCCGAAGTACCACTGGTTACCTTTCTTGGTCTGGTGCATCTCAGGATCCCGTTCATTGGTCTTGTTCTTGGTGGAACTGGGAGCGGCGATCAAAGTGGCATCGATAATCGTGCCCTGCTTCATGGCCATGCCGTTGGCCTTGAGATGGCCTTTGACCACCTGGAAAATCTGTTGGCCGAGATCGTGCTTTTCCAGCAGATGGCGGAAGGTCAGGATCGTGGTCTCATCAGGGATCCGATCGCTGATTATGTCGATCCCA
>CAMDVN010000054.1 GCA_945877595.1 Cyanobium sp. NIES-981 | reverse complement strand
TGGGCCACTTCTTGCTGAAACGGCGCGATGGACTGGGTTCTGACCCGTGAGATCGGCTCCAAGGCGCTGCTGGCCGGAGCCGGAGCCCTGCTCCTCTACTGGACGATCTCGGCCGTGAAGCTGGTGCTCAGCGCCCGCGGCATCAATCCCCTGCTCAAGCAGTTCTTCACCCAGGTGGCCAGTGGCCAGGTGGATGGGGCCTACCTGCTAACCACCAAGAACTACCGCTCCCATGTGAACCGGCAGCAGTTCATCCGCTTTCTGGTCGGCCTGCAACTCAACAAATTCCGCAACCTCAAATCGGGCCGACCACGGCTTGAGGAGGGCCAGATCATCCTCACCGTGAAGCTCAAGAGCGAGGGCAACGAAGAACTGCCCCTCGACTTCACGTTCGTGAAAATCGAGGAGCAGTGGCGGGTTGATCGGATCACCAAGCTCAGCGCCGCCTGATCCCGGCGATACCGCTTGTCAAGATGCCGCCTCTCAAGATGCCGCTTCTCAACCTGAGCAACCGGCCTCGGCAGGGGCCTTGGCACGGGCGTTGGCTTTGGCACGGGCCTTGGCTTTTGCCCGAGCGTTGGCTTTTGCCTGAGCAACCGTTCAAGACCTGGCTGCTTCCCGGCCCGGGGCAGAGAAGAGCGCCGCTCTGAGGAGCTTATCGACCATGTCTCAACAACAGCCGGACCCGGCCCCTGGTCGCCGCGCTTCCGAACTGGGCGCTTCCGAACTGCGCGCCCTGCTCAACCGCGCCGCCCATGCCTATTACGTACTGGATGCTCCCGAGATGGAGGATCCTGTCTACGACCGGCTTTACCGCGAACTGCTCGAGCTGGAGAGCGCCCACCCGGAGCTGCAAACCCCCGACAGCCCCACCCAGCGGGTGGGAGGCGCTCCGGCTGAGGGCTTCCAAAGCGTCGAGCACCGCATTGGCCTGCTCAGCCTCGACAACGCCTTCTCGATGGCCGAGCTGGAGGCCTGGTATGGCCGGCTGCTCAAGGTGCTCGACCGCGAGACCGCCAGTGCCCACGGAGCCCTGCCCGAGCTCCCCCTGGTGGCCGAGCTCAAGATCGACGGCAACGCCCTAGCCCTCAGCTACGAACACGGCGTGTTGGTGAGGGCCGCCACCCGCGGCGACGGCCAGCGCGGTGAGGAGATCACCGCCAACGTGCGCACGATCACCGCGGTGCCCCTGCGGCTGCAGCTCGAGCAACCGCCGGCCTGGGTGGAGGTGCGGGGTGAAGCCCTGATCCCCGACGGCACCTTTGCGGCGATCAACACCGAGCGGAGCGAGCGCGGCGACGCCCTTTTTGCCAACCCCCGCAACGCCTGCGCCGGCACCCTGCGCCAGCTCGACCCCAAGGTGGTGGCGGCCCGGCGGCTTGATTTCTTTGCCTACACCCTGCACCTCCCCGACGACTGGCAACCCACCAATCCACCGCGCCCCACCAGCCAGTGGGAGGCCCTGCAGTGGCTGCAGGCCGTGGGCTTCAGGGTGAATCCCAATGCAGCGCTCTGCCCCAACCTGGCCGCCGTGGAGGCCTTCTTTGCGCAGTGGGACAGCCGTCGACGCCTGTTGCCCTACGCGACCGATGGGGTGGTGGTGAAGCTCAACGACCTGCGCCTGCAGGCCGACGCTGGATTCACCCAAAAGGCGCCCCGCTGGGCCATTGCGCTGAAATACGCCGCCGAAGAAAGCCCCAGCCGGCTGCTGCGCCTGAGCTGCCAGGTGGGGCGCACCGGGGTGGTCACCCCCGTGGCTGAATTCGAACCAGTGCCCCTGGCCGGCACCACGGTGAGCCGGGCCACCCTCCACAACGCCGACCGCCTCGCCGAGCTCGACCTGCACGCCGGCGACACGATCGTGGTGCGCAAGGCCGGCGAAATCATCCCCGAGGTGGTGCGGGTGCTGGCCGAGTTGCGCCCAGCCGGTGCCACCCCACTGGCCCTGCCCCGAGCCTGCCCCGAATGTGGCTCCGAACTGGTGCGGGAAGACGGCGAAGCGGCCACCCGCTGCGTCAACTCGTCCTGCCCGGCGATCCTGCGGGGCTCCCTGCGCCACTGGGTCAGCAAGGGGGCGCTGGATGTGGATGGCCTGGGCGGCAAGCTGATCGAGCAACTGGTGGATCGGGGCCTGGTGGGCTCGATCGCCGATCTCTACCGGCTCGATGCGGCCCTGCTGGCCAGCCTTGAGCGCATGGGCGAGACATCAGCCGCCAACCTGGTGTTGGCCCTGGAGGCCTCCAAGGCCAAGCCCTGGCATCGCCAGCTCTATGGCCTGGGAATCCACCACGTGGGCGAGGTCAACGCCAAGGCCCTGGCGCGGGCCTTCGGCTCCATGGTCGAGCTGGCCAGCGCCGCGGCCGAAAGCCCCGAGCAGCTCACCGCCGTGGAGGGGATCGGACCCACGATCGCCGAATCCCTGCGGCAGTGGCTGGCCACCGGCGCCAACCGGCGGCTCTTGGAGGAGATCGCGGCATGCGGGTTTGCGTTGGCCGCCAGCGAAGCTGAGCGGCAGGGCTCTGGCGCCCATGGCCCTGCTCCCTTGGCAGGCCGCACCTTTGTGCTCACGGGCACCCTGCCCAGCCTGAGCCGCAGCCAGGCCGCCGCACGCATCGAAGCGGCTGGCGGCAAGGTGAGCGGCTCCGTGAGCAAGAAGACCAGCTACGTGGTGGCCGGCGATGAGGCCGGTAGCAAGCTCAGCAAGGCCGAAGGCCTCGGCGTGCCGGTGCTCGACGAGAGCGGCCTGCTGAGCTTGCTGGAGGGCGCGATCAGCGCACCCCAGGACGGTTGATCGGACCGCCCACATTGGGGCCAACCCCAGGCCCCGCCGCCGGCCGCACCCCAACCCCAGGAGCACCCACCCCAGGGGTTACGGCGCGGCGGGTCGCCGGAGTGCCGGGGGCACCCACACCGGGGACACCCACGCCGGGGGCCCCCACGCCAGGGGTTACGGCGCGGCGGGTCGCCGGGGTGCCAGGCGCACCCACACCAGGCGCACCCACAGGGGCGGCGACCACAGGGCCGGTGACCACGGGGGCGGTGACCATGGCGGCGCCCCCCAACAGGCCGATCAGCAAAGGGGTGAGAACGGCAAAGGAGCGAACCATGATGAGCTCAGAGGGAGACCCCATCCTCCCCGCCAGCCAGCCCACCAGCCATCCCACCAGCCACCTGAGGAATCAACCAGCAGCCCATGACCAATCCCTGGATCAGGCGCCGAATCAAAACCGAATGTGGCCGGGCCAAATACAGCGAGCTGGCGGCCCAGCCCGGCCCGCTGGCGCGGCTGCGCTTGGCCTGGTTTGTGTTGATCGCCGCCCTACGGGACTGGTCCCTTCCCAACCCTGATCAAGACTGATCAAATCAAGACTGATCCGATCAAGACTGATCAACCCCCTGCAGCGCCTGCCGGGCTGCCCGCCCCACCAGGGCCACCACCGCCACCGTGGCCCCCAGGCCCACGATGCGCAGGGCCCAGGTGCTGGCATCCGCCTCGCCAGAGAGCACGGCCCCGAAGCCGGCCACATCGCCGGCCAGGGCCCCCAGGCCACAAAACAGAACCGTGCCGGGCAGGATGCCGATTAGCCCAATCGTGTAGTCACGCAGGCTCACCTCGCTGAGCCCGTAGGCGAAGTTGAGCAGGCTGAAGGGGAACGCCGGTGAGAGGCGGGTCAGCAGCACCAGGCGCAGCCCCTCGCGGCTCACGGCCTGCTCGATCGCCTGCAGTTTGGGCACCCCCGCCAGCCGCCGCCGGGCCCACTCCCGCAGCCAGGTGCGCCCCAACAGAAAGGCCGCCTCGGCCCCCAGGCAGGCCCCCACAAAGACCAGCACACTGCCCCAGGCGGTGCCATACAGCGCACCCGCCAACATTGAGGCCCACACCCCCGGCAGCAGCAGGGTCACCCAGAGGGCATAGAGCGGCACAAAGGCCAGCGCCCCCAGCGGAGAGCGCAGGGCCTCGAGCAGCCCGTCGAAGGCGGCGGCATCCAACCCGAACGGCAGCGGCACGGGCAGGCTCCAAACCAAAGAGACGATCCCAAAAACCTACGGCCGCCCACACCTGGGTGGCTCGGCCGTCAGCCGGGCTCAGCTCGAGGCTGAGGTGTAGTAGCGCAGGGCAAAACGCCAAAACGCCCGGCTGAGACTGAAGCTCACCAGGGCCATCACCAGCGCCGCGCCCACCAGGGTCGGTGTGGCCCGCCCCAGGATGGCCTCAGCGGGCACGGTGGTCAAAAAGGCCACCGGCAGCACCAGGGTGAGCAGCAGTCGCAGCCCCGGCGGATAGGCGCTCACCGGGAAACGGCCAGCGGTGAGGGCAGCGCGCAGCACCTCGGTGGCATTCCAGGTCTTCACAAACCAGATGCTGCTGGCCGCGAGCAGGAACCAGAGCGAATAGAGGATCACCAAGCCCGCCAGCAGCATCAGGGCCGCCACCGCCAAAGCGACGGGCTGCAGCTGGGCCCCCGCCCGCGGCGCGGCCCAAAGGATCAGGCCCACGCCGAGGGCCATCTCACTGAGACCCGCCGGGGCAAGGGTGCGGCTCGAGAGCCAAAACTGGCTGTCGATCGGCTTGAGCAGCACGAAATCGAGCGTGCCCTCGCGCACGTGGGTCACGATTGCGCCCAGGTTGGGACGCAGCCAGGTGCTGGCCGCCCCATCGAGAAGGGTGTAGACCCCCTGCACCACCAAGGCTTCCTCCCAGCTCCAGCCGCCCAGCCGCCGGACTGCGTCGGCACCTGCCGCAGAACCATCGGCGGGGATGAAAAACAGCGACAGAATGAACAGGCTGCCCGCCAGGTTGGCGGCCATGGCCAGCAGGTCGATCAGCACATTGAGCTGGTACTCGAGCTGCCCGGCCAGGGCCGTGCCCCAGAAGCGCCGCAGGGTGAGCCAGTAGCGACCCATCTCAGGCTCCCATCGCGGTGTAACGCCGCACACCGGCGCGCCAAAGCAGCAGCACCAGGGGCAGCAACAGGGCAATCCAGGCCAGCTGGGCGCCAAAACCCGCTGCCAATGGAACCGGCAAACCGGCCAGCAGCCGCGCCGGGAAATCAATCAAATAGGGAAAGGGCGTCCACAGCGCCGCCGCCCGCACCGCCGGCGGAAACGCCGCCAAGGGGGCCAACAGGCCCGAGAAAAACAGAAACGGCACAAACAGCAACCGCTCCAGGGCGCTGGCCTTTTCACTCCAAAAACACAGGGCGGCAATCAGGCTCTGCAGCAAAAAGGCGATCCCAAAAGCCAACAGGGTGGCCATCCAGGCCAGCACAAACCGGCCTGGATGCGGCAGCCAAAACGCTGCTGGATTCACCGCAAAAAACACCGCCACAATCGCCGCTGCAAACGGCAAACGCGTGAGCTGCTCGGCCAGGTGGGCGGCCAGGTAACGCCACAGCGGGTGCAGGGGCTGCAGCAGGTAGGGCGAGAGGCGCCCCAAGAGGGCATCCTCTTCAAAAGCAAACACGACCCAGACCACTGAAAACTGCCGCACCAGAAAAGCGCTGAGGAAATAGCGATCCAGGCCCTCAGGCCCCAGCCCCAGGGCTGCGCCGGCGGGAGCCTCACTCCACAGGGCCAACATGATGAACGGCAGCGACCCCGACAGGGCCCAAAGCGCGATCTCGGCCCGATACTCGAGCATCAAGGCGTACTGATTGCCCAGCAGGGCCCGCGCCACGGCCCAGGGGCGCCTGCGGCTCAACATGGGACCGCTGCCTGCTGAAACAGTCCGCCGATCAGCTCCTCGATCGGCGGGTCGCTCACCTCCAGGTCCAGCACCTCAAAGCGGGCCAGCAGCTCGGCTACCACGGTGGTGAGCCGCTCACGGGGCACCAGCAGCCGCACGGCCTGGCCCTCACAAGACTCGAGCTCGCCATAGGGCGCCAAGGCCTCCGGGGCCGCTGGCTTGGCCAGCTCCAAGCGCACCTGCCGGCAGGGGGCCAGGCGAGCGGCGAGCGCATCGAGCGCACCGTCGTGAAACAGCGCCCCCTGGTGGATCAACAACACCCTGGGGCAGAGGGCGGTGATGTCGGCCATGTAATGACTGGTGAGCAGGACCGTGGCGCCGGTGCGGCGGTTGTAATCGGCCAGAAAGCTGCGCACCCGTGCCTGGGCATTCACATCGAGACCCAGGGTGGGTTCATCGAGGAACAGCACCGACGGCCGGTGCAGCAGAGCCGCCAGCAGCTCGGCCTTCATGCGCTGCCCCAAGGAGAGCTTGCGCACCGGGCGGGTGAGCTCTTCGCCCAGTTCAAGCATCTCGGCCAGCTCGGTGATGCGCCGCTGCGCCTCGGCGTCACCCAGGCCGTAGACCGCCGCATTCACCCGCAACGAATCGAGCGGTGGCAGATCCCAGATGAGCTGCTGCTTCTGGCCCATCACCAGGGTGATCTGCTCCAAAAAAGCCCGCTGGCGCCGCTGCGGCTCATACCCGGCCACCCGCACCAGACCGCTGCTGGGGTGAATGAGGCCGCAGAGCATCTTGAGGGTGGTGGTTTTGCCGGCGCCATTGGCGCCCAGAAAACCCACCATCTCGCCGGGCTCCAGCCGAAAGCTGAGCTCGCGCACCGCCGACACCTCACGGCTGCGGCGGTTCACAAAATGGCGCAGCGTGCCCGCCAGGCCGGGTTGCTTGGCCGCCACCCGGTAGGTCTTGCAGAGCCGTTCAACCTGAATCACACGCCCCCCGTTCTGCTAAGCGCCACAGCATCGTGGCCCCCTGCTCCACAGAATGGCGGCAAACCACCGTGAACGATGCTTAGGCTGGCGAGCTTGAAATTGACGAAATCATACACCAGATCATCATGATAAACCAATTCATCGTGATAGACCAGCTCATCGTGATAGATCAATTCATCTCGTCACGGCTGGCTTTCTAAGTCTGCATGGCCCCCGGGGCCCGATCGCCACACCGCAAGCTCAAACCCCATTCCCCCAGGGACTCCACGCCATGATGCAAGTGATTGAAATCAATTCATTTGGCGGCGTTGAGGCACTCCAAACCGCTTGTCGACAGAAGCCAGAGCCCGGAGCTGGCGAAGTTCGCATCGCCATTTATGCGACCGCAATCAACCCAGTTGATTACAAAATAAGGCAGGGTCAATTTGGCGGTGATCTGCCGACAATTCTCGGCCAAGATCTGGCTGGTGTTATCGACGCAATCGGGCAAGGCGTTGATGATTTCCGGCCGGGTGACGAGGTGTGCGCCTACCTGGGAGGGCCCAAAAGCAATGGCTCATACGCTGAATACGTCTGTGTATCCACTTGTTTTGTCTGCAAGAAACCGTCAAACCTTTCATTTGCCCAGGCCGCCGCAATCCCCCTGGCTGGATTGACCGCCCATGAGTCGGTCGTCAACAAAGCAAAGGTTCAAGCCGGTGATTCAGTTTTTATTGCCGGAGGTTCGGGAGGGGTTGGCTCCATGGCCATTCAATTGTGTCACTCCCTGGGCGTGACATCCATTGTCGCAACCGCTGGGGGTGATCGGAGTGCGAATTACCTCGAGGAGGAGCTTGGGGTTCCTGCAAAACAAATTATTCGCTACAAACAGCGATCACTTGAGGAGCTTGAAGAACGGATCAAAGCGGTCAACGGCGGCAAACCTGTGAATGCGGCCTTTGACTTTGCAGGTGATGACATGAAGCGCCTCTGCTGTCGCGTCATTGGCTTTGAGGGTTGCGTCGTCTCGATTGTCGAAGAACCTAGCGATTTCAATCTCGACCTTTTCAACGGCAGACAAAGCCCCCTCTTCGCCAGATCAGCAAGCTTTCACTTTGAGTTTTTAGCAGCCCGGGCATTGTTTGGCGGGCCCAAAGACTGGCCGATCTACCAGCAAAAGCTGGATGCCCTCATGCAATTGCTGGAAACGGGTCATATCAAACCTCCCGCAATCACGGCAATCAATACCTTTAGCGAAGACTCGTTTCGCACTGCACACACGATGCTTGAGCAAGGAGACATCCAGGGCAAAATCGTTGTCTCTGTGGCGTCTCCATAGCATTGGCTTGGCATCCAGAAGGAATCGCCCACGCCTGCCTCAGTCGGCCAGGTCAGCCAAACGCTCGCGGGCCAGCTGGGCCTGGGCCTCAGCCTCCGCAAGATTGGCGCGGCATTCAGCCACCACCTCAGGCGGAGCCTTGCCGGCAAAGTTGGGATTGGCCAGGCGGCCAGCAAGGCCAGCGATCTCTTTGTCGGCCTTGGCGATGTCTTTTTCAAGCCGGCTGCGCAGGGCGTCAAGATCCACCAGGCCCTCAATCGGCAACACCACCTGCAGCTCTCCGCTGACCCCCGCCAGGGCCCGCTGGCCACCGGCGGCGCTGCGGGCCGCATCGGCCTGCTCGGGGCTCAGCACCTCGACGCGTTCGGCACGGGTGAGGGCGGTGATGTCGGCCCTGGCCTGGCGCAACACCGCCGCCAGCTCAGGGCGCCCGCTGATGAACTGCACGGGCGCGCTCTGTGATGGCTTCAGGCCCGCCACGGCGCGCAGGTTGCGCACCACCCGGATGGCCTCGATCAACTCGGCAAAGGCCTCTTCGAGCGGACCATCGAGCTGGGCGCTGTTGAACCTGGGCCAACGCTGCAGGGCCAGAAACGTGCCCTGGGGCTCAGCCGTAAGCCCATGCCAAAGCTCCTCACTGAGGTGCGGCATCAAGGGGTGCAACATCACGAGCAGCTCCGTCAGCACCTTGGCCAGCACCTGCCGCGCCGTGCGCTGATCGGCGAGCGCCGCCTCGCGGGCCACGGCATCGAGATCAGCGCCCACGTAGAGACGCCGCTTGATCAACTCCAGATACCAGTCGCAAAGATCATTCCAGGCAAATTCATAGAGCCCCTTGGCGGCTTCTCCCAGGCCATAGCTGCCATAGCGCTCGGCGGTCTGCCGGTTGACCCGGGCCAGCCGCGACAGGATCCAGCGGTCGGCCAGCTGCAGGGCCGTTGGATCGGGCTCGCCCAGGCTGGCCGGTGTTTCGCCGCCGAGGTTGATCAGGGCAAAGCGGCTGGCATTCCAGAGCTTGTTGGCGAAGTTACGCGAAGCCTCCACCGTGGCTGAGGTATCGGATTTGCGGTCGTAGTCGAGACGGATGTCTTGGCCAGCGCCGGCCACCTCGCGCACGAGGGCAAAGCGCAGCGCATCGGCGCCATAGCGCTCGATCAACAGCAGGGGGTCGATGCCGTTGCCCGCCGATTTGCTCATCTTGCGGTTCTGCTCATCGCGCACCAAACCGTGGATGTAGACGTCCTTGAAGGGCATCTGCCCCGTGAAAGCGCCGGCCATCATCGTCATGCGGGCCACCCAGAAAAAGATGATGTCGAAACCGGTCACCAGCACGCTGGTCGGGTACCAGCGGGCCAGATCGGCGGCTTCGGCATCGGGCCAGCCCAGGGTGGAGAACGGCCATAGCCCGCTGGAGAACCAGGTGTCGAGGGCGTCGGGGTCCTGCTCGAGCACCAGGGGGTGGACATGGGTGCCACCACCAAACTGGACGTGGGCTTTGGCGCGCGCCTCGACCTCGCTGCGGGCCACCACATAGGGGGTGGTGTCGGTGATGGCGCCACCGGTTTCGCTCACCACAAACCAGGCCGGGATCCGGTGCCCCCACCACAGCTGGCGGCTGATGCACCAGTCACGAATGCCAGTGAGCCAATCGCGATAGACCTTGCTCCAGCGCTCGGGCACGAAGTGGGGCTGGGCCGGATCTCCACCGGGGGGATCCAGGGCCTCACGGCAGCGGGCCGCCAGCGGCTCGGTTTTGACAAACCACTGGGTGGAGAGCAGGGGCTCCACCGGCACCTTGCCCCGATCCGAGAAGGGCACGCTGTGGCGATAGGGCTCCACCTTGACCAGAAAGCCTTCAGCCTCCATGGCCGCCACCACGGCCTCGCGGGCTTCAAAGCGGTCGAGCCCGGCAAAACGGCCTGCGGCCTGGTTCATGGTGCCGTCTTTGGCCATCACCGTGATCAGGGGCAAGTTGTGGCGCTGACCGATCGCAAAGTCGTTGGGGTCGTGGGCGGGGGTGACCTTGACACACCCCGTTCCAAACTCGGCATCGACGTGCTCGTCGGCCACGATTGGAATCTGGCGCCCTACCAGCGGCAGGGTGAGGGTGAGGCCCACCAGGGACGCATAGCGAGGGTCCTTGGGGTTCACCGCCACCGCCGTGTCGCCCAGCAGGGTTTCGGGCCTGGTGGTGGCCACCTCCAGGTGGGTGGTGCCCCCGGCGGCGGGGCCATCGCTGAGGGGATAGCGGAAATGCCAGAGATGGCCGTCCACCTCCTTCATCTCCACCTCCAGATCGCTCACCGCCGAGCCCGAGGCGGGGCACCAGTTCACCAGGTATTCACCCCGATAGATCAGGCCCTGCTCATGCAGCCGGTTGAAGGCCTCAACCACCGCCGCACTGCAGCCCCCGTCGAGGGTGAAGCGCTCACGCTGCCAGTCGACCGAATATCCAAGCCGCCGCAGCTGCCCCACGATCGTGCCGCCGCTCTGGGCCTTCCAGGCCCAGGCTCGCTCCAGGAAAGCCTCGCGGCCCAGGTCTTCCTTGCGCGTCCCCTCGGCCTTGAGCTGCTTCTCAAGGATCGTTTGCACGGCGATCGAGGCGTGGTCGGTGCCAGGCAGGCAGAGCACGTTCTTACCCGCCAAACGCTGGAAGCGCACGATCGTGTCGATGAGGGCCGTGTTGAAGGCATGGCCCATGTGCAAGCTGCCGGTCACGTTGGGCGGCGGGATCACCACCGCAAACGGCTCACCCGCCGCTGCGGGATCGGGGTGAAAGGCGCCGCTCTGCTCCCAGGCCTGCTGCCAGCGACTCTCGGTCCCGGATGGGTCGTAGGTCTTGGGCAGGGCGGCTTCAGGCGCGGGGCTAGGGGCTGGAGTGGCCTCTGGAGTGGCGTCTGGAGTGGCGGCAGAGGCCTCGGTCACAGGATGGGCGGGGGCGGGGCGATCAGCCCATGGTCTCAAAGCCCCTCTGCAGTGGGCTTCAACGGCCCATGGCCAACCCAACGGCGCCCACCGGCCGAGGTCCAGGGGAGGACGACCACGGTCGTTACTGATCGCGAGGGCTTGCCGATGGGCTACTGGGCCAATCGGGCCAGGTAATCCTCTTGGCGACCGGCGTTGATCCAGCCGGTGGCGATCGTTTTGGTGTGGGTGTGGCTCACCCGGCCGCGGTGGATGTGGGAGAGGCCCGCTGGAAAAATCGCGAGCTTGCCGCGCTCAGCCGCCTCGTGGTGGTCTTGCCAGTGGAACTCGGTCCCCCCCTCAGGCACGTCATTGCAATAGAGGATCCAGGCCAGCACCCGATGCACCGGTTCGGTGGCCTCATCGCTGATCGTCCAGTCGCAGTGCCAGCTCTTGAAGCCCTCCCCCGGGGCGTAGCGCTGCAGATTGAAAATCGGGTTCACAAACAGACTTTGCTGCGGGCTGCACTGCCGCCACAGGGGCCTCTCCTCGAGGTAGCGATGGAGCCCAGCCGTGACCCCCCGCACCATGACCTCGGCCAGGGCAAAGGCTTCAGGGTCACTGCGATCGATCGCCACCAGGCTGATGTCGGTTGAGATTTTGGCGGGCTCGGCTTCGAGTCCGAGTCCCAGTCCGAGTCCGAGTCCCAGTCCGAGTCCGAGTCCGGCCCCATGGGCCTGCTGGGTGCCGGCTCCAGGGCCAAAGGCCACGCCGGGGGTTTGCAAATCCGTGCGTCGTTCAAAAAAGGCCAGCACCCCATCGGCCAGGGCCTCAAAACCGGCATTGCGATAACGGCCAATCAGGTTCATGGCTGCGGCTCCTGCATGGCTGCGGCGCCATCCTTGCGCCAGGGAATGGCCACCACAGCATCGAGGCTCTGCCAAAGGCAACGGTCGGCCACCAGCCGATCGGTGAGCCCGACCAGCTCGATGGCCTGGCCCACCGCCTCGAGCTGGAGCACGGCGCCAGGCCCCCGCGGCAGCACCAGCACCTGTTGCTCGGCGGGATCAGCCATGAGCTTGAGATCAAGGTCTTCGAGCTCACGCTCAAAGAACAGCCGCCGCATCCGGGCCGTTTGCAGCGGGCCCAGTGCTGCGGCAAAAGCCTCAAGGCTGTCGCGATCACCACTACAGCCGCAGTTGAGGGCCAGCCAGATCAGCAGCTTGGCCCAACTCTCGGCCGTCCAGTGGGGCTGGAAGCTAGTGCGGTGCTGACGCACCAGCTCCGCCGTAGCGAAATCGAACAGGGTGGCTTGCAAAGCAGCGGGATCCGGTTGGCTGACGGTCATGCAACTGGCGGTGATGCAACTGGCGGTGATCCAAACAATGGCCAAAGCCCCACGGCTCGGCAAACTGCTGGTACATCCTCACTGGAGCAAGGCCCAATGGCCCTAGACCTCAACGACCCGGAACTCGAGTTTGCCGATTTGGTCACGGCCTACCAGAGCTGGGTGATGGCGGTGATCAACGATGAAAAACTTGGCGGCGACAAGCTGCTCAGCGACGACATCGTTGATGATGCTCTCAATGCCATGCGGTTCCTACCAGACGTGGTGACCAGCGCAATCGAAACAACCCTGGCCCGGGTTTATGACGTGGATGCCGATGAATTGGCCGAATTGCTCTACCCGGAGGACTGAGGTCCCCCGCAGGCCAGGCCGCAGGGCCTGGCCTGCCTCCCTGGGCCTGGTGCTGGCCCTTTCAGGCTGCGGAAGCAACGTTGACAGTCACTTAAGCGACGGTTCCGACCACGTGAGCGGCAGCGTGAGTGGCAGCGAGAGCGGCAATGAGAGCGGCGGGCTCAGCACCATCCTCTACATGTATGTGGGGTTGCGCGAAGACCAACGCAACAGGGCCGATGACCAACAGGCAATCAGCCTGGCCTTTCACCGCATTGAGCAGGATTTTCGGCGGATCAATCCAGGGGTCCGCTTTGTGCTTCAGTTTTATCCGGAACGCGACCTCGAAAACGAGCTAAGCCGCCGCAATGGCAGCGGCCTCGGGCCCGATTTGCTCCTGGTCTCCAATTCCACGGCCTTGCGACTTGCGCTTGGGGGGCTAACCCGTGCCGTGGTGCTGCCGCCCGACGTGCTCAAGCAGCTCAGCCCCACCACCCTGCGCCGGATGAAACTCGCCAATGGCCAGCTCACGGCCCTGCCGGTGATGCAGCAGGCCCAGTTGGCCTGCTTCAACGCCGCCAAATTGCGCCGCCCTCCCACCACGATGCAGGAGC
This sequence comes from Cyanobium sp. NIES-981, assembly GCA_945877595.1. GTDB lineage: Bacteria > Cyanobacteriota > Cyanobacteriia > PCC-6307 > Cyanobiaceae > RGUW01. The sequence goes on along the minus strand of CAMDVN010000054.1, from coordinate 2,336 downwards.
TGCTCAAGGTGAGCAGCGCCAACATTCGCGTGGGTCTATCGATTGACTCGACGGGGTTGTATTGGACCGCTGGCAGCCTCGGGGCCACCGAAGGAATGGTGCAGGCCGCCGCCAAACGGCCCCTGAGTCCTGAGCAGCGCGCCGGGATTGTGCGATGGGCCACATGGCTCCAAAATGCAGCCAACCAACAACGCATCACCTTCTTCAGCAACCAACAGCAGCTGCTTGAAGAATTGATCGCAGGCCGGCTCGATTGGATCACCTGCCGAAGCATGGATCTGCAACGACTGCGCCGCAGCCTGGGCCCCCATCTGGGGGTCTCGGCCCTGCCAGATGGCCCTAGGGATGAAGCCAGTCCAATCAACCAGCTCTTGGTGATCGCCTTTGGCCAAAACTCGAGCCCTCAGCAACGCCGGGCCGCCGAAGCCTTTGCTCATTTTTCCCTCAATCCCCTGGTCCAACGCAACATCACCCTGGGCTCCCAGGAGGTGCTTCCGGTGAATCGCTTCGTGGATGTGCCCCAGGAAGGCTCCCAGCAGCTGAAAGCCATGCTGCACTCCCAGGCACAGTCCAGGCAGGCCGAACAGATCACCTTGCTGATCCATCTCAAGGACCCCCGAATCGCCGCGGTGCAAACCAAGCTCACCGAACTCGTGTTTGGAGAAAGCACCCCCATCAAGACCGCCAACGGGGTGATTGAGGTCCTGGAAGGCAAGCGATGACGCAACTGTTCGACGAACTGCTCGGCTGGTTGGGCTATCTGCAGCGCAGTGCGGTGGTGGTGCAGCTGCTTGGGGTGATCGCCATGGCCGTGCTCGCCAGCGTCGTCGAACGACGCTGGCTGGGCGCACTGCAGCCCCGCTGGCAACGCTTGCTCAAGCCCATGCTCACCCCGCTGCTGATGGGCCTCTGGGCGGTCGGCCTGGACCTGGTAGGTCAGCTCAATGGGCTGGTGGTGTTTTTGCTGTGGTGGCGAATCGGCTGGTCCGCCATCGGCCTGCTCCATCCCCTGCTCTCGAACCTGCTGGAGCCAGTCACCCTCTATGACCTGGAAACACGGCTGCTGCGCCCGGCCTTCCTGGTGGCCGCCGGGATCGCCACGATCAACCAGCTCGACAACCTGGGTGATGTGGCTTCGATCAGCCTGGGCCAGCTCTTCCGTGTGGAGGTGACGCTGGGCAACCTGGCCGTTGCCCTAGGGGTCACCTATCTGGTGGTGGTTGCCAGCAGCCTGCCCGCCGCCCTGGCGGCCTGGAGCCTGAAACGCCTCCTTGGAACCAGCGAGAGCAGTCGCAAGGCCATGGAGTTGATCCTGCGTTACACGGTCGTGGGGTTGGGCGTATTGGCCGTCGGCATCCACCTGGGGATCAATCCCACCGCCATGATCGCCGTTGCCGGCGGATTGTCGGTCGGCTTGGGCTTTGGCATCAAGGAAATCTTCTCGAATTTCATCAGCGGCATCTGGTTGCTGTTTGAAGGTTCGGTGCGCCCGGGCGAAGTGTTGATCATTAACGACGATGCCTGTGAAGTGCGGCGGCTCGGTCTGCGGGCCACGGTGCTTTGGCGGGACCGCGACAACGCCGAAGTGCTGATACCCAACCAGATGTTCTTCACCGATGAAGCCACCACTTACACCGGCACCGATCGGCTTCGCCGCAGCGAGGTGAAGGTGGGGGCTGCCTACCACCATGATCCCGCCACCGTGATGAGCTTGCTGCAGCAGACCGCCGCCTCCGTGACGGGGGTGTTGCCAGAACCTGCCCCCAAGGCCCTGCTGATGAGCTATGGCGACAGCGCGATCAATTACTCGGTGCGCTTCTGGATTGCCCACCCAATGGACAACGTGGGGATCTGCAGTGCGGTGCACACGGCGATCTGGCGCGCCTTCAAGACAGAGGACATCGAGATTCCCTTCCCCCAACAGGTTCAGTACCCAATGGCCTGGCCCCCCGAAGCTCAGCAGGGTTTTAACGGGGCCGTTCCCCACTCCGGCCGCGGCGCCCTACCGCCGCCAACACCAGCAGGGCCGCCAATCCCTGCGCCAGCAACTGGGCCGGCAACCGGTCCGGCCCCTGCCCCAGGGCCTGCGCCACCGACAGGGCTGGATTGAGCACCCCACTGCCCTGCAGGCCCGCCAGGGCCACAAACACCGTGAGACCTGCCCCGATCACCACACCACTGAGGGGCTGGGAGAAGGGGCAGAGCTTGCCTTCGCGGGCCCAAACCACGATCAACCCCAGCAGCGCCGCAGTAAACACCAGCTCAGGCCCGAAGGCCGTGGCGCTGAAGGGCAGCGCTACTGGCACCGTTCCTGCTGCCGGCACCCCTGCTGCAGG
>CAMDVN010000053.1 GCA_945877595.1 Cyanobium sp. NIES-981 | reverse complement strand
AAGCGTTCTTCGCTGCTGGCTTGGGCCAAGAGCGGGTGTCGCTGGCCCCAGTCGGGCTGATCCTCAGCGCAGTTCACCAGGTTCGCGTAGTCAACCTCAAGCAGCCGCAGCTGCTCGAGGTTCGGGTTTGTGAGCCTCCAGCCTCGGCGCAGATCAACAATCAGCCGGTACTCCAGCACCCCACGCAGGGCGCGGCGATTGCTCTGCTCCACATTCGGCTTGGCGTTGGGTATTGCAATGAAGTCACCCGCCTCCAGCCTCAACGCCTTCTCGGTCTCCTGTGCCAAGGTTTCAAGGCTTAACTCCTTATCGGGCTGGGCGCTGAGGGCTGCCACTAGCCCTGCCCGAAGCTGCAACACACGCACAAAGTCGTTGAAATGCCCTGCCTGAAGTGATGCGTCTTGGCGGTTGTCGCTGAAGGCCAGCAGCTTGCGGGCCTGATCCGGGATCTCATCGGCAGGGAAGCTCAATAACTGCCGCAGAACCGCCAGGCTCAAGGTGGTGGTTGCTGAGCTCCGACCTTCTGAATTAAGACCGCAAAGCTTGCGGAACTCACTCCCTCTTACCCCGTGCTCTACACCGCATGATGGGCAAAAGCGGAAGCTGCCCTTCAAGAACCATCCGGGAAGACCATCGCTGCTGGCACCCCCATCGGGCCGAAAGCGGCAGGGGACTGGCGCAAATTCCCTGAAGTTGCGTTTCAGAGTTAGCTCATCTTTCTTATCGGGTTCCAGCCAGCCGTCGGGAAAATTTGCTGCTTCTAGATCATCGATGTTGTATTCCCCTTCGGCGTCGGGCATGAAGTAGCCGTTGACCACGTCCCTCTCCCGCAGGCTGGATTCATCAGAAAAATCGCGTGGATCGATCTGAACTGGAATTCGGTTATTTAGATGGGACCAGACTGGGTGAAACTCCTGACCGCAGCTGCGGCAGAACGCTACCGGATATAGCAGCGACTGCCTATCTGCATTGGGTTGATACTTCTGGGCTTTCAGCGTTAGGTAGCGTTGGCCCGGAGCTTGCAAGGTCGTGTGGACATCACCGCCTGCAGAGACGAATTGATGCAGACGGAAGGCAAAGAAGCGGCGATTGGGGCCGACTTCAACTCTGTAGGTGGCGAGGAGGAAATCCCGCAGGGTGGCCAGAATTTGCTCTTCGTTGAGCCCTGTCTGATCGCTTAATTCTTTGCTAGCAACTTGCAAGGTGTGCGGCTTGCAGCGCACCCACTTACCTGCGATCAAGCCGTCTTCTCTCTCCAGGCCAAGCTTTAACTCAACCCAGCGAGCTAGGGGGTGCTGGTGCAGGTCAGCTGCTTTCCACCTTTGCGTTGCTGTAGCCGAGTAATCAGCTTGCAGGGCCGATATCAACTCCTCCGTGTTCGGCAGTTCGCCTTCAGTGACCCTCTGCAGCGTTTCGGTGACGATATGTTCTGTTGGGATCGAGGTGCCAAAGAGTTTGCTGGCTACCTGCGCCACCGTTGCATTTCGCTCCTTGGAAGTTCCTTCTGAGGCCATCGTGGCCGAGGTGCCGATACAGAGCAGATTGGTGTTCAGTCGCTGGCGTACTCGCCGTACCAAGAGCGCCACATCAGCGCCCTGGCGGCCTCGATAGGTATGGAGTTCATCAAGTACTAAGAACTCAAGACCTTTGGCATCACTAATCACTTTTTGATCAAGTGTATCCTGCCTGGTAAGAATATATTCAAGCATCACATAGTTTGTTAGCAAAATATCTGGCGGATTATTTTTTATCTTCTCTCGCTCGTCGTCACCCTCTTGGCCTGTATAACGAGCAAAAGTAACTTGCGGCCCGTCTGGGTAGCCAAGCCCAAGGTATTTCTGTAGCTCCTCAAGTTGGCTATTGCAAAGCGCATTCATGGGGTAGACCACGATCGCGCGTATGCGTTTCTTCTGGTCGCCAGCCTCGCGGGCTTCCAGTACCCGATTCACGATCGGGATGATGTACCCCAGTGACTTGCCTGATCCTGTGCCAGAGGTGATGACAAAACTGCCACCACTACGGGCTATTTCAATTGCATCGCGCTGGTGGCGGTGCAGCTGCAGCTCTTGACCCGGCCCGCTTTCCTTGCCCCAGCGAAAGATCTGGCTGCATTCCGGGTGAACTACCCCCGCCTCTATCAGCTCACTGATTGCACCGCCGCTTACAAAACTGGGGTTGAGCTGGATCAGTGGGGAGGGCCAGTACTCGCCCTTGCCATAACTGCCATCCACGAACTCCTGGAGGTCTGGGGCTTTGATCTGAGTGAAGCTGCGGATGAACTGGCCGTAGTCCTCGACAACCCTTTCTCGGAAGGAAAAAACGTCCATCAGTTGAAACCCATCTCGCCTGTTGACACGCTCCCCATCTCGTTAGCGGTGCAATGACGACATATCACACCAGTCTGCGCCCCTTCGCTGCAAATGCCAGTCAACTCGTCATCTCCGAAACGCTGATCAGCACTGGCATTTAATGCAGATCCTGCATTGTTTGAGCCCGATTGAACCGCACCCTCAGCAACCGCAGGCAAAGCCGTGCTGCCTTGCTGTGAGCCGCACTACGGGGCAGAAGCAGCCATAGCTGCTCGATCAATGGTGGCTGAACTGCCAGGGGCACAAGACCATTGGCCGTGAGCCAGCCAGGCCCGAGCAGGTCAGCGCAGACGGGTATCGACAGATTGCGGTCCCTCGCCCGCTTGAGCCAGGCAGAGGGTTCTTGGCAGGCCTCTGGTTGCTGCGCCACTCCAAGGCCGTGCCATTCCAGGGCTTGATGCAGCAGCGGCAGCGCACCCCGTCGCGGCAGCAAAACCTGCTTTGCTTTTGTGGTTGTGGCAACCAGCTGTATCGTCAGCTGGCCCAGTGGCATGGCGATCAGCCCATCCCACTGGGGTGCCTGCCCCACTGGCACCAACTGCTCCAGGCAAAAGGAGCTAACGATTGCGCCATCGAGCAGGCCATGGCTCACCAGCTCAGCCCAGTGCTCAGCGCTGCGAAATCGGGGCGGCACCAGCTGCACCCCCTCCAGGCCCAATAACAAGCTTTGATGCAGTAAGTCGGTGCCGAGCCGGATTGAGCCGGCCATCAATCTGTGCTCTCGGTAGGCCAGCCGTAGATGCTGCAGGCAGGCGTTATGGCCATGACGGCAAATCGGTGCTCCATGACGCGGCAGTAGTTGCAACTGCTGTTGCATCAGTTGCACGCTGCGGCACACCGTGGATTGGTGCATCGCGAGTGCGGCGCCTGCTTTGGCCTGGGACCCGGCCAGTTCGAGAAAATCGAGGATGTGCAAATCCTCAAGGGGCGCTGGCGGGGTGTAGGAGTTTTCAGCTCGTCGTGCCGTGGAGCGAGAGCTGCAAGAGTTGGCCAAGGAAGGTAGGAGCGTATAGCTGACTGCAGCGTCAACGCTCCACGACCTAGTGTCGCTGTTTTACGTGCGAAAAAGCAAGGTTTAGGCTTGTGCTCCTCAGAATCTGTACCGAGCGCCAAGCTTCGCTCCCCAGCTGCTCAGCGGGTCATAGTTGACCTGATCGACTGAGAAGCCTGTGGTGCCTTGGTAGACCCCCTCAAGAAACACATCGGCATTTTTGGCCGCCAAATAGCTCAGGCCTAGCTTGGCCTGATAGCCAAACACTCCTTGATTACCAGCGACTTGGGTTGCTGTAACACCAGCGACCGTTGCGCTGTAACCTCCCCAGCCCACGTTGGTGTAGCCAATGCCGCCACCCACATAGGGCACCCAACGGCTTTTGGTTGGGATGTCGAGGTAGGCCGATGCCAGTAATGAGTTTGTGTTGACACCGCCGTTGTTGATGGCTGCGCTGCCGCTGAGACCAAGGGCCGAGATCCTGCCACTGTTGATGGTCGCGTTGTTATAGCTGTAGGTGAGTTCGGTGCGAACCAGGCCAAAGTCGTAGCCAGCACCAATGTCACCAGAAAACCCACCCCCGAGTTCATAGCTGCCGCTCACCGGAACACCCAGCACCGTGGTTGTTCCATTGACGGTTTGCGGCCAGCTGGCACCCAAACCCAACGTGGCATAGAACCCCTTGGGATCGGGAACCTGCTCGTCGGCTCTAAGCGGAGCTGCCAGGCCAAGGGTGCAAATCAGGGCAAGACAAGGTAAACGCAGTGCGTTGTTCATGACAGCGGGATGTGGCCTTCCAATTCACCACTCCTACCGCTGCTGTGCTGCGAATCAGCGTCGGTTGTGCAATTGCACGCTGTTTCTAGGCCATGCCTATGCATTTCATGACTAATTCAGCCCATGTTCGGGCCAATTTTGCAATTTCCGGTTGCTTGCTCCAGTCGCGACGGTGCACCAGCAACCACAGCTCCAGTGTCAAGGGTTGCGGCAGGGGGTGTTCTTGCAGTGGTACTGGCTCGCACGCCTGCAACTGCTGTTGCCACAGCGGAGTAGCCAATGCCAATGCGGCGTCTTGATCGAGGGCTCTTAGCCAGGCCTTCCTTGGGGTTGGGGCTGGTTTGAGATGCACAGGGCGCAGCTGTTGCTGCCGCAGCGCCGTTGCCAGTCCGGCACAGCACGACAACGGCGGCATGATCACCCTGCTCCAAGGGACGACAGTCGGCCTACCCCGTGGCTGGCCAGCTCGGCTGAGCAGCCGGAGCGGCATTTGCAGTAGCGGTACGGCGATGCAGTTTTGCCAGGCCACAGGCTGCCCATCTTCAGCTGGGACCCCTGGAAGTGAGGGCATGGCCAAGCGCAGTTCATGGCCACTGACGACTGCACCATCGAGGACATGGCCCTCGACAAGGGCGCGCCAATGCCGCAGCGCGGCAAAGCGAGGCTGGCTTGTCAGCACCTGCCCAGCTCCCACAACCGGATCAAAACACCAGCCATCACCACCGAGCCTCCAGATGCCTGCATCCAATCGGTGTCGCTTGGCTGCCCTGCGCAGCAGTCGTAGGCAGGGTCCATCACCCTCGCGGAGGTTGCTGCCGGGCATCAAATCCAGGTCCTGTTGCAGTTTCCTGCGCCGCCGGCTGACCGTTGGCTGGCTCATGTGCAGAAGTGGTGCAGTATTCACGCTGCTTCCCGTCAATTCCAGCAGATCCAAAAGCTCCAAATCAGCAAAGATGCGGGGTGATCGGTAGGTGGCCATCACGGAGGTCAACGCTGTGAGCAGCCTCTGCGCCACAGTCCTGGATTGATTCGTTTTACGTGCGAAAGAGCGGGTCCTACGCCAGGATGGAGGCACGGCTTTGCTCGGTCTGCTTACCTTTTCCATGACCATGCCGCTGCGTTGCCACCTGCTGATCGGTCAGCCCGCCAGCGGTAAAACCACACTGGCCAAGGCGCTGGCGCCCCTGCTGAGTGCACCCGGTGAGCCGCCGGCTGTGGTGCTCTCCACCGATGTGATCCGCGCGGAGGTGTTTGGTGATGCAGCAGTGCAGGGGCCGTGGGTGGATATCCAGCAGCGGCTGCATCAGCGCATCCAGGAGTCGGTAGCCGCGGGCATTCCGGTAATCGTCGATGCCACCCATGCGCGCCGCGCCTGGCGGCTGGCGATCACCCAGGCCCTTCCCCTACCAGCGCCTGTGGAATGGATCGGCTGGTGGCTCTACACCGATCTGCCCACCTCCCTGGAGTGGAATGCCAAACGCCAGCGGCCGGTACCGGTGCCGGTGATCCAGGAGATGGCCGCCGCTCTTGCCGATCCCCATTTCGGGCCATCGCGGGCGGAAGGCTTCGCGGCGATCTGTGCCGTGGTTCCCACTCATCACGGCGAGTTGACGCCGGTGCTGCAGGTCGAGCTGGCCGGCCTTGAGCGGCGCACCCGTTCAGCCACCAACCGTGAACGCAAGCTGCAGCGCCACGGTTACTCCCGACTGCTTGATCTTGAACGGCTGTTGTATCTGATCCGGCTGCTGAGCAGCTGGCCTGATTTGTCGGCAACCGATCCCGCCAGCAGCGAGGAGCTGGAGGCGATCTTGTCGCCGCTGCCTTCTGGTGATTTGGCTGATCGGTCTACAGCGTTTTTGGGCCGCTTGCACGGTGAGTGTTTTGCTGATGCAACCGCCATCCGCTGTGATCTGGCCTGGCTTGATGCCAATGGCTTCTGCAGCGCTGTGCCGGTGTCTACGCCGATTCAGCTGGCACCTCTCCTGACAAGCCCTCGCTCTGATAAGGCTGCTGGCGGCATTCATGGCGGCCTACCCCCGCTTGGTGATGGACCGGTGTTTCTACGGGTGATGACCCTGCTGCGCCATCTATTGCAGCAGCCCTTTGATCGACCAGCTGAGCGTGGCGCCAGCCTGCATCAGCACCTGATCGCCGCCACAGAAACCATCCCCGGTGCCTACCTCCCGGGTGAAACAGCGACGCTACGGAAAGACCTCGAGAAGATCCTCACCCCTTACGGCTTCCGCAACCGTAACGACAACGTGCGCCACGGCTACTGCCTCGGTACCGCGGTGCTGCCAGTGCCGCGACTGCGGGAGCTGCACAACGTGCTGCGTCAAAGTGCCGGCCGTCTGGCCGATCCCTCTGCCCAACACCTGCTGCTCGAGCTGGATGAGCGGCTTGGCTGGGCGGGGATCAGTGCAGGTGACCTGCCGCCAGTACGCAGCTATGCGCGCCATGCGGTTGTGGATACAGCCTTGGTACGGCGCGATTCGCTGGCAGCACCCCGACGAGCAGAAGCGATTGAGGCCGCAATTGTGGAGCACCGGCTCGTGCTGCTTGAGCGGTACTTGAGCGTCGGCAGCTTTGCCGATAGCCCCGCTGGTGAGCTGCGGGTGTGGCCGCTGCAATTGATTTTCCACAACGTGGGTTGGTATCTCCTCTACGAGGAAGACCAGGTAGGCCATGAGCAAGGACTGATCCGCAGCGAAAGGCTTGATCGCCTCGCCATGCGCAGCGGTGATGGGGGCCTGCGCCGTAGCAGCGAGGGCCACCAAGGGGCGATCAAGCGACTGGAGCGCTTGCTGGACTTCAGCGGTGGCATTTTCTTTGGCGGTGATCTGGAGCAACAGCTTGCTATTGCCAGCTCCTCGGCGCAGCGGCGCAGCCAGGCGTTGATCACCCTGCGCTTTTGCTGCGCACCGTGGGCCTTTGCCTTCATTCGCGAGGGCCTGCAGCGCTACCCGATCGAGCACACCCGCTTCTCCAAGCCCCTTGCTGGCGATAGCTGGTGGCACCACCCCAAGGCGCCGCATGTGCTTGAACCTGGCCGTTCCAGCGACAGCCATCCCTACCCGGTGGAGCTGGACCTCCCCCCCTGGACCGTGGCAGCCGACATTGACCTACGCAGCTGGCTCTTTGCCTTTGGCGGCGGCATTCGCATTGAGAGCCCGGATGTGCTCAGGCAGGAGCTGTTGCAGCGCAGCCACGACGCCTTGGCGGCCAATGTTGAGCAGCCACACCACCCCAGCACTCAAGGATCGCATTGACAGACGGCTTTGTGAATCGCCTCCGCAGTGCATAGTTCCGGACCGTAGACATCAATCCATGCGGATTTGGCTTGGCTATAGGAAAGCTGGGAAATTTCCACTTTCCTGATAGCATTAAACAATGCATAGATTATTCGTTGAGCAGCATCAGCCTATCACTGGTTCTGCCCTCGGTGGGTTTTCGGTCATCGACCTGCCTCGAACACATGAAGAAGTTTGAGTACAAGTACATCAGGCTTGATTACAAAGGGAGAGGGATTACTCAGGAAATCAACCTGCTGGATATTGACGGACAGCGGGTGAAGGGATGGGGGAGCTCTACCAACATCCCCACCCTGCCTGAGATGTTTTCTGCGCTTGGCCAAGACGGCTGTGAGCTTGTGAGTCATTTTGTCAACCAGGACAACACGAACAATGGTGTGACGTTCCACTATTACAACTTCAAGCGTGAAATCATTTAGACATGAGTGATCCGGCTAGGAGACCCGACAGTTTTGAAAAGCTGCTCAAGTAGGGGTCTAATCTCTCGCGGGCTCAGGACACCAAACAGGCCTCCGGCTGGTTGGCTCTCTGGATCGTGATTTCCTTCCTTGTGGCGCTGGTATTTCTGCTGTTCTGGCTTGTGTTTGCGGCGTTGCTCCTGGCGGCTTTGGTGTTAGGAGCGAGGGAGTGGATGGGCTAAGAGCGGCCGCTCTCATGGCATCCCTATTGGGCCGAGTTGTTGGCTGTCCCATGTCAATCAGGTTGATGGGCGCTCAACCAGATTGTCGTCGGACAGTTGGCTGAGCGCCTTCAATGCCCGGTGTCGACTACAAAAGCGGGCGCGGTCATCGTGCAGTTATTTGCGTTTGGAGGTTGTTCCGCATCGAAAGCCCCGACATACTGTGGCAGGAGCTAGTGGACAGAAGCCAAGAAGCGATGAATGCCAATCAGAGCAAAGACATCGCTGCCATTGGGCTGCAGATTCATGAGCCCCTCAGGGTGGATTAGTCAGCAAGGATGAGATAGAGCAAGCTCAAGGACTTATCTCCAGCTGGTGTGGGGTCTCGAGCACAATAGGCTGCTTATCCCACAGATGCTGAAGGGCCATCACTTTCAAGAGTCGGCCGCGAAGATCGTTGAGTACACCGAACACCGCAATCTGCTCCAACAGCGCACGTTGAATCAAAAGATCAAAAGACTGCCGGTCTGCGGTCAACAATCGAATGCGCACACGATCGCCGTCCGGCTGGATGTTATTGACCCACCCCTCAACCAGCTTGATGCGATCTGAGGCAGGGCAATGGAGCTTGATTTCTGTTGCTCGATTGTGCAGACAAGCGCTGAACGCTTTGGCCTCTGCTATCTGTCTTGCAAAGAGGCGATAGTCGGGTGCTGCTCCAGGTCCGAAATTGGCCGCGGACTCTCCCCGGACAGATGGCGGAGCGTTGAGGAGGGCCCGTTGGAGCGGATCACGATCAAGATCCGAAAGACTGGGGGACAGAGCCACAATCGACTGAGGAAGCGGCAGGCTGCTGGCCAGAATCTTCAAACCAGGGTTGAGCTTTTCAAAATACAGTGGGTTGCCAGCCATAGCCCCAACATCAGCGCTACCCCTGCGGACTTGTTCGGCAATTTCAAGAGTTGATAGATTTAATGTGATGCGAGCTCTGCGGCCACGCAACAGGCTCATCGGCACGTAGTACTTGGTTGCAGAGAAGAAATCCCCAAGTGCCAAATGGGTTGCCGAGTTGATGTCCTGTAGACCACGCAGGGGTGAGTCCTTACGTGTGAACAAGATGGCGCGATACTCGGGCTCCTTGGGAAACATGCGACCGATCGGGCGGTACCCCGCCTGAACAGCCTCCATCGATACCACCGGGGAGAAGCCAAGCAATACATCCCAGTGCCGTGCTCTGAGATTGGCGACCGCTTCCGGATAGGAGCGTGCCCCCTCAATCCGAACATTGATCTTCTCACCACGTAGAGCACGGAGGAATTGTGCTGGACGTAGACGGCCCTCCAGATGTTCTTCCAGAGGCAGGTAGCGCTCCAGTCGACGGTCGGGCGTGCCGATCACAACTGTGCGCTTATTCACGTGGGGGGAGCCCAGATAGTCAAAAAGCCAAAGACACCCTCCCAAAACCGTGGTTATGGCAAGCCAAAAAGGGAACGACCAGCGGCTGCGGCCCAAGGTAATGGCACGAATGAGCTGATGTCGCCTGTGTTCCAGGCCCGCCCGCAGTCTGGAGATGGCATCAAGCTGATCACTGCCAACCACCTGCAGCACCTGCTCCATGGTGTTGAGGTAAGGAAGCAGAAGTGCGGCCTTTATGAAAATGGGATCAGAACCGTCGTTGTGGGCAAGGCGATTGCGCAGCTCCCGCAGGCTGTCGATCTGCCAGCGTCTGATGCCGGGAAGTCGCGGCCGGAAGGTGCGATACCAGTAGCAGTCGGAGCCGATCAGCTTGAGCAGCAGGGCCAGGTCCAGCGTGAGGGCTTCTGGTCCGCATTGGGCGTCCCCTTCCAGATCTGGTGGCGCGGGCAGGATGCGCTGCACCCGAGGGTGATTGAACCAGTGAGGGCCTTCCTTCTCCTCAAGCACTTGCACCACGAAGGGACGTAGCCCATCCCGCAGAGCGTCGAGGGCCTGGATCACGGTGAGCGTCAGCCATTCCTGCTGCGGCAGCCCATCCAGCTCAGACACAACCTTGAACCACGAGGAGCATCGCTGCCCTGCAAGAAGGACATCCTGTCACAGGCAGTCGCGTCGCACTGGCCTAGATGAATCACCCCCTGGTTTACTATTGGACTGGCGGGGCTGCAACAGTAACAAGCAGACGATGGATTACTCCTCGTCGTCGCTACCGCCCACGGGCGGGTACCAAGCGGAACTGCTTCTTTCCGAGCTTGATTTCGAACTTATCGCCGGGACGTAGGTCGAGTACGGCGGTGTAGGCGTTGCCCTGAATAGTTGCGACATAGCTAAGCCTGCGGCCAGCCTTGCCCCGGCCGGCGCTATCGGTACCAAGGCTTACCCCCTTAGCGTCAAGCAGAGCCTCATAGAAAGCGGTGAATTTAAGGTGCTCGCTGCCGTCTTTTTTGGCGCTCTCATAGCCGCATTCGCGCACCAACTCGGATTTGGAGACATCGCCTAGCTACTTGACCTTGGTAAGCAGTTCAGGACCGGTAAACATAACTAAAAAGCAAAATCCCCTTTAGGAAGATACCAGCCATATCACCACTGTCCAATCCCAATGTATTTAGGGTTTACTGACCGCTCTACGGGATCAATCGATTGCTCTTAGCCGCGCCTTCTCTGCTGGAACCATGGTGGGATACTTTTTGGCCCAGATCTGAATAGCCGGGTTGGCTGCTACATAGCCACTCCAGCTGCAGTTGTAGGTTTTGAGTGCAAGCGCACAGTCCAGAGATGCAATTCGTGCCTTTTCAGCTGCTTCTGCCCTGATCTGATCAATACGTACCTGCAGCTCTTTGTTGACTTCGCCAACGCTTAGCCCGGTCATGCCCATGATTTCCATCATGAACTGATTGGCTGGAACATTATTCTTGAAGCCTACCGAAGTGGCTTGAATATTGCCGGCATCATCGACGTAGTTGATTGAGTAGCTGTAGTCATGTTTTTTTGCCGCAAAGCCGATCAAGCCAGGCAGCCCAAAAATCACCAGACCGGCAACTCCCATACCCACGTCGGACTTGCTGCCTGAGCCACCCTGAGACCATGAGAGTACTTGCTCTTTTTGGATTATCAGACCTGGGGTACCGATTTGGCCATTGGCCAGGGTGACGATGCATTCTGAACCCCCAGTGCAGAGTGCTTGATACACCGCCGCCACACTTGGTGTGGCAGAGATACTGATTGCTGCTGCTGCAGTACCTGCCGCGAGCCGATAGATGGAAGAGCGCATAGAGAAGCGGTTGAATGACTCCCGTCTAGAGCCTCCTGTGCCGCAAACTGCTGATAACGGAAGATTTAATGCCAACACCGCATTACTTCAACGTTTTGTCTATGGCTCGTAGCAGTCCATTGGCCGTCGTTCCCTAGCTGCCGGGTGGGGATGACCTCATGTGGCAGCGGCCAAGGCCACTGTGACATTGGCACGCTGGAAGGCCGCAACTGTTCCCGCTTCACTGGCCCATGGGTAGGAGCGACAGTGAACCTCAAAGCTATGACCCATTGCTTGCGCCATGCTGCCGGCATCAATCCCACGTTGATGTCCGCGCAGGCTGTAGCTATGCCGGAAGCTGTAAGGGACTGCACGTTGAGCATTCGCAGCCATCAGTTCTTTGAGTGATTTCCAGGATTGTTGCCGGCTCAGATAGGTCTTGATGCAATCAGCCGGGCTGTTCCCACTACTTAGAGGCGGCAATTCGATCAAATTTGTCTGCCATCGTTGCATCAGGTTCCAGCTGCTGGCCTGCCCGTCTTCTCCTATTAGTGGCAAAGGAAACAACCGTCGTGCATCTGTTGAACCTCCACCACTACGCTTGCGGTAGGTGCACCACCAGTAAGGCTCTCGCGTGACTGAATCAGCTCGAATCGTCAGGTGCAGCAGCTCAATCGGCCGTAGACCCAGCTCAGCCATTAAACGAAGGCTGTCAGCCCAGCGACAACCCACTGCATCCTCGGGTAGGCCTGCAATTAGGTTCAGGATCTGCTGGTCGGTGAAGGGATCTCCCTTCTGCGTGGCTCCTGCTGCTTCTCTGGATTTGATCCCAACGTGCTGCCTGAGCTCGGCTGGTGGCGCCCAGAGCACAGGCACTCCAGCCCGGTGCACGCCGTAGCGCAGAAACTGAGCCAGCGACTGCGCTCGAATCTGGCGCGTTCGGCTACCGGGAGGCCAGGCTCTGATGCATTGATCCATGAGATCGGCTGGGTTCATCGGTGCCTTTCGACTGCAAAGCACTTCCACAGCAGCCGTGACAACAGGCAGGTAGTGGGCCTGCCAGGTCTCAGGTTTGACGGTCGTACCGTGTTGAAGCTTCTGCACCCGGAATTTCTCCGCAACGGCTGGCCAATCGATTGGTGCTGCTGGCGCTTCCCCAGCAGCCAGGGTTGCTGCTGCCTTCAAGGTGTGGCCCTCGCCGACCAGGCGATAGATAGAGCGCACCCTTGCCACGGCATCACCGGTTTGCCCTTTAGCCCAATCAAAGGGAAGGGAAACAGAGGTCATCCTGCCGTCGGCCGCCTTCACCTCGAGACGCATACGGTCTCGGTGCTCCCGGACCCACCAACCCTCAGCCGTACTTGTACGAATAGAGGCCCGAAATCCCTTCACCCAGGCCTGGTTATGGCGGGCTTGCGCAGCCATGGAACACTCAGACAACCATTCGTACAATTGTACGGAAAAATGGCTTTTTTGGACCTGACAGGCCATGACAGCCTCTGACAAAGTCCCTTGCTGCAACGGGTTTCAGCAGTGTTGATCAGGTTTTGTCTATTGGTTTGGGAGCACTAGGTCGCAGGTTCGAATCCTGTCGCCCCGATTGACTTTTCACCGATAGGCCAATGGCCATGTGAGCAAATAGGTGAGCAAATTGCCGCTTCGCTCACGCCTCCCTTGGTCTTCTTTTTGAGTACCTGATTGGGAAGTTGGCTCAGGGGTGGGCCCGCCGGGTCCTGTTGGTTCTGCGGATCGCTGCCCTGCTCGAGATCGGACCAAGAGCGCCTTTCTGGCCTGCTTGCAGCGCACAGGTGAGCAAATCTGGAGCAAATGCTGGCGCTGGACCGGGTCTCACCGCGCCCGCAGGCCCAGGGCCAAACAAACAACCCGATCACCCACTCCGACCACGCAGACGCGGAAGGAGGGCGTAATCGGGTTCAGAGCAGCGCCTGCTGATTCAGTGGGGGCAGGGCCCTGTTATTGCCGCAAGTGGCGCCGGCTCCAGCCAGTGATGGTGGCTTCCACGTTCTCTAGGTGCCACTGCAGGGGGCCTTTCCCCTGGGTGCAGCCCCAGCGGCGGAAGTGTTTGCCGGGCTGCAGAATGCCCCGTAGCCGCAGCTGCCGCAAGGTTTCACGGCTGATCCCAAGCCACTCACACACCTCCGCCGTAGTGAACCAGGCCCGATGACGGCCTGTGCTGGGTGTCGCACTCATCGGTTCAGCCATGGCAGTACCGCTGGATCCCAGAGGATCTGCAGACGCTGCTCTCCCTGGCTGCAGAGCGGTCTGGTGACGGCCCAGTCGCGACCGGTTTCCGTGAGCTGCCAGTCGTCATCGTCGTTGCGTAGCTGAAAGCCGGCGGCGGCTAGCTGTTGGTTTGTGCTGCGGAGCGTGCGATCGAGCCGCTCTGCCAGCTGCTCGGCCCTTAACCAGGTCGCCCCTGCGCGTTGCCTCGCGCGTTGCTGCACCTCAGTGCCGGCGGAGCCGCTGTTGCCCTGGATTTCCTCTAGGACGCTGAGCAGGGCCTCGGCCTGCGGCACGCCGGTGAGGTCGATGATCTCGTCGGCTTGAAGCAGCACCTCTGCCGCAGTCTGCCTGCGGATTGCCTCGATGCTCCTGGCTCCGTGTGCCGTCATGCCTTGCTGACTCCGCGCGATGGCGGGCAGCAGCTCATGGGTAAGCCAGCGCCGCATCCGCCAGGTCGTCGGGTTGTCGCTAAGCAGCAGAATCCGCAGCAGGCCGCCTTCACTGATCAGGGCCAAGGTGCAGCCCTCGCTGCCGGGGCCCTCCTGGGAATAGAGGCACTGCTCCTCCTCCCGCAGGTTGGCAAGCGCCCTGGCGATCGGCTGCTGGCCAAGGGCGGCTGCGACATCAGAGGCGGCGAACCAGGCCTCACGGTGCTCATCGGTGCTCACCCGAATGCGGTGCCCCTCAAACGAGTAACGCACCAGAGCGGTTGTGCTGCTCATAGCTGAGAAGGCGAGAGGACAGTGGCGGCAGCTGCGCCAGTGGCGGCGAGGGGTGCTCCTGCCTGCCGTCTCTGGGGAGGTGACAGCGGACTGGCGAGCAGCAGCAGGATCGTGCTCAGTTGCAGCCCCAGCACAAGCCACAGCAACAACTGCAGCTGCTGCAGCGCGCTGAGCCCCACGGTGGTGGTGATCGTCCGGCGGGTCCGGCAGAAGGCCGGCAGCTTGGGACTCCTTCCCGTCTCGCTGAGTCGGAAATTGGTGTGGTGGGCCATCAGAAGGGCACCTCCTCATCGGCGAACTCATCGCTGTAGTCGTCGCCATCGGCCAGGGGGATCGACTGCTGCTGACGGGCTGCCGCCTCATCAGCGCGGTAGGCCTGCTCGGCTGCTTCGATCCAGGCTGGATCTGTGCCCTCGCGGATGCTCAGCGGGCCGTAGAAGCCGATCGTGACGTTGCGGGGCACCGCATCGGCGGATGCCTGGTCTTCGATCTTGGGGCCCTTGGGATTGCCGTCCTGGTCGTACTGCTGGGCCCAGCGGGTCTCGAGCATCAGCACATCACCCACATTCAGGCGCCCGCGGCGGTGCTGGCGCCGCGCCTCAATCCAGTCGCCAAACCCCTTGGCCTTGAGGATCAGGCGTACTCGATCCCCCGCTGCAGGCACACCGCCCTCGTCACCGATGCGGGCCTCCATCGTTGTACCCGGCATGGCGATCGCATGGACGACCATTTCCTGCTTGACCTTGGGCCGGCCCTGACGGTCGCTGCCGTTGGGGATCGTCTCCATCGCCCCGCTGGACTGGTTCTTGCGCAACCGGTCGCGCTGCTCGGGGCGCACGATCGCCAGGTAAGCCACCTCAGCGAGGCGTTGCTGCCGAATCACCGGCGCCGCACTGCGGCTGCCGTCATTGAGTTCAATCGCCATGGCACTTGCTTGACAGGGTGGACGGGGAAGAAGACAGGTGCAGCAGGGGCTCCAGGCCCGCCCCCAGCCGCAGCAGGTGATGGGCGGCGCCAGAGAGGCTCAGCTGCTGCTCGGCCGCTAGCTGCTGCACCTGCCGGTAGATATCGCTGTGAACGCAGACGCACAGGGTGTGGCGGCCGTGCTGCACCCGCGGCTGGGGCTTGGCGTAAGCGCGGCGGCAGACGCTCATGGCGTCACCTCCGCCAGCTCGCGCTCAAACACGTCGATGAAGGCCTTGTGGCGCAGCTGCTGGAGAAGCACTCCCGGGAGCGGTACCTGAGGCGTTGTCGTTCTGGTTCTCCCAGGCCACCTGCATGGGGTTGGCATGGGCTGAGATCTCTGAAGCCGGGG
>CAMDVN010000052.1 GCA_945877595.1 Cyanobium sp. NIES-981 | reverse complement strand
AGGGCACGGCCCGCTCCCCCCGGGCAGAGAGGCGATCGCGCAGGGTCTTCCACCCTTTCTGGCGGCCCAGGTAGGTGGTGATCGCATCGGAGGCCCCGGGGCCATTGCCCAAGGGCGGTAGCTCCAGCTCGCCGGCCTGCCAGCGGCCTGCCAAGTTCCAGTCCTGGCGTCTGCCATCCCAGTCGGTCAGCGGTAGGGGGTGGATCCAGCGCGGTTCGGTCATGCCACCGCCACTGCGTTTGCGATAGCTGCACCACCACAGCGGCTTGCCGCTGCTCGGTTCATGGCGCACGGCCAAATGCTGCAGCTCGATCGGACGCAGGCCCAGTTCCGCCAGCAACCGGATGGCATCGGCCCAGCGGCTACCCACCTCCGTTTGGGGCAGAGCATCAAGCAAAGAAAGGATCTCCAGATCCGAGAAGGGATCCCCTTTCCGGCTGCCAGGGGCCTCGGCTGCTGTCGACACCCCGATCTGGGGCTTGAGTTCAGCCGGCGGTAGCCAATGGTCGGGGAACTGCTCACGGCTGACGCAGTGGCGGAGGAACTGCGACAGCGACTGGGCCCGGATCTGGCGGGTGCGGCTGCCCGGTTTCCAGTCCCGCAGGCAGGTATCCAGCAAGTCGACCGCATTGCTCGGACCTTTCGGCTGCTCCAGCAACTGCACCGCCATCGACAGCACCGGCTCGTAGGTCTTGGCCCAGGTCGCCGGCTTGATCGCCGAACCGTGCTGGAGCTTCTGCTCCTGGAAGTTGGTCAGGGCCTCGACCCAGCTGCAGCGGCTACTGGGGGCCTTGCCGGCGGCAATAGCGGCAGCCTCCTTTAGTTCATGGCCTTCCAGGGTCAGGACATAGATATTGCGGACGCGGGCAAGGATCGCTCCTACCTGGAGCTTTGACCACTCGAAGGGCAGAACAACAGTGGTGGCTGTTTGGCCGCGATGCCGAACCTCTAGCCGCACTCCACCGCGCTGTTCTCGTAAGGACCAACCGACGGCAGTTGACGTCCTGACCCCGGCTCGCAGGGCTGCCTCCCAACTGGACGAGAGCCGTACGCTTGGCATGGAGCTGAGCGCAAATTGAGCGCAAAAATAGCCGAGACTGCCCGATCAGGCCACATCAGCCCCAGTCACCAAGCCAGTTGTGGCCTGAAATCCCAGTCATAGAGCACCCTGAATGTCTGCTTTGGGAGCACTAGGTCGCAGGTTCGAATCCTGTCGCCCCGATCAGTGATAACAAGGGTTCTCGGCGATGTCGAGAACCCTTTTTTCTTGTCTGCAAGAGAAAGTGCAAGAGAACAGAGGGGTTTCAGGCCTCGCGTTCATCCCGTGTGCGCGTGGGTCGGTGCTGATTGGAGTCAGGTCCATCCGTTTTGACCAGGGCCCGAGGCCCGAGTTTCTCTTGCATCTCTTGCAGTCCTTCGCCTGTGCGCCGCTGCTGCGGGTGTGCAGACACCGCAGGGCTTCGGTCTGCGATGGCCATCCTTAAGCACGCCATGGCCTGCATCGGCCAGCCGCCGCAGCCCTCCACTCTGGGGCCGTTGTGGGGGCAGATGCAGTGCCGCTGCTCAGTAGCCCATGAGCTTGTTCTCTGCTGCAGTGGCCCAGGCCGCTGCATTGCCGCTCCCCGGCCTCCTGACGCCGGCGGTGCTGGCCCATCGCTCTGTCGTCATAGTCGCGGCTGGTGGCCGTGATCTCGTCTGGCCCCAGGACCGAATCGCCTCCGCCCTCCTGCAGCGCAGTGGGGGCCGCTCTGTTCATCCGCTGACCCATGGCTGTGAACCTGGCGCCGATCAGGCCATCGGCCGCGGTGCCCATCAGCTGGGTTGGCCGGTCCAGTCCCTTTAAAACGAGTGGGGTCGCTGTGGCCGCAGGGCCCGCCCCATCAGCAATCGCCTCCTCCTCGAGCAGGTCCTGGCGGAGGCCCAGGCCCACACCTCCGCAGCGTTCAGCACCTCGGTGCTGGTGATCGCCTTCCACGGTGGGGCAGACACGGCCTCGGGGGTACAGCAGGCCCGCCGCGGCTACTCCCTTTCGCCGGTGCCGGTGGTGGTGGTGGAGGTTGGGCAGTCCTTTTCGGCGTTGCAATTGGACCAGCAAGCCAAGCCGCCCAAGGCCAGGAGGCAAAACAATCTGCTAGCAGAATTGCAAGATATGCAATACACTGACCTAAGAAGCCATTCCAGAGAAGCAAGGTATCTATAGCGACACCATTCAAGTCCTCTATTCGTACCAATTGACACCAAATCAGCCGAACATAAGGCTGTCTTAATGCTGTCTGGAAGCCTTGACATTTGCTATTACCTGCCCTGCCTTCGTTCTAGAACGCACAGCCCGCTGAAAGCCTTTGAACGATTGCATCGCCGGCTGCCATGGCCGGGTCGCCCTAGGGGGCTTCAGAAGTGCCCATCGCTACAGCTGGAATACCCATTCGGGAGGCAGATGAGTCATGCCAATCCCCAGCTTTGATCAGTTCGGTCTACTGCCCGATGGCGTCCATTCCTGCACGTTAGAGGAGGTAGAAGCCGTGCTCGCCTGGAGCAACAAACGCCGCCGATTGACTCACCAGCTGCGCGACTTCATCAGCGCAGAACTCAGTCCCACTTTTCTGCCGCTGCCCCCACTGGTGCTTGGCGGGAGCTACGTCACGGCGGCGGACAATCCTGCCGACATCAACCTGGTGCTGGAACTGCAGCACCTCAGCGACCAGGAAAAGATGCAGGGGCTGGTGCTTTACCAGCGAGTCCCTGCAATCTTCCGGCGGTATCGCATCGAGATGACCCCAGCACTACAACGCTCTAGCAACGACATGGTCACCTATTACCAGCACCTGAACCCTAGAAAGGCGTTCGCAATGAACCTCTTCCATGGCCATAAAAAAGGCTTGCTGAGGATTCACTAATGGATACCTCAAGGTATTGCTCTGTGCTGGAAGGGCATAGCAGACGAAAGCCAGGCAGGGCATCAACCTCCTTGGTTGATTTGCGCGTGCAGCTGAATTTACAGAGGCCACTGGGCTGGGCTCTGGTCCAAGCCCCCGCCCCGCCCCTCAAATCAACAGGTCCGTCGGCACTCCCGGCACAGCCTCAGGCTCCTCAGCGTCCTGGTCATCCCCCAGCAACCAGCCCGACTGGGGGTCCTGGTCCTGGCCCAGGCCCGCCTGGGCGCCATCAAGAACAATCACGCTCCCCGCGGCCGCTTCTGCTTCAGGGCCCCGGCCCAGGGCCTTGGCAGCCGCCAGCACTTCCGCCTTGGTCAAGGAGCTATCGAGCTTCTGGCCATAGGTCTTGCGGGCAAAGGCCAGCAGCTCGGCCTTGGTCATCCCGTCAAGATCGGCTGGCGTCGCTGGCACTGGGGCATCGGCTGGCTCCAGCAGCTGCACCTGGAACGGCAGGCTGGCCAAAGAGCCAATCGCCGCCACCAGGGTTAGATGACAGGCGACCTGGAGCAGGCGGGAATCAAGCGAAAGGGCCATTTCTGTGGCATTGGCGTAGGTGAGATCGGTAGGCGAGATCGTCTCGCCGCTGGAGGCGGTGATCTGGAGGGTCAGGTCAGGGGTAAAGCCGCTGCCCTGCAGCACGGCCCGATAGGGCTTCTCGGCCCGGGCATGGAAGGGGCCCCCCAGCAGGGCCGTGATCACTGGGACCACCAAGGAGACACCGGCCTCCTTGCCAGGGGCAGGGCCACCAGCGGCCGGCTGCGGCCAATCCAGCCGCCAGCCCAGGGCCAACCAGCCGGCCAGGTGCACCGGCCAGATCACCTGGAAGGTCTTGCCATCGCTGATCCGCAGCATCCCCTCGGGTTGCGGTTCAGGGGCCTCAGGGGCTAGCCAGGGGGGAGAAGTTTCCTCCATCGATTCATTGCAAGGGTTGGGAAAAATGGGAAGGGCTAAGGCCCAATTCAGCTCAGGACCAGCCGCCAACAATTGGCGCAATCGCCCCCTCAGTGGGTGAGGCTCACGTGGCAGCCCGGCGGCGTGAACGGCGACACGGTGGCCCTCGCAAAGAACAAGCAGGGCGCCTTGCTGTTCACCCCATCAGTTCCAGCCAGCACCAGGTTGGCCGGGTTGATCACCGTTTCGATCAGGCCACCCACCGCTGGAATCACGACCGTGGCGGCATTCACAAAGGTGCCGGTGCTGCCGTCCTTAAGCAGCGGCGCTAGGGCCAGCACCACCGTGATTGGACTGCCTGCCCCTGGGTGGGAGGTCACCAGGGTGATCTGCTCGGCCGCATCCAGCGGCGTTGTGAACCGCACCACCTCATTTGTCAGGCGCGTGCGCTCGAGCGGATCGGTGGCGGTGCTGTTGATCCAGCCCACCAAGGTGGTGAGGGCATCAAGGCGCTTATTCGCCAGGGGAGCCATGGGATTGTCCTCGTGAAAAGGGGGGATTTGAACGGTTGAAAGCTTGAAAAGAACGCCGAAAGGGTGAATGACCTGATCGGCTCGAAATTGGAACAGGCCCCTGGCCTGGGCCCTAGGCCACAGCGGGGCCGATGTTGTACAGCCGCGCTGCGGCCTTGTCGTCGCAGACGGCAAAGCCCACGTACCAATCGACCCGGGTGCGAAACACCGGGGCGTCCTGCACTTCGCCGAAATCCCGCACCGAGATGCCGTAGCGACCTTCAAACGGGCCCTGGAGGCCTGTCATCAGCTCATCGCCAAAGGAGCAGCAGTAAAACGACGTGGTTTTGCCGGCTTCGCCAAAGCCCAGCACGTCTTGGCCATTGGCGTCCTGGTCCACCACCAGGATCTCGACGTCCTCAAACCAGTGGCGGCCGTCCATCACCTGGTAGAGCTCGCCGCCCACATCACGGCAGGCGGCACTGATCTGGCGGCGGCCGGCCTTGCTGGTGATCAGCACCTTTTCGCCGCCGTTGGCGTTCACGGCATCAACGAGTTGCTCGATGCGGGTCAATTTGACGGTGCCGCCACCGTTATCAACCGTCTGCACCCCGCCTGGAATGAGCCGCTTGCTCAGGCCGTTAAAGGCCCGCGGGTCGAAATTGGCATCGCCATTAAGGATCGCAGCCTCCAGGGTCAGCCGCATCGAGCGCACCTTTTGTTCGGTCTGGGACGCCCGGGCTTCTGTGCCGTTGAGATCAACGATCGAGCGGTCCACATCCAGGTCACCGCCAAACAGGTGCACGAACTCGGTTTCGTTCGCCACCGCGCCGTAGTCGCGCCGGTAGCCCTCGTTCACCGCCCGGAAGCCAACCCGGGGGAGCTTCTTCTCCTTGGCGAACTTCAGTGCTCCACCGGTGAGGTTGCGGAAGGGAAGGCGCCGGATCAGCTGGCCTTCTGAGAAGGTGCGGATCACGGCCAACCGTTCCACCCGCGTCTCGTGTTTGGCCGCCTCGATCAATGTCAGGCCCATGCTCACCCCGGGGCCGGGCCCCAGCAACGTCCCTAGCTATTGCCACGGCGACGGCACGGCCATTGGCCGTTTCGGTTCAAGGAACCAAGCCCGGTGGCGCTGATGGCTGGGAGTGGGGCTTAGGGATCCCGCAGCGTCCACGGCGGTCAAGGGCTATCGCAAGGCGCCGGGCTCAGTCAGCCGTAGTCAGCAGCAGGCCTGCGACGCCCCTTGACTGCGCCGCGGCGGGGCAGCGGGTCCTTTGCCCTGCCTGCTGTGGCGTCCCAAGTGCTGTTGATCTACCGCCAGGAGATAGCCAACAAAACCAGCACCAAGCTCAAATTGGTCTCTGCCCCGGGGTTTGGCCTGGATCTAGCCACCCTGGCCTGGTGGCTCGATTGCCCCCAAACCCAAATCGAGTTCAGCCGCGTCGGGCCGATCGAGCTCGTCCATGGCGGGGATTGGGCTCGCTCCCAAATGCTGGAATCCCTGCGCTGGCCCTACCTCGGCCAATGCGTCATCCATGGCCGGGCCATCGGTCTACGGCTTGGCCTGCCGGGGCCCGTGCCGATGCGGGGCCTCACCGATTGGGAGGCCACCAATGCCCTGGCTTGCTTCCAGCAGCTGGCAGCACCCTTGATTCAGGGTGGGTGTCACCTGGATTCAGGGCGCTTGTCCGATTGACGGGGCCCTGCTTGAAACAATGCCGAAGCCCCATGCGACAAGCTTTCTGCGCTGCCGATGAATCTGGCAAGTTGGCCATCTGCTCCGTTGTGTGCCTGGTGCGCTTCATGGTGGAGTCACCGGCCCAGTCTGGCCCGCTGAGGGCTCTTATTCACCCTGGACCGGTTGCCTGGGTCCACGTCAGACTCCCAGATACTTTCACCACCGACTCCGGTATCACCGGTGGTAGTGCCGGGTTATTGCTAGTGGAGGCCAGGAAGTTGTTTTCTGTACCAAAAAAGCCCTATAATCAATAAGACCCACTGTACTTGAGGATCCATGATGGTTGAACAACTTTTGCGGGTCAGCTCACAGCGGCGACCATGGGCCCTCCTAGCAGCCGCCAGCTGCCTCCTTTTCCCGACCATCCCAGGGGCGGCCCGGGCCCAATCCATGCAAGACGCCCTGATTAATCACTACTGCACCCAGGCAATGAACGCCGACTTCGCCAAGGCGGGCAAAACACCCCCTACCGGGATGATTCCATTCACATGCAACTGCGTGATTCAACAGGTAAACGCCCGAGCAACCATTGATCAGGCAAAGGCCACCTGCCAAGCCCAAGCCGCCGCCCAATACCCCACCCCCTAAGGTCTCCCCAGGCCGTTAAGACTGATTCCAAGAGAGGATCAACTGGTTTTAACGGCGTTTCTTTTTGCCTCGGTTACTAAGGCAAGCATCCATCCACTCGTCAAAACTGGCGTCGAACAAATACTCGGGTGCCTCGTTAGCGCACCACTGGTAGAGGGTTTCCCACTTGTTACCTTGGGTTTTGTTGCCGCCAGCAAAGGCGGGAGAGACTACCAATAGCAAAATCAGCAGACTAATTGCCTTCATTTAGCAAAATCCTCGACAGGATCTTTAGGCGTTTACAAGGATCGTAGTTCGTTGTGATTAAGAGGATAACCCTGCCGCAAGTTAGTTCTGCTTCTGGGTCTTCCTGGTTAATCTCGACCACTACCATCCTTTGTCAGTATAGCGTTGCCTTTTCTGTTGCTGCCGGCGCAAGGTCTTGTAGTGGCCAGCGTTCACTTGGACCACAAGGGTTTCTCGGCGGAAGGTCCATTAGGTCAAACGCCTCAACGAAACCGGTGGCAGCGTCAAAAACCAATATCACGCTGGAAGTTACATGATTATCCTGCCTTAACTCTCTGAACTTGCCGTCAAGGGCAATCAGCAACCATTCTTCTAAGTCGTTCATTAAAATGTTTCCACCTGTGTAACGCCCTGCCTCGGGCCTGGCAGTAACCCCCTGTATCGCCGGTACTTCCGCCGCCGCCAGCGCCTCCAACCTGGCGACGGTTGCCTCTCGGCAAAAGCCATTTCTGCCAACAGCCAGCAATCCAAATCCCCTCCACCGTTCACTCCCTGTGGATGGGTCTGCGCGCAGGAGCCTTCATTGTCCGGCTGGCCTCAAGGGCTGCGCAAGTCCGCCTTTTGTTGGTTGGTTCGGCTGCGCCTCACTGGACGGGATGGGGCGGCCCCTTGACCCCAGCCGCCTTGGTTTTTGGGTCCTGCGCTCCGCCCCCATGGCCTCGATCGCCCGCAAACAATCCCTCACCCGTTTCAGTTCAGAGCTGCTTGATGAGCTCAGCTTTTGCTGCCAGATGGCGGCCAATCCCTACCTGAGGCTCGGAGCCTTGGCCGATGAGATCCTCATGGATCGCATCAGGGAGCTGCCCGAGCCCGAGCTCGATCCCGAGATCCTTGCCCTGCTCCCCTATTAGGCCAATCGCTGGGCTGGGGGCCGTCAGGCCCCTGGCCCTAGGTCAGCTTTGACGCTGATGCGCCGGAGGCCCAGCAACAGCCAGGCCCTCAAGCTTTGAATCAGCAACCATCAAGAGCTTTGGCTGACAACTGCGCGCCTATCGCAGCCTCCCTAACCACAGCCTGGTTGAAGGCGTTCTGCGCTGAACAGGACCGGAGCTATCAAAGGGATTGCCTTGCTTAGTGGCGATGGCGGTGGTGGGCATCGCTGACGTGGGGATGGGCATGGTCCAGCTCCCGATGGCGATGCTCATGGGCGTGCCAGAACGGGCGATCGCCGGTGTCATCCACCAGATCCTCCGGCGCATGATCGTGCTCGTGATGGGGATCGCCGCTGCGGGGATCGTGCTGGTGGCGATGGGCATGGACCAACCCCGAGTGGCGATGCCGATGGCTGTGACGCTCCTGCAGCAGCAACACCACACCGGTGGCCATCAGTCCAGCGGCCAGCAGCAGCGACGCTGAAACCGGCTCTCGCAGCACCACAAGGGAAAACAGCGCTCCGACGAATGGTGCGGTGGAAAACAGCACCGCCTCACGGGCGGCCCCAAGATCCCGCAGGGCAAGCAGATCCAGCCAGATCGAGATGCCGTAGCCCAACGCCCCGATCGCCAGCAGCCCCAGAGTTACCAGCAGGGATGGAAAGTGATGTCCCAGCAATAAAGCCAGGGCCAGCATCGGCAGCGAGGATCCCGCGGCCTTGAAAGTGGCGATTTGGATTGGATCGCGCAGGCTCAGGCGCTGGCTGAGATTGTTGTCGATGCCCCAAGCCAACGTGGCCAGGGCGATCAGGGCGCTGCCCCCTGCATTGGCTCCGCTGAGGGAACCCTCAGAAAGCAGCACCGCCCCGGCGATAGTGAACAGCGCCGAAAGTAGGCCCAACCGGCCGAGGTGTTCTCGACCCAGCACCACGGCAATCGCCAGGGTGAACACCGCCTCAAGGTTGAGAAGTAAAGAACTGGAGGCGGCTGGCATCCGGCCCAGGCCCATCACTAGGGCCACCGGACCCACCACGCCACCAAGCAGGGTGAGTGCCCCAAGCGCCGGCCAGTCCTGACTCTGAAGCGGTGTTTCAGCCCGTTTCCCCCGCACCAGGCGCACCACCAGCAGGGCCAGCGTGGCGCCGCCGTAGAGCAGGCCGGCGATGCTCAGGGCAGAGCCTGCCCCAGTGAGCGTGCTGATCAGCGGTGCACTGCTGCCAAACAACACGGCAGCCGTCAGGCCCGCAAGTTGACCGGTCCGCTGCGAACTCATGGCGCTTGAGGGCTCACAGTGACCATGCTTCATCCCAGCATCGCCGCCAGCTCGCGGCTAAATTCTTGGTGGGCTCCCAACCGGCCGCCCAGGTGCAGCGCCCGATCGGCCACAGCAGCGAGGGACACCATCTCCGCCAGCGATTTCGGCGGCGCCAGATCAGCGACCACCACGGTGAGGGGTTGTTCCAGGTCCTGCGCCGCCTTGATCCAGCCCTCGGGGCTGTTGTAAGGATCCAGCCCCCCGCTCACGAACGCTGCACTGGCGAACCGGGCACCCGGCTGGCGGGCGATGCGCTGGCGGGCGGCGAGACCCCCTCTCGATAGCCCGGGCCCGGCCCCATCCACGTGGCGGCGGCCCATCCAGTTGAGCACCGAGCGGCTGGTGTTGAGGCGGTAAAGCAGCGGCCCCACCAGGGGTGCCTCCACCAGGGCGCGGATCAGGGGGAAGACTCGACTGCGCCGGCGGGCCATGGTGGGGAAAGGACCGCGCCAGGTTGGGGCCACAAGGATCCACTCCTGGAAGGTCAAGCCATGGCGCTGGGCGGCGAGCAGGGCGATGCCTGCGGCATGGCCGGCGGCGATCAGGCCGCAGTCGGCCGGGCAAACCTCACGGCGGACATCAGCCAAGAACCGGGCGAAAAACTCCGCGTCGTAGGCCAGCTTGGGCCGGTCACTCTCCCCGAACCCCGGCCAGTCGAGACGAATCAACCGAGGGCGTTCAGATGATGCCTGCTGTCGATTGGCGATGGCGTCGCAGAAAGGCTGCCATTCGTTGCGGCTGGAGATCGTGTTCAGAGCCGGCAGCAGCAGCCAGGCTGGACCGGTGCCGCCGCTGTCGGTGATGGCGATCTCGACACCCTTGCCGCGATAGGTCCAGCGGTGACGGCTGCAGGGAAGGGTGCTGGCGTTTGCGCTGACCTTGGCAGGAGGCACGTCGTCAAGAGCAACCACCACCTACATGTAAACAGCTGGTGGTTGCTCCCTGGATTGTCGATGGTCGCCAAGCGCTGTTCCTCCAGCCGTGAGGGCAAGGTGCTCCTGTTCTGCTGGATCCCGGAAGACCTGCGCATGGAGCTCGATCGGGTCTGGGCCGCCAAGGGGCTCAGGCCCCATGGCCGCACTCAGCAGGGCATGGAGGAGATGATCGCCCTCTACCTGGCCGGCCAGCAGGAGACTTGAACCATGGGCCAGCAGCACGATCACGGCCATAGCCATGAGCCTCAAAGCCATCACCACAGCCACGATCACGGGCACAACGAGTCATCCCACAGCCGGGTGTCCAGTGCCTTTCGCTGGAGCATCGCCCTCAACAGTGGCCTTACCGCCCTGCAGCTAGCCATTGGTCTGGGGTTCGGCTCACTCGCCCTGATCGGTGACGCCCTCCACAACCTCGGCGATGTGGTGGGACTGTCCCTCGGCTGGGGGGCCGACCAGCTCAGTCGCCGCCCTGCACGGGGGCGATTCACCTACGGGTTTGGCCGCAGCACCCAGATGGTCTCGCTGGTCAACGGGCTGCTGATCTTCGCCGCCGGAGCGGTGGTGGTGGTGGAAGCGATTCAGCGGCTGTTCAATCCCGTGCCGCTGATCGCCGGTCCTGTCGCCTGGGCCGCCGCCGCCGGGATCGTCATCAACCTGCTCTCGGCTCGCCTGTTCGGCCACGACCACCATCACGACCTCAACCAGCGGGCGGCGGTACTGCACCTGCTAACAGATGCCGCCGTATCGGTCGCGGTGCTCGTCAGCGCCCTGGTGGTCGGTGCCACCGGCTGGTTTTGGCTCGATGCCCTCACGGCCATCGGCGTGGGGGCCGCGGTGATCTTGAGCGCCTTGGGCCTGTTGCGCGAGGCGCTCGCCCTCAACCTCGATGCGGCGCCGCGCCACGTTGATCTCATCGAGGTGGAGCAGGCCCTGGCCTCCCTTCCTGCGGTGATTGAGATCGAGGAGCTGCATGTCTGGGGGCTGAGCACCGCCCTCACCGCCCATGTGGTGATCGATCCCGATCGCCTGCAGGGGGAGGGTCTCAGCCGCGATCAGCTCCTGGCCCAGGCTCGGCACCGGCTGGAGGCGTTTGGAATCTGCAAGAGCACGCTGCAGCTGGAGACCGCAGCTCAGCCCGATGCACCAACCTGTTCCGGGAAGGGCAAGCCCACGAAGCTCCTGCTCGTTGAGGACGACCCGACCCTGCAGGTCGCCATGCAGCGCCTGCTGCGCCAGTGGGGCTATGGCCTTGAGCTCGCCGGCACGGGCTCCAAGGCGATGGGCTGGCTGGAGCAGGAGCGCTTCGATCTGGTGCTGCTCGATCTCGGTCTGCCCGACACCGATGGCCTGACGCTTTGCCGACAGCTGCGTCGGCTGCCACGTCACCAGCCTCTGGTGCTGATGCTCACCGCCCGCGATGGCCGCCGCGACAAGCTGCTGGGCTACGAGGGCGGCGCCGATGACTACGTCGTCAAACCATTCGATCCCGAGCTGCTGCGGGTGCGGTTGGCGGCCCTGCTCCGACGTGCTGATCGCCTCCTGCAGGGCCAGCTGTGTTGGGGGCCGCTGGCGCTGCAATCCGGTCAGTCCGTGGCGTTGGTGCAGGGGCATCCCCTGGAGCTCACCAACAAGGAGGCCCTGCTGCTGGAGCAGCTGCTGCGCGCCCGCGGCGCCAGCTGCCGCAAGAGTGAGCTGCTGCACGCCTGCGGCGATGGCCGCCGCATCGTCGGCGAGGACGCCCTGCGAGCCCACATGTGCAACCTGCGCCAGAAGCTCACGGCCGCCGGCTGTGATCCGAACCTGATTGAAACGGTCTATGGCCTTGGCTACCGGCTCCACACCAGCGTTGCCGCCTGATCCGCTGCAGCTGAAACGCAGGCTCCTGCTGCAGGGGGGCGGTTTCGCGCTGCTGTTGCTGCTGTCTTTCTCCGGCACCCTCTACTGGGGCATCGCCGTTCAGCGGGGCGAGGACCAGCGCAGTGAGCTGCGCCAGCTGGCGGCCACGGCGGCGGCCCAGCTGCCCCTGATCGCCCACGAGACAAGCGAGGCGGAAGGCCGCGCCAAGTTCCGGACGGGTCCGCAGCGGATCGCCGTTCCGGCGTTGGCGCAGCAGCGGGTGCAATGGTTCGATGCGACCGGCCGACTGCTCAGCGAGCAGGGAGCTCTGGCGGTGCCGGCCATGCCAGCAGCCCGGCCGCATTTGGCCACCAGCCCGCGTTGGCATCAGTGGCCCGGCGGCATCAGCCTCATGCAGGTGGTGCTCAGTCAGCCCGTGGCCTCGCCTGCTTCACCGGTCGGCGATGCCACACCCCAGCGGATCGGTTTTGTGCGGGTGGCCCTCTCGGATCGCGCCGCTCTCGCCGATCTGGAACGGCTGCGGCGCGGCTTGCTGCTCGGTGGCATCGTCACCGCCCTAGCGGCCCTGCTGGTGGGCCGCCGCATGCTGCGGAACGCTTTCCTTCCCCTGCAGCAGCAGGTGAGTGCCCTGCAGCGGTTCACCGCCGATGCCTCCCACGAGCTGCGTCATCCGCTCACAGCCCTGCGCACCCTGCTGGCGGCGGTGCCGACGGAACTGCGCCAACACCCCGGCCTGGCCTGGCCGGAGCTTGATCGTCTCAGCCGCCGCATGGGCGAGCTGCTGGAGGATCTGCTGACCCTGGCCCGGCTGCAGCAGAGCGTCGAAGAGCGCTAGGTGCGGCCCCGGGAGTGGCAGCGTTTTGATCTGCTGGAGCTGCTGGAGGATCTGATCCGCTGCTACGCCCCCCAGGCAGCTGCCCGCGCGATCCAGCTGCAGCTATGCCCGGCGCCGTAAGAGCATCGCGTTCCAGTGGAGAGTGACGGCGAGGAGTTGCTGCGCCTGTTCACCAACCTGCTGCTCAATGCCATCCGCCATAGCCCCGAGGGAGGCCGGGTGAACCTCGACGTGATGGCGACGAAACGGCAGGTGCAGGTGGCGATCCGCGATCAGGGGCCCGGCATCCCGCCCCAGGACCGAGAGCAGGTGTTCGATCGCTTCTGGAGCGGCGCCGATCGCGGCGGCCACAGCGGCCTGGGTCTGGCGATCGGTCGCGCCATCGCCCGCCGGCACGGCGGTGAGCTGCGCCTCGGTGAGAGCCGGCCCGGCCTGTGCGTGCTTCTGGTGGAGCTGCCGGCTGCCACGAATCCGCCGCAAACCTCATGAATTCTTCATGAGTGGCGCCGCAACCTGCGGCGATGAGCACTCCTCTTCCTTCCGATCCAGCGGTGGCGGCCTTCGGGGCCAGCCTCACCGCCATCACCCTCGCCGAACTGGGTGACAAGACCTTCTTCATGGCGCTGATCCTGGCGGCGCGCCACCGCGCCAGGGATGTGTTTGTTGGCGCCTTCGGAGCGTTGGCAGCCGTCACCCTGATCTCCCTGGGTCTGGGCTACGGACTACGCGAACTGCTGCCGCCCACCGTCGTGCCTTGGCTGGCGGCGGCTCTGTTCCTGGGCTTCGGGGTAAAGCTCTTGATCGATGCCCACCGCATGCGAGCCGATGAGGCCGATGAGGAGGAGAAGGAGGCCGAGCAGACCATCGCCGAGGCGGAAGGCCGCCGCCGCATCAGCACCACCTGGGCGGTGATCTGGGAATCGTTCGTGCTGGTATTCCTCGCCGAACTGGGTGATCGCACCCAGTTCACCACCATCTTCCTGGCCACCGCCCCGGCCTTCAGCTTCGCGGGGCTGCTGGCCGGCACCCTGCTCGGCCATGCCCTGGTCACCTGGCTGGCGGTGGGCGCCGGCAAGTGGATCGGTGGCCGCATCAGCGATAAACTGCTCTAACGGCTCAGCGGTGGCCTGTTCCTAGTGTTCGGCCTGTTCTCGCTCAAACAGGCTCTCGGCTGAGCCCATTGGAGGCCGCCTTCCGGCGCCTCAACCGCAAGGCGGCTGATCACCTCCAGCAGCGCTTTCCTTTTCCATGGTCTTCGCCTCACCCCGCCACTACATGCTGCTGTCGACGGCAGCGGCGGTCGCGACGATCGTGCTCAAGACGCTGGCCTGGCGTTTGACCGGTTCGGTCGGGCTTCTCTCCGATGCGATGGAATCAGGGGTGAACCTGATTGCGGCCATCGGCGCTTTCTGGGCGCTGACCCTGGCTGCCAAGCCCGCCGATCGCAGACACCATTACGGCCATTTCAAGGCCGAATACTTCTCCAGCGGTCTGGAAAGTGTGCTGATCGTGGTCGCGGCCCTGGCCATCATCCACACCGCCATCGGTCGCCTGCATGATCCCCAGCCTCTTGAACAACTCGGCATCGGCCTTGCCATTTCGCTGGTCGCCACCGCCCTCAATGGCCTGGTGGCCTGGGTGCTGTTCAAGGCGGCGCGACGCTTTGATTCGATCAGCCTGCGGGCCGATGCCCACCATCTGCTCACCGATGTCTGGACATCAATCGGTGTGGTGATCGGCATCGGCCTGGTGAAGTTGACCGGCCTGACGATCCTCGATCCCCTGATCGCGATCGCGGTGGCGGTGAACATCGTGTTCACAGGCTGGAAGCTGTTGCATGAAACGGCCTCCGGTCTGCTCGATCGCTCTTTGCCCGATCACGAGCAGCAACTCCTGGACAACCTGCTCGCTTCCTATGAAAGCGACGAGATTCGCTTTCATGCGCTGCGCAGCCGCGTGGCCGGTTCGCGCCGCTTCGTGTCCTTCCATGTGCTCGTTCCTGGCCACTGGACGGTGCAGGCCGGCCATGACCTCTGTGACCAGCTGGAGCACATGGTGGCCGCGACGTTGAGCCGCACCCATGTGTTCACCCATCTGGAGCCGATCGAGGATCCCAAGGCCTGGGACGACCAGGGCTTCCGCTGGGAGCAGGGCTGATACCCGGCAAGCCCTGCCCTCGAGACCCAACTCCAACTGTGTCCTTATTCACCTCCCGCGCCATGCCCCGTCCTTACCAACCCTCCCTGTTGCGCTTGCTGCATGGCGCCACGGCGCTGCCGGTGCCGCTGGCCTGGCTCACGGGATTGCTGGTGTACTCGAGGTATGACGGGCGGTTTGGCCGGCTGCCCTTCACCCTTAGCGGTGAGTGGATCGACATCCACGGCACGGTGGGGGTTCTGCTCTGGCCGCTCGCCCTTCTGTTCGCCTTCTATGCACTCACCGCCGGCCGACTCCGGCTACGGCAGCCCGCCAACGCGTTCGTCCTGGTGGCCCTGGTCATGGCGGTGGGCAGCGGCAAGTTGATGGACGAGGACTGGTTGCGCGACGGTCAGTTCCATCACCTCGTTTACAGCGTCCATCTGTTCACCTGGCTGCTGATCGCCCTCGCGGTGACCCTGCATTTGGTGGCGGTGCTGCAGCGTGGCGGCCTGCCGCTGGCCCGCTCGATGGCCTCCCTCAGCCTGCGCCCAGGGGACCTGCCCAGCCACTGGGCTGCCCAGATCCTCCGCTCCATCCGCAGCAGGCCTTGAGCCGCAACGCCAGCATCAGCCCAAGGCTGTCTCCCCACTCGTGGATCGTCCCAACTTCGGCCTCGCATGTGTCTTCCTTGGGGCCAG
The DNA here is from genome assembly GCA_945877595.1 of Cyanobium sp. NIES-981. GTDB lineage: Bacteria > Cyanobacteriota > Cyanobacteriia > PCC-6307 > Cyanobiaceae > RGUW01. The sequence goes on along the minus strand of CAMDVN010000052.1, from coordinate 684 downwards.
CCAACGCTGGCGTCACCCAGAGCTGGTTTGTTGTTGACGCTGCAGGCAAGAGCAAGGGACCCAAATCGTTGGCTCACTCGTAGTGACTCCACATCCTCAGGACCTTCACGACTTGCTCCTCGCTTAGCACCTGATACACCAACCGGTGCTGAATATTGATCCGGCGCGAATAGGCTCCGCGTAAATCCCCCACCAACGCCTCAAACGGTGGCGGTTGAGCAAAAGGATCGTCTGCAAGCAGCTCCAGTAACCGTTGTGCCTTGGCCTTCAGGGCTGGGGTTGTGGCCGCAAGTTTTCGGGCATCCTTCTGGGCCTGCCGGGTGAACAGAACGCGCCAGCTCACCAGCCCGGTTGGTCGCTCAGTTCACTGATCGAGGTCTCTAGCCCCTCCACAATCGAATCGCGCATCCCTGGGATCGAAACCAAATGGAGGGTTTCGACAATCGCAGTCCAGTCGCTTTCAGCCAGCAACACAGCATTGCCCCGTTTTCCGGTGATCTGCACCGGCTCATGGGAGTCGCAGGCCTGATCAATCAGGCTATAAAGCCGCTTGCGGGCTTCTGTCGCCGAGACGCTGGCCATCTCCGTCCATCCCCACTGCGTACGTCAAAGCGTACTGCCTCTGGGCGGCTTTGTCTGGGTCGTCAGTTCTGTCCCGTAGCGCATGGGCCCCTGGCCCTTGGT
>CAMDVN010000051.1 GCA_945877595.1 Cyanobium sp. NIES-981 | reverse complement strand
TCCAGCAGCGGGTGTGTCGGCTCCAGCGCGTTGGATTGGCACGGCGGGCTGTCTCGTAGACATCGGCTCGCTGCTGGCAGATTGCGTTGGCGGTACCGCTATGGCGCTGATGGGGCGTCACGAATTTGATGGCGCTATGCCGGTGTCGGTGGTTGTACCAATCCACAAACAACGCCACCCATTCACAGGCCTCGTCCTTGCTGGCAAAGGGCCGGCTGGGGTAGTCGGGCCGGTATTTGACCGTTCGGAACAGGGATTCCGAGTACGGGTTGTCGTTGGAGACCCTCGGCCTGGAAAAGGATCTGAGCACCCCCATCTCCTCGAGCCGTGATTCCAGCGTGGCCCCACGCATGGCATTGCCGTTGTCGGCGTGGAGGACCAGGGGCGGCTGTTGGCACTGGCGACTGCCAAAGCCACTGGGGCGGTGGTAGCGCTCCTTGAGGCAGGCCCGCTGCACCAGATCTGCTGCGATGTCGGCCGACTCCAGCTCGGCCACATCCCAGGCCACTACTTTGCGGCTCCAGACATCGACCACCAGATAGAGGTACAGCCACACACCCCGCACCGTGGTCGGCAGGAAGCTGATGTCCCATGACCAGAGCGCATTGGGGCGATCCGCCCTCAGGCGCGGTACGGAGCGTGGTTCCTGCGGCAGCCGGGCCCGTCCACGCCGGTGGCACTGACCCGCCTGGTGCAACACCCGATAGAAGCTTGATTCAGAGCCAATAAACAGACCCTGATCGGCCAGGGCCGGGACGATCTGCCCTGGTGGCAGCGAGGCAAATTCAGGCTGGTTGCAAGTGAGCAGAATTCGCTGCCGTTCCTCCTCACTGAGCCGGTGAACGACCAGGCGTGGACTGCCTTTACGGCGATCCACGCCGTCCCCATCACCCAGGAAGGCCTTCCGCCAGCGTTTGAGGGTGCGCAGGCAGATGCCGATCACACCGCAGGCCCTCACCAGGCCGGCACCTGCAGCATTCGCCTCAGTAACCAGCTCAATCACCTTTCGCCGGTGCAAGGCGTGGGTCAGCCTTCCACGTCCTCCGAACAGAAGGCCTCCCACTTTTTTCGCAGCACCAGCAAGGCCGCCATCTCCGCCATGGCCTTCTCCTTGCGCTGCAGCTCCTTCTTGAGAGCCTTGATCTCACGCTGATCCTGGGCGCGGAGCTTCTCGAGCTCCTTCTGTTCGGCCATGGTCAGCACAGGCTTGGCGTTGGCATCCTGGGCGGCCTGGCGCCAATGGCTCACCTGTTCCGGAAACAGGCCCCGCTCGCGGCAGTAGGCACTGAGCTCGGTGGCATTCAAGCCAACCGTCTCTATCACCACCGTGAACTTGTCGGCGGCGTTCCAGCCCTCTGGTTCCTTCTCGGATGCCGGCACCACCTCTCCCTGCAACCGCCAGTCCTTCCTCCATTTGTAGAGGGTCATCACATGAATGCCCAGCTCTTCTGAAATCCGGGCCACGCTCTGCCTGTGTGGCGGGCTCATCCGCCTCCTCACATCAGCCTTAACGACCTCGCTGTATCGGCGCATTGGTCATGTCCTCAAGCCCCCGGGTGTCCTGACGAGAGGGGTGACAACTTTCCTGAACCCGGGGGACTCCCGTTACAACACTTGATTCAGTGTCAATGCGTTGTCTCAATGCCGAGTAAGCAATGCCGAGTAAGCCATGTCAGTAGGCAATGGCATGTGGTGCGGAATTGAACGCCCCGTCGTGCCACCTCCTACACCTTCCACAGACTGCGACAACCTCCTGTCCTTGACTCAGGGACCGGCATAGTGGGGATCGAGCCAACAGCGGGGCAACGACTCACCCGAGGGGAAACCCAGATCGTTTTTGGCGAAATGCTCAGGATCCTGAAGCTCTTCACCAGCGTGAAAGCGTCCCTCAACTGACTCAACGAATGGATCCAGCAAGGCGCGCAGCTGCTGGACCTCAATCAAGCTTCCATCGGGGATGTAGCGAAGAAACATGTCGATCAAGCACAGGCGCCCCCAACTCTCATCACCACGACCCAGCCCCAACGCTGGCTGATGCCCAAACGGGCAGGATCCGCTGCAAAGGTCTGTACGTCTGCCGATCGAACCCTTCAGGCCGTTGAAGCACCTTTACAAACGGCAGGTCATTCTTGCGGCCCCCGCAGGTCCACCAATCCATGACTTTTGCTTCGCTAAGCAAGTTTGTTTCAGCTCTGTTGCTGATCACCGCCCCCGGGGCTGCCTTCGCGGCCACGGTGGGATCCGGCGGCACTGTGAACTTTGGCCAGACTGTGGTCAGCAACTCCTGTGCCATTTCGGCCACTGATGGCTCGATTGGCGTGAGCGGCAACCGCAACCTGATCACCTCTGATTCAGGTGCCGGAACGGGCAGCGCCAAATTCAATGGCACCCTTGCAGCAGCAAGCATCTCGGCCCTCAGTAACCTCACCATTACCGGATCGGTCATCGTGGAAACTCCAACCCTCAGCGGTGGGAGTACCCCCTCGAGTTCTGAATTAAAGATTGGCAACACGGGTTGGAGTGCACAGAAGATGGTGTTGCCCCTGGGCTCGGAGGGTGAGCTGGCCAGCACGCCAGTCCATGTGAAGTTCAGCCCCCCTGCCGGCAGCAAGTTTGCCAACGGCACTTACACCGCCAGCACCACAGTCACTTGTTCTGACTCTGCCCCCTAATCGATGCGGTTGACACATTGGGTTGCCATTGCTCTGGTGATGGCAACCCTGCCGGCCGGGGGAGCCAGGGCCTTTTCCCTAGCTCCCCTCACCATGGGTGAGGCCAAGGGCCTCTTTCAGATCAGCAACCCAGCTGAGCGGTCGATTCGCCTGGCCCTGCAGGTGTTTCCCCCCCGCCAGGAGCAGGGCGTCACGACCGCCAGCCTCACCCCCCTGAGCCGGGAGGCAGCCGAGCAGATCATCCGGCTTCGGCCCAGCGAGTTTCGACTCAGCCCGGGGGCAACACGCACCATCCCCTTCACCGTTCTCGATCAGAGCCAACCCTTCTTCCTATGTGGCGTCTCGCTTCAAGGGCTGTTCACGGTGCGGGTGTGCTCGCGCTGGCGGGCCTCAGTTTCGCCGGCTTCGCGGAGTCCCAGGCCCTAAGCCAGATCTATCTGGCCCCCAGCCAGCAGTTTCCCCAGGGATCGAGGGTTTCCATCGACCTGGGGGGCTTGCGCTGCAACTCCGAGAGCGGCGCCCTGCCGAGCCTCAACCTCTCGGCCGGCGCCTACCCCGACCAATGGGGCAACAACGTCAACGTGGCCCCCAACGCCAGCAACAATTCGATCGGCAACCAGAGTTCGCTGCTGGCCCTGGTCACACTGAACATCCCCCTGGCCCGATCCCAGGCCAATTTCAACTGCCTGTCGCTGCTCAAAGACGCCCAGATCAAGGCCCGCATGGACAACCTGCGCCAGCTGGTCGAGGAGGACGTGATCACCGAAAGCCAGTACCACAAGGCCTTGCTGTCTCTCTTTGGCCCGCTGGCCAATGGCCAGATCGAGGCCCGGCCGGCGTCGCAGGGAGGTGTCACCCTGGTGGTGCCGCCTTAACCTCAGGCCTGGATTGGGCCTCGGGCACCGCTTTCCGATGGAGTTCTTCGAAACCCTTTGGCACGGCGAAGCCATCGGCGACGGTGGCGACGAGCACGAAGCCCTGGTGGCCTATGGGCTGCTTGACCCCCTGCCCGAAGACTGGGCCGCGGCCTGTGCCGAGGCCGGTGCCGAGCCCCAGATTCAGCGGTACGCCTCGTTTGAGGCCTATCTCGACAATGCCGACGCGCTCGAAACCCTCCCGGTGACGGCCGCCATGATCGAACGGGCTCTCGCTGAACAGATCTGAGCAAGCCATTCTGAGCAAGTCATTCTGAGCAAGCCACTCAGCAGGCGCGCACCACCGGGATGTCGGCAAGGCAGGTGGTGGCCGCCCGCGACAGGCGTGAACGCCGCATCGCCCAGCGGGGTTGCAGGCCGCAGGCTGCCCATTGCACCGTGCCACGGCCATAGCGGCGGTTGAGACCATCGACCGCAACCAGCAGGCGCTCGCGGCGCCCCTGCTGCTCAGGTGTCATCGGCACGAGCAGATGGTGCTGCAGCAGGGCTTCGGGCTCGAGCTGCTGCAGCAGCACCCCCGCCTTCTGCAGGGGCTTGTGGGGGCGAAACAAGCACTCAGCCAGGGGCAGGGCCGCCGCCAGCAGGGCGGCGGTGTCGTTGCTGGCCAGCGCCAGCTTCACCGTGGCGGCATTGCTGTAGAAGCGGGTGCCATTGAAAGGGCTGCTGCGCACAAAGACGGTGATGGAGCCGGCCCGTTGGCGCTGCTGACGCAGTTTTTCAGCGGCGCGCACCAGATAGGTGGCGACCGCCTCCCGGAGTTCGGGCAAGGTCTGCACCGGCGTGCTGAAGCTCCGGCTCACACAGGTCTCCTGCTTGGCCGGCGGCAGGCTCACCAGGGGCAGGCAGGCCCGGCCGAGCAACTCCTGCTGCAGCCGCAGGCCCACCACACCGCACTTGCGGCGCAGCTCGCCGCTGGGCATGTCGCGCAGAGCACGGGCATGGGCCACCCCCCGCAGGCGGCACCAGCGCGATAGGCGCCGCCCAATGCCCCAGACATCGTCAATGGCCACCGTCTCCAGCAGCGCATCGAGCTCGACCTCGGTGGCCAGATCGAGCACCCCGCCGCGGCCAGGATCAGTTTTGGCAAGCTTGTTGGCCAGCTTGGCCAACACCTTGGAAGGGGCGATGCCCACCGCCACAGGCAGCCCGAGGTGGCAGAGCACCTGGCGGCGCAGGGCCCGCCCCCAACCGTTGAGGTCACCGGTGGCGGGGCGATGCAGCACCCCAAAGGCCTCATCGATCGAATAGATCTCCAGCTCCTCCACCCAGCCCTCCAAGGTGGCCATCAGCCGGTGGCTCATGTCGGCATAGAGGGCGTAGTTCGAACTGCGCACCACCACGTTGTGGCGCTCGAGCTCACGGCGCACCTTGAAGTAAGGGGTGCCCATGGCAATGCCCAGGGCCCGGGCCTCGGCACTACGCGACACGATGCAGCCGTCGTTGTTGGAGAGCACCACGAGGGGCCGGCCCACCACCGCCGGATCCACCACCGCCTCACAGGAGGCATAGAAATTGTTGCCATCAATCAACACGGTGGCCAGCGCCATGGCAGTTCAGAAATCCAGGGACTCAAAGACTCAGAGACTCAGAAACGACGAATCACGTGCAGGGCCACCCCCACCAGCTGGTGATCACCCTGCGGAAGCAGGGGCAAGGGGGGGTAATCGGGGTGGGCCGCCTCCAACTGCAGCTGGCCCTGGCGGCAAGCCAGGCGCTTAAGCGTGAAGGCCCCGTCAATGCGAGCCACCACCACATGTCCTGGCTGGGGCGGCAGGCGGCAGTCGACCACCAACAGGTCACCGTGCTCGATCCCGGCCCCGCGCATCGACTCGCCGCTCACCCGCAGCAACACCGTGCCCGCCGGGCAGCGCACCAGGGCGGCAGCCAGGTCAAACCCTGGCTTGGCACCGGCCACGCGATGGGCCGGGGGGTGGGCTGCGTCCTGGATTGAGTCCTGGATTGGGTCCTGGACTGGGTCCTGGATTGGATCATGTGCCAGCGCCTCCACCACAACCCCTCACAAGACCAGCAGCCTAGGACCTGGGTAATTCATTTGTACTAGTCAAAAATGGCGAGATCTTGGCGCCGTCGCCACGCTGGGGTCCACCCCAGTGCCGCCCATGCCACCAGGACCTCCCGCGCCCCAGCGTCCCCAAGGGTCTGCGCCCTTCGACGCGCAGCTCCCAGTGACACCCCCAGTGCACCTGACCGCACTGCTCTTGGCGGTGCTGTCAGGCCTCACCCTGCTGGCAGCGCCGCCGGCCAGTCGAGCCGAAGAGCCCATCCAGGCCCACTACATGTGCAAGGGCCTGCTGGATGCCGCCGAGGTCAGGGCCCTGTTCTTCAACCAGGCCCCCGGCGAAGTGGTGCTACTCACGGGCAGCGAAGGCGCCACGCGCCTGCTCCAACAGCGCTCAGCCGACGGCGCCCGCTACGCCGAAGGCAACGAAAGCTTCTGGGTCAAAGGGGATCGGGCTATCTGGCAACGCGGCACCAGCAAGACCCTGCAGTGCGATCCAGCACCCAAACGCTAAGAATCGCCCCCAGCCGAATCGGCAGAAGACTGGGTGAAGCGGCGGTAGAGCCTAAAACCAGCGCCGCCCCAGAACAGGCTCCACAGCACAAACGTGGTAGCAGTCCCGAGTTGACCGGTCTCAAGCGAGTAAACCCCGGCCTGAATCAGGCCGGCATCAATCAAGGAACCGCCAATTCCCCAGCCCAGCACCCAGGTGAACAGAAAGCCGATGGCCTGAAGATTGCCCGTCATATCGCTTGCTTCAGCACTGAGTAACAGGAACAGCCGTAACAGCAACGATCGCAGTAAGGGCAACTATGGCGCAAGAAGCTATGGCGCAAACAGCCATAACGTAAGCAGCCATAGCGCAAACAGCTTCGCGGAGACCGATCTGCTGGGACATCTGCTGGAACAGCTCTACTGAGGCCACTCTGATGGGACAGCTCAGCTGAGGGAACCTTGGCGGAAACAGCCCCAGATGGAGAAGCTCCCAGCGGCTACTGGGCCACCCCGATCGATGCAACTCTGATCAATTCAGGCCCAGGCGGGTCGGCGCCCATTCGGTGATCAGGCGCTCCATCTTGACCAGTTGATAGCGAGTGTGCTCGTTGGGCTGGTACTGGTAGCGCAGGCGCAGTTCCTGCAATTGAGCTTCCAGAGAATTCAGCACAGGGTTGTTGCTGTTCACACGCCCAGTTCGATCAGACCCCCAAATCTTAAGCGAAACGAAAACTGGTGCCGTGCGGCCTGGGGAAAAAGCCGACCGCGCAACGCCCAGCCGCCTGGATGAGCTGCAAAAACCCTGACTGCAACAGGGATCTGAGACAGCACGCCAAGCGATGCGGGTTTCACCACAGAACCCATACCAACCATCGATCCCGAGTGCTCGAGGCCGCTACCGCCGGCCCGGCCAGCGCCGCAGCAGGGGGAAGGGGAGGGCACACTGGGCAGCAGTGTTGCCAAGCCAATCCATGGCCCGCCACGACTCCAGGCGCAAGGACTCGGGCCCCCAGCCGGTCAAGCCCAAGGAGCCCTCGCCGGTGGTCGTGAAGCTGCAGATCGCCGGCGCTGTGTTTGTGCCGATGGCGCTGCTGGGCCTGTGGCTGCAATCCAAGGGGTTCTGGTGAAGGGCCCCTGCCGCGACGGCTCACGAACCTGAACCCCTAAGCCCGCCGTTCACGCTGCAGGTGGTGCACCGCGTGGATCACCACGCCCCAGACCAACAGGTGGGCGTCATCGCCCTGCACCACGATCGGGGCCACGGCAGGATCGGTCGCCACCAGGCGCCAACTGGGGGCACGACCCTCCAGCCTCCGCAGCAGCATCTGTCCCTCGTGCACCACCACCACGGTGGCTCCGGCGCGGGGCGCCACACTGCGATCGACCACGAGCAGGTCGCCGTGATGGATTCCGGCCGCTTGCATGGCCTGACCCTGCACCCGCACAAAAAAGGTGGAGCTGGGCCGGGGCACCAGCTCCACGTTCAAATCGATCGACGCCTCGATGTAGTCGGCCGCAGGACTGGGGAACCCGGCCGCCACGGTCTCAAGGGCGAGCGGCAGCAGCAGGGCTGGAGTGCCTGGCTGGAGCGGCCCCAGCAGCTCCAGATCAACCCAGAGACAGCTTGAAAGGCCAGACCCCATCCCTGTCACAGCACGAGAAGACCTAAATCCTAGTTCATCCGTACTATGCCGCAATTGCGGCGGGGGCTTCAGCCGCGGCGGGGCTCCTGACCTGGCACGGCCAAAGGGTGGCGATGGGGGAGGTTGCCGAAGTGTTGGCGCGCGATGGCGAGCAACTGGGCCTCGCTGAGGCCGCCGGCATGGAGGGTGTCAACGCCCACCACGTGCTGGAGCAGGTGACGGTGGTGGTTCTGCAGGTAATGCAGCAACACCTGGCGCATGTCGCTCTCGCCCTGGCCATGGCCCAGCAGCAGCACCGCATCGGCACCCTCAAGGGCCGCGGCAATCTGCTCGAGGTAGGCGGTGTCGAGGGGAACGCGCTGACCGGCAAGGTCACGGTCGTGGCGATGGGTGAGGTTCTCACCGGTGGCCCAGGGGCCATGGGGACGCAGCAGGGCGTGCTCGGCGGTCTCGCCCTCCAGGCGAAACAGATGGGTCTGGTGATGGTCCAGCACCAGCACCAGGCGCAGGGCCTGATCGCCGCGGGGGGTGTCGAGCTGGGGCTCCGGATGCTGGGGTGTGATCCCCACCTCCGTCAGCAGATGGCGTAGCCGCTGGATCGCCTCGGGATCGAGATCGCCCTGGCGCAAGCCACCGCCACCGCTGTGCAGCCAGGTTTCAGCCCCATGGGGAAAGCGAATGCGCAGGCGCTGGCCATCGATGCGGTGCACCTCGGCCCCAAGGGCATGGAGCAGGGCTTCCACCTCGGCGAGTCGCAGGCCATGGGAGAGGGGATGGGCCCAGAGGGTCTCCAGGGTGCGGCGGTGGTGGCGGCTGAGATCGGTCATCGACCGGCAGAACGGTGACTGAGGCGATGCTGACGACGGAATCAGGTCGTGAAGCAGCGTGCGCACATTCAGGGCGCACCACGGGAAGCCTGCCGGAACAACAGGCAGGAATGCCTATCGCCAAGACCGGCAAACACAGCAAGACTGAACCCATCAACTCGGAGGCCCAGCAATGGATGAAACTCCACCCCGCCAGGTTCCAGGAGTGCGCTGACCGCAGGCCCCTGCTCCAACAGTCTCGTCTTGATCGACGGGTCCCCGGTTCCAACGAACCGCCCGATGCATCGTTCAAGGTCGTTGAACCCAACGGGTCAGCGACCAAGGTGCCCCCGGGTTAAGGGGAGCCGATCCTTGGACACCATGGCCCCAGGTGCCGCCTTGAGCAGCTCCGACCCAAAATCAATGCCTTCCATGGGCACTCTGAAGCGAATGACGCTCTCTCAGTGGTGAACAGTCGGCCATCTGGCGATAACTCCGCCGTTTGGCTTTGGCGACAACCACCTCTGGCCTGTTTGGCCCCCGCGTCAACCTTTCGATTCACGTTTCAAAGTTCATTGGCACCCGTCAAACCTGCCTTGAAGGTTTAGGCCCGGCACCAACAGGCGTCGGGCCCTCTTCATGGGCGGGGGGCTAACTCGGTGGGCTGACTCGATGCGCTGACTCGATGGGCTGAATTCAGCGTGCCTGCAGCCCTGCTCACTCGCCGCAGCCGCGGCGTAGCACTTCGGCCCGCAGGCTGTCGAGCTCCCCGGCCTGCGGGGCCTGGGGCGCAAACAACAGGGCCCAGGCCAGGGCCACATCCCCATCCTGCAAGGCCGTTTCCACCGCCGCCAACCAGGCCTGGGGCCCAGGGCCCAGGCGCTCGATCAGGGCCGCGGTGCTGGCCATCCGGGCAGCCGAAGCGCCCCGCAGTTGCACGTGGGCAAAGGACTCGGCACTGGCTCCTACGGGCTGGAGCCGCAACAACAGCTGCTCACCGGGTTGAATCGGGGCCAAAGGCCAGGGGAGGGGGGCACGAATCGACTGGCCCGGCCCAGCTCGCCCACGCCACAGCAAGCGACCAGCCCGCTCGATGCGCACCTCCTGCAGGGGCTCCACCACCACGAGCAGGGGCTTGGCAGACAGCAGTGCCCCCACGGCATCCCCCTCATCGACGGCCTCCACCCGCGGAGCCAGCACACAGACCACAACTGGATCCGCCCCAGCATTGCGGGAGCGGGCCTGGGCCGGCGTGATCAACAGCACAAGCAGCGCGGCCGCCAGTCCAAAGGACGGCCCCAGGGGGGGCAGCAGAGCCAGCCTCAAGCTCCGCAGCATGGCCCTGAAGCAGCTGGGACCGCCGAAACAGCTGAGACTGGCGAAACCGCTGAGACTGCCGAAACCGCGGGAGGGGCAGCGGCCGCATCGGGAAGCACAGCCGGGATGGTGGCCACAGGAGTCACATCACCACAGCCCGGAAACAGGCCGAAATGACGACTGAAATCGCCGTAAAACGTGAAATGGGGAGCGTAGCGGCTCTGCTGCAGCATCCGGAAGGTGTTGCCGCCCACCGGCAATAGACGGCCCGTCTCGATCCGATGGTGGGCATCGAGGCCAAGGGCATGGGGTTGACCGGGGACCGTTCCCAGGTAGGTGACCGCCTGGCCGTGGTCTTCACAGGCATCTTCGAGGTCGGCGATGTTGAACAGGCGGTAGGTGCTCGACACAAAGCGCAGATCACCCGTCTTGGCCGCCAACTCGGCATCGGTGATGGCCAGGGGCCGACTGTTCACCAAGCGCGGATCAGCAAAGCCCGCGGCCCTGGCCAACCGCAGAAAATCATTCCAGTACAGCGCTCCACTCAGGCATTCGCCATACAGCACAGGATCGTCGCGTAAGGCAACGCTGACGCGGCGATCCGCATAGACATCGGCAAAGTAAAACTCCCCACCGGGCTTGAGCAGCCGCTGCACGCCCTTGAGCACGGCCAACTTGTCGGTGGAGAGATTCACAACACAGTTGGAGATCACCACGTCAAAGCTGGCGGGCTCGAGATCGAGCAGCTCAAGTTGCTCGATCAGGCCATTGAGAAATCTCACATTGGCGTAGCCAAACTGCTCGGCCTGCCACCCACGATGGCTCTCAGCCACGGCCAGCTGCTCGGCGGTCATGTCGACCCCCACAACCTCGCCGCCAGCACCCACCAGCTGGGCCAGCACGTACACATCGCGGCCACTGCCACTGCCGAGATCAAGCACCCGCGCCCCATCGAGCAACTCAGGGGCCACCAGGCCGCAGCCGTAATAGCGGGCCAGCACATCGGGATGGATCCGCGCCAGCAGGGGTTGAAGCGCGGCGGGCACCGCGCTGGCATCACAGCAGGCACTGGTGCGCAGGTCGGCCGTGCTGGTGAGCGTGGTGCCGTAATAGCGCTGAACGGCCTCCTGAATGGAATCAGGCATCACGACAGCTCACGCGGGAATGGAATCAGGATGGCTTAGCAGCAGGGGCGAGACAACTCAGCCCAACAACTCAGCCCACCGACTCAGCCCAGGGCCCCGCCGCAGCTGGAGCCACTGCCAGCCGTACAACCAAAACAGTGGGACGCGACCGCGATTGGGCCTCCCGCAGGGTCCCAGGCCAACAGATCGCGCAGATGGGTCTTCTGGGCTGTGAGGCCCAGCATCTGGTTGAAATCACAGTCGTAAAGGTGGCCCTGCCAATCGACATTGATCAGAGAGCGGCACATCACCTGATTCAGGTTGGCGGGATTGTGGCTGCGCTCCAGCAGCAGCTGATAGGGCTCAAGCTCGCCAGCGGCCCGCAGCTGGGCCGCAAACCGGGCAATCGGCAGGTTGGCCAGCGCATAGAGGCTGTTGAACAGGATGCCGAAGTGGTTGGCGAGCTGGCGCTTGTACTCCGCCTCAAGGGTCGCCTGATCCGGCGGCAGGGCAGCGCCCTGGGGGTTGTAGACGAGATGAAGCTCGAGTGCCGAGTCACTCTGGCCGTAGCCCAGGGCGTTGAGTTGCTGCAGCCCCTGGATGCTGCGCTCAAACACCCCATGGCCGCGCTGGCGGTCCACCAGGGCTGGGGTGTAGCAGGGCAGTGACGCCACCACCACCACCCCCTGCTCGGCTAAAAACATGGCCAAATCCTCCTGGCCGGGCTCGCTGAGGATGGTGAGGTTGCAGCGATCGATCACGCCGATGCCGCGCTGGCGCACCTGGCGCACCAGGCCGCGAAAGCCGGGATGCAGCTCGGGAGCCCCACCGGTGAGATCAAGGTTGTTGAGCCCCCGGGCCTCGAGCACCGGCGCAATCAGCGCCAGGGTGTCGGGCTGCATCATTTCGGTGCGGCCGGGACCCGCATCCACATGGCAGTGGCTGCAGGCCTGGTTGCAGCGGTAGCCAAGATTCACCTGCAGGGTGGTGAGGGCTGCCCGCCGCAGGGGTGGAAAGCGCGAGACCATGGACTGCATCCTGTCGCTGCAACCTGCCGCCGCATCCTGGCGCTCCGGCCCGGCAAGATCAGGCTGTGTGCCCATGATCCAATGACCGGCCTATTTGATCCGCTTCAGGTGGGCCCCCTGCTGCTGCCCAACCGGATCTGGCTGGCGCCGCTGACCCGCTGCCGCACCGATCCCCGCCATGAGCCCGGCCCGTTGATGGCCGAGTACTACGGCCAACGGGCCAGCGGCGGACTGCTGGTCGCTGAAGCGACCATGGTGCAGGAGGGCAACTCGGCCTTCTGGAACGAGCCCGGCATCTACAGCGAGGCCCAGGTCAAAGGCTGGCGGCTCAGCACCGACGCCGTACACCGCGCCGGCGGCCGCATTGTGTTGCAGCTCTGGCACGGCGGGCGGGCCTGCCACCCCCTGCTCAACGATGGGCGTAAGCCGGTGGCGCCAAGCCCGATCGCGATCAGCGACGGCGAGGTGCGCACCCCGGCGGGCCAACAGCCCTATGTGGAGCCGCACCAACTCGATGACAACGAGCTACCGGCCCTGGTGAAGTGCTTCGCCCTGGCGGCGCGCCATGCGACAGCGGCGGGCTTTGACGGCGTCGAGGTGCATGGCGCCAACGGCTATCTCCTGGATAGTTTTTTGCGCGATGGCACCAACAGGCGATCGGGGCCCTATGGCGGGCCGATCGCGCACCGGGCCCGGCTGCTGCTGGAGGTGCTGGAGGCCGTGGCCGCCGAAACGCCCCTGATGGGACTGCGCATTTCTCCCCTCAACAGCTACAACGAGATGGTCGATAGCGATCCGATCGGACTCAGCAGTTGGCTGGCCGAGCGACTCAACGACCTGCCGCTGGCCTACCTGCACGTGATGCGGGGCGACCTCCTGGGCCAGCAGCACGGCGACGTGCTCACGCCGATCCGCGAGCGTTTCAAGGGCGTGCTGGTGGCCAACATGGGCTATGACGCCGCCGAGGCCAGGAGTGCCGTGGCGTCCGGCGCGGTGGATGCGGTGGCCTTTGGAACGGCCTTCCTGGCCAACCCCGACCTGCCCGAGCGCCTGCGCCTTGGCGCTGAGCTGCAGGCCCCCGACCCCGCCACCTTCTACACCCCGGGGCCTGCGGGCTATACCGATTACCCAAGCCTCAAGGCTCAGCCCTGACCGCAACCACCTCTGGCGCCCGGGGGGGACGAACCAGCACGATGGGAGAGCACCCTCCGCTCGCATCATGTTGAACCCACCCCGGGGCTACCTCACCCTGGCCTGGCTGGGCCTGGCGGGCAACGTGCTCGTGGTGCCCCTGGTGGTGGTGTTGATCCTGCTCGAATCCCAGTGGCGCGCTGCCAACATTGCCGTGGCGTCGGGGGCGGTGCTGCCCACGGCGGCAGTGGGAATCGTGGCCTGCGTGGCACTGCTGCAATGGCGCCGCTGGGGACAGATCGTGGCGATCGTGGCCCTGTCGATGGGGCTGGCCACCGGGGTGCCCTACGGGATCGTGCGCCTGGTGCTGTTGCAGCCAGAGCGGCCGATCACCGCCGTGGTGGCCGCTCTGGCCTGGGGGGCGATGGTGGGTACCTTGATCTTCTGGTGCCGACCCGCGATTCGCCGCTACCTGAGCTGATCCAGCTGAGCTGTTCCAGCGGAGCTGATCCAGCTGAGCTTGAGGCTCCCGCTTGCGGCCGAGCGGCAGGCTGAGACCGAGCCGGAACAACCGGGATCTAATTTGGTATCAAGGAACACTTTTTTGGCGCGATTTGCCGCATTGGATACATCCAATTGCCGCGCCTTCTTCCATGCCCAGCCCCCAGCGCTTCGCCGCCCTGCAGCAGATTCAACGCCGCAGGCCCATGACCACCGAGGCTCCTGAATCGCTGGAGGCGCTCTGGGGCCGGGATGTGTTCAGCCTCACCGTCATGAAGGAAGCACTGCCCGGACGCGTCTTCAAATCGGTTCAGCGCACCATCAAGGAGGGGGGCAAGCTCGATCTGTCCATGGCCAATGCAGTGGCCGAAGCCATGAAGGCCTGGGCCACTGCCCGCGGTGCGCTCTATTACGCCCACGTCTTTTATCCCCTCACCAATTCAACCGCCGAGAAGCACGACGGCTTCATCGTGCCCAAGGCGGATGGCCAGGCGATCGCCACCTTCACCGGCAAGCTGCTGGTGCAGGGAGAGCCGGACGGCTCCTCCTTCCCCAACGGCGGCATCCGCTCCACCTTTGAGGCGCGCGGCTACACCGCCTGGGACATCACCAGCCCTGCCTACCTGATGCACACCCCCAACGGGGTAACCCTGTGCATCCCCACTGTTTTTGTGTCGTGGACGGGAGAAGCCCTCGACAAAAAAACCCCGCTGTTGCGCTCCAATGGCGCCGTCAACCGCCAGGCCCAGCGACTGCTGCAGCTGCTCGGCAACAACGAGGTGGCCCCCGTGAATTCAAGCTGCGGGGCCGAGCAGGAATATTTCCTGGTTGACTCGGCCTTCGTGGCCCTGCGCCCCGACCTGCTGCTCTCAGGCCGCACGATCTTTGGCAAACCCCCGGCCAAGGGTCAGCAATTTGACGATCATTACTTTGGCGCCATCCCCGAGCGGGTGCAGGTGTTCATGCAAGACGTGGAGCGTCAGCTCTATCGCCTAGGGGTGCCCGCCAAGACCCGCCACAACGAGGTGGCCCCTGGCCAGTTCGAAATCGCCCCCTTCCACGAGGCGGCCAACGTTGCCACCGACCACCAGCAGCTCACGATGACGGTGCTGCGCAACACAGCCCGGAAGCACGGCTTCACCTGCCTGCTGCACGAGAAGCCCTTTGCCGGCATCAACGGCAGTGGCAAGCACGTCAACTGGTCGATCGGCAATGCCACCCAGGGAAACCTGCTGGATCCCGGCAGCACACCCCATCAGAATCTGCAGTTCCTGCTGTTTTGCGGCGCCGTGATCCGCGGCGTGCACCGGTTTGGCCCGCTGCTGCGCTCCGTGGTGGCCACGGCCGGCAACGACCATCGGCTGGGAGCCAATGAGGCCCCACCCGCCATCATCTCGGTGTACCTCGGCAGCCAGCTCGAGGATGTGTTCAACCAGATTCGGGTCGGTGAGATCACCGGCTCCAGCGACGGCGGCGTGATGCAGCTGGGCGTCGACACCCTGCCCGAATTCGCCAAAGATCCAGGCGATCGCAACCGCACGTCGCCGTTTGCCTTCACCGGTAACCGCTTTGAGTTCCGTGCTGTGGGCTCAGGCCAGTCGGTGGCGGGACCGTTGGTGGCCCTCAACACGATCATGGCCGATTCCCTCCAGTGGATCACCGACCAGCTCGAAGCTGAGCTCCAACGGGGTCAGAGCCTCGAACTGGGAGCCTTCGCCGTCCTGCGCCAGGTGATGGAGCAGCACGGGGCCGTGGTATTTGGCGGCGATGGCTATGCCACCAGCTGGCATGAGCAGGCGGTGCAAGAACGCGGTCTGGAGAATCTGCGCAGCAGCGCCGATGCCCTGCCGGTGCTGCGTCGCGAAGCAGTGCGCACGCTGTTTGAACAACAGGGGGTGCTCAGTGCGGTCGAGCTGGAGAGCCGCTATGAGGTCTACGCCGAGCAGTACTGCCTGGCGATTGAGGTGGAAGCCAGGCTTGCCCTGCAGATGGCCCGCACCCTGGTGTATCCGGCGGCTGTGCGTTATCTCAGTGAGCTGGGTGGTGCCCTGCAGGAACAGCAGGCCATGGGGTTGCATCCCAACCTGGCCGTGCGCAACCAGCTGGGAGATCTGCTCAACCAGCTCAACAACCACTGCGACGCCCTGGAGACGGGCCTGGCTGAGCCGCCCCACGGCAGCGAGGCCCACATGCGCCACTGCGCCGATCAGCTGATGCCCCTGCTGTTGGAACTGCGCCAAGCCGTCGATGGGCTGGAAGCCGTTGTTGACGACACCCTGTGGCCGCTGCCGAGCTACCAGGAGATGCTGTTCATGCGGTGAGGCTGCAATGAGAGCAGTTTTCCAGTCCAGCACTGGGATTCTGCTCTCTCCTTCATCGGCCTGCGATAGCCTTCTGCGCTAAATCTGCACTAATTTCTACTCTAATTTCTGCGCCAAGTTCGAGACTTCGATGGCGCCGCGCCGAAGGCCGATACCTGGGATCAGATCCTGCACAAGCAAATCGAGCTGAAGCACGGCCGTGGTTGGAGCATCGGCCCCCGGTCCGGCAAGGTCAAGCTCACAAGACGCCACCCAGAGGGGACTCGATCAAGCGCCACGCTTGCCATCCATTGGGCAGATCAGCGGGGCAGATCAGCGGGGGGCCAGGGCATGGCTACCACCAGGGCAAGCCTGTACCCCCCGATCCCCTCTTTACAGCTCAGAGCCCAATTTTCACCTTCACTGGTGCCTGTGGATCGAGATCCACTTGGATCGGTTTGCTCTCATCCACCTTGATCTGGATCGGCTCGGCATTTCGCACCTGCACCTGCACCGGCGTTCTGTTGGTAACCCTCAGATCGATCGGAGCCTGTTCAGCCACTTTCACGGCGAGGCTGCGGGTGGGTTCAATTTGAACTGAACTTGGCATGTTCAGCTCCCCCTTCACCTTGCCGCT
>CAMDVN010000050.1 GCA_945877595.1 Cyanobium sp. NIES-981 | reverse complement strand
CATCCGCAAGATGAAGGACGCCGCCATTGCCATCGCCAACGATCGCAACGGCATCACCCCCGGTGACTGCTCCGCTCTGATGAGCGAAATCGGCACCTACTTCGATCGCGCTGCCGCTGCTGTCGCCTGATCGGCGGTTCAGCTGCTTCTAGAGCTTCGTTCCCGAAGCTCTAGAAGCCCTGCCTAGCCTGCCTGAGGATCTACCGCTGCGTCGGGGTCAACGGGTAGGCCTTTGATGAACAAAGCCATCCGGCGAGCGATCAGCAACAACGGGTACAGACCTTGAGATCGTTGTTGCGAACCAAAGAGAGATCCCAACAGCTTCAGAAGAGGGTCACTGGGCTGCATGTGGCTGCAGATCCAGGCAATGGCTTGGGACCCATGCAAAATTGATTGGCCGTTGATCACAACGGCCCCAGACGCCAAATCAAAACCTCGAGCCTTGAGCCCAGCCCGCAGACCATGGTCGGCACGGCCGTCGCGAATCTCCAGGCCTGGAATCCCGCCCGAGAGTTCACTGCGCTGGGCAAAGTGCCGGCAAAATGGGCAACCACCGTCGTAGACGAGAACCACAGGTTCGGTGGACAGGGGCACAGGCGGTGGCCGTCGAAACGTCACACCAGCGTGGCATCACCGGTTTCACCCGTTCGAATGCGAATGGAGTTGTCCACCGTCGTGATGATGATTTTCCCATCCCCAATTTCACCCGTGCGGGCCGCAGCCTGAATAGCTGCCACAACACCATCGACTGCTGCATCGGACACCACCGTGGTGATCATCACCTTGGGAAGCAAACGGGCTTCGAGCTTGACCCCCCGATAGACCTCAAGGTGGCCCATTTGCTTACCAAAGCCCTGCACGGGAATGACGGTGATGCCATTGATGCCCGCGACAACAAGAGCATCCTTGACAGCGTCAAGCTTCTCGGGGCGCACAACCGCTTGGATCTGTTTCAAGGTAACTGCACGTTGAATAACGTCTGTTTTAAGGGGGCGCCGCCGCCGGTGCTGTATCAAATGCGGCAACCAAGCCCCGAAACCGGGATCTGGTCAACGATCAGCCTGCAGGCATTGCTCACGCAAACGAAACGATGGGGGCAAGGGGCGCCCGCTGGGCCCCACTCAGCAAGTGCCCCCCTTGGGCCTCGTCGTCAGCAGGAACCCGAGGACAGCAAGGAGTAGCTCAACTCTGGCTTGAACGCGCTCAGCTGGAAACAAGGTCAACAAACATTGGCACCACGGCGGTTGTGAACTGAAGGCGCCTGGCATGAAGGCCTCAGACCTGCAGCGTTCCTTGAGCTGAAATGCGGCAAATCAACCCAATCGTTCAGCCCAGACCGTCCACAAGGCCACCGCTACAGGCCACTCCACCCTCATTTTTTGTAGCAACGCAAACATCAGAACGACCTGTTTAGCCGCATTGTCAGTCGCAATGGGTGTCTTGCAGACGTCCCACACCTCAGCGACCGTCCTTCTGATCTGCCCATGACCATCGCTTCCTCCACTCCAGGGCGCAAGCCTCTAGCTGAGGCGAGTTTGTCTGAAGCCCCCCTGATGCTGTTGCGCAGCATTCGCGGCCTTGGCTCCAACCGCAACCTCGTCTGGCTGGCCTGCATTCCTTTGGCCTTGTTTGGCCTTGGCCTTTTTAATCTTTCAGCTCATGCAGCAGAGCTTCCGGAACTCACCCCGGCATTTCTATCCAACAACCTTTTCATCTTTGTCTGCGCGATTCTCGTCATTTTCATGAATGCGGGCTTTGCCATGGTCGAGGCTGGGATGTGCCGCCAGAAGAATGCGGTCAATATCCTTCTCAAGAACCTGATCGTATTCGCCCTTGCAGCGTCTGCCTATTGGCTGATCGGATACTCTTTAATGTATGGCGATCCTGTTGTGCCAGGGTGGCTGTTCATCAAGAGTACTTTCTTCTTTTTTGACCCAGCTGTCACCCCAGAGATGGTGACCGATGGTTCACTCGTACCGAGCTTGGACTTTCTCTTCCAAGTTGCCTTCGCAGGCACCTCGGCAACGATTGTTTCGGGCCTGGTTGCCGAGCGCATTAAATTCAAAGAATTTGTGTGGTTCTCCTTAATTCTGGTTGCTTTCATCTACCCCATTGCCGGATCTTGGAAGTGGAATGCTGAGGGTTGGCTGAACAAACTTGGCTTTATTGACTTTGCCGGATCGACCCTGGTTCACTCTGTTGGTGCCTGGACAGGTTTGGTGGGAGCGATCATTCTTGGCCCCCGGATTGGCAAATTCGTAGGCGGTCGCCCCCAGGCCCTGCCCGGCCACAACATGGCCATCGCCACCCTGGGTTGCCTGATTCTCTGGGTTGGCTGGTATGGATTCAATCCCGGTTCAGTGCTGTCCCTCAATGAGACGGTTCCTTTTGTGGCCGTCACCACAACACTGGGAGCCGCCGGTGGAGCCATTTCAGGAACATTGCTTTCGGCGATCCGCGGCGGCAAGCCAGACCTCACCATGACCATCAATGGGATCCTTGCCGGCCTCGTTGGTGTCACGGCAGGCTGCGACGGTTTCTCCATGGTGGGGGCCTGGATTGTTGGCTTCATTGCAGGGGCCCTGGTGGTCTTTTCGGTATCCGTGGTTGACAGTCTCAAAATTGATGACCCCGTGGGTGCTTTTTCAGTCCATGGCACCTGCGGCATCTGGGGAACCCTTGCAGTAGGCCTCTTTAGCGAAAGCAAAGGTCTGCTTTACGGCCATGGCTTCAGTCAGCTTGGCCTGCAAATTCTCGGTGCGGTTGCCTACGGAGTCTTTGCAATCGTCTCCTCGCTGATTGTTTGGTCGATCCTCGGTGGTCTTACCGGCGGTATCCGCGTTAGCGAGAAAGAAGAGATCGAAGGTCTCGACATTGGAGAACATGGCATGGAGGCCTACCCCGATTTCGCTGCATCAGCGAAATAAAAGGCCTACACCCACTTTATTCAATGCGGTGTGCTGTGTGGTGTACTCGGATGTCTTGAATTGATTGTTCGTTCGATTGTGACCCGTCGGAGCTCCGGCGGGTTTTTTTATTGCAGGCCCCACTTTCTAAGCTGGGTTCCCTTGGATGTCTTGGCCCTTGCGTGCACCCTTGTCGCCGATCACCACAGCCCGGGCCCCGCAAACCGGCAGCCAACCCACCGCAGCCAGGCTCACCCGGCTGATTGCCCTGCTAGTGGGCTTGGCTGTGCTGGTGGGCGATGGCAGGGCCGCAGGGGAAGGTGGCGACACCTTGAGCCCTCCCGCCAACCTGCCACCGGGCAGCGGTCCTGCCATGCCGGTGCTTCCCACCGGTGGCGAGGCCCAGCCCAAGGCCCCCCTGCGGCCCGAGGCCAGCCAATTGCGCAACCTGCCGCCCGGGCGCTTTGATGCCTCGCTCGACTCCCTTGTGAACGAGGGAGTCGTCACGCCAGCCGAGCGGGCACGCTTTCGCAGTGGCTCCGTGGCCACTCCCTTTGACGTGCCCGCCCATCAACGGGCCTGCAGCACCGGTGCCCTTTCGCGCCAAGAGTGCCGCACGGGGGTGGTGCTGCGTTGGCGCGGGCGGCTCGGGGTGGGTGCTGGCCTAGCAGCAGAACGCATCACTCGCTTGGGCAATGATGGCCGGCCGCTGCCACCCCTCACGGTGCCCGTATCGGCGCTGCTGGCTGGGCCAGGGGGCCAATTTCAACTGAGCGAGGTGTTCAGGGTGACCCCCAGGCCCGCACCGATCAGCGGCAACGGCAATCGGCAACTGCTGTTTCCGCTGATCGGAGCCGCCACAACCAGCAGCAATTTCGGCTGGCGACTGCACCCAATTCTGGGCAGTTGGCTGATGCATGCCGGCAAGGATCTGGCCGCGCCCGACGGCACAGCCGTGGTAGCGGCCCTCGGGGGGAGGGTGATGAGCAGTGGCCTCGCAGGCGGCTACGGGCTGGCGATTGAAGTGGAACACGATCGACCGCGGCGGCGCACCCTCTACGGCCACCTCAGCGAGCTCTACGTGCAGGAGGGCGATCGGGTACGCCAGGGCGAGGTGATCGGGCGGGTCGGGAGCACGGGCCTGAGCACCGGCCCCCATCTGCACTTTGAGTTGCGACTGCCAGGCAATGGCGGCTGGGTGGCGGTGGATCCCGGCGACCTCGATCCCGGCCAGGGAGCCGCCGGCAGTGATGCCATTGCCCTGTTGATGGGCCAACTACTGCAGAGTCTGGAGCGGCCCGCCGCCAATCGGGCCAATCAGGGCTAAGACCCGAGCCTCCCCCCTTGATTGTGGGTGCTACGAGATCGCACCATGGGGATGGTCCCTCTGGGTGGTGGTGTTCGTCGCCGATGCCGTTGAAGACCTGGCATCGAGGCATGCGAGTTTGCCCAAGCCCACGACGGGTGCTGCCCAGCCAGCCAGCTCCTAATCCAGCAACCGTCCATCGCGAAAGTGCACGATCTTTTCAGCCCGGGCGGCCACATCGTCTTCGTGGGTGACGATCACCACGGTCATGCCGCCGCGATGCAGGTCATCCAAGATGTCGAGCACTTCAGCGGTGGTGCGGGAATCCAGGGCACCGGTGGGTTCGTCGGCCAACAGCAGGGCCGGCTGGTTGATGATCGCCCGGGCGATCGCCACCCGCTGCTGCTGCCCCCCTGAGAGCTGGTTGGGCTTGTTGGTTAGCCGTTGACCCAGACCCACCCGCTCCAGGGCCGCCCGCGCCCGCAGCTGGCGCTGTTCATGGGGAACCCCGGCGTACACCATCGGGAGGATCACGTTGTCGAGGGCGCTGAGGTGGGGCAGCAGATGAAACTGCTGAAACACAAAACCAAGCTCGCGGTTGCGCAGATCGGCCAGCTGATCGTCATCGAGGCTCTCAACCGGAGTGCCGTTGAGCTGGTAGCTGCCCGTGCTCGGACGATCAAGGCAGCCGAGAATATTCATGGCCGTGCTCTTGCCCGACCCCGAAGCCCCCATGACCGCCAGATAATCCCCGCGCAGCACGGTGAGGCTGAGGTGATCGAGGGCGCGGACCAAGGCATCGCCATGGCCATAGACCTTGCTCACATCCCGCAGCTCGGCGACGGGATCGGCGCATGAATCCTGGCTTGGCCCCCTCCGGGCCATCAACCGAGCGGCAGAGCTGACGTGGAGGCCACCGCCTGGCTGAGGATTGGGGTGCCAGAAACGGCCTCGCCAGCCCAGGTAAAGAGCGGATTGGACAGGATTCCACCCACAGCCGTGACGACCACACAGGCCACCAGGCCAACCCGCAGGGCCGGCATACCCCTCAGGTTCCAGCGAATTTCCGGATAGGCCTTGACCACATCAGAGGCCTCTTGGGGCTCTTTCACCACCATCATCTTGATCACCGAGATGTAGTAGTAAATCGAAACCACCGAGGTGACCAACCCCACCACCACCAGCAGGTATTGGTGATCAGCCCAACCAGCAAAAAACAGGTAGATCTTGCCAAAGAAGCCGAGCATCGGCGGAATTCCACCGAGCGACAGGAGGCAGAGACTCAGTCCCAGGGTGATTAACGGATCCTTTTGGTAGAGCCCCGCGTAGTCAGAGATTCGATCACTCCCTGTTCGCAGTGAAAACAGGATGATGCAGGCAAAAGCCCCCAGGTTCATGAACAGGTAGGCCGCCATGTAGAGGACCATCGCCGAAAAGCCCTCTTCAGTGCCGCAGACCATGCCAATCATCACGAATCCTGCCTGCCCGATCGAGCTGTAGGCCAGCATCCGTTTCATCGAGGTTTGCGCCAGGGCCACAACATTGCCCAGCACCATGCTCAGAACCGCCAGCACGGTGAAGAGCAACTTCCACTGCATCGAAAAGGGATCAAAACAGCCCACCAGGATCCGCAGCGCCAAGGCAAAACCAGCCGCTTTGGAGCCCACCGAGAGGAATGCCACCACCGGGGTGGGGGAGCCCTCATAGACATCGGGAGTCCACTGGTGGAAGGGCACAGCGGCAATCTTGAAGGCCACCGTGGCCAGCACAAACACCAGGGCCAAGGCCGCCACGGGCGTGCTGCTGGTCTGAAGGGCAAGGGCGACCGCATCGAGGCCAGTCCCACCACCGCTCAGCCCGTACAGCAGCGAGGCGCCATAGAGGAAAACGGCCCCGGCCGCAGAACCCACAAGTAAATATTTGAGGGCCGCCTCAGAACTGCGCGAGTCCCGTTTCATGTAGCCCGAGAGCAGGTAGCTCGAGACCGACAGCGTCTCCAGCGACACAAAGATGCTCACCAGGTCGGTGGATCCGCAGAGGATCATGGCGCCCAGGGTGGCCGCGAGCAGGATGGCGGCGTATTCGCCGAGTGGCGTGCCACTGCGCTCCACATAGCGCCAGCTCAGCATCAGCGAGAGCAGGGTGGAGGTCGCCACCACGGCCCGGAAGGCAATCGCCAGATTGTCAGCCAGAAAGGAACCCAGAAAAGACGGTTCCGCAGGGCTGTTCCACTGCAGGGCGAGCAGCACCAAGGCCGTGCCCAGGCCGGCGTAGCAAATGGGGGGCACCCAGCGGGTGGCGGCCTTCTCACCGGCCAGATCCACGATCAGGCTGAGGAGGAGGGCGATCAGCACGGCCCCCTCGGGAGCGATCGCCGAGGCGTTGAGCTGCATCGCCATCGAGGGCAGGGCATCCACCGGCAGCTCAGCCAGCGGCAGCTCAGCCAGCGGTGAACCCATCGAAAGAGCGGCGAAAATCACTGGGCTGGAAGGCCAAGTTGCACGAGCGAGACTGTAGCTGCGCTGCCTGTCAGTCCTGCAGTTTTGCCCCAAGGCCATCCAGGTGGCGCGTCGATGCGATAAAGAAGGAAGCGAATGGTCGCCTCCCTGTGGGTCACACGCTGGTCATTGTTGAAAGCCCCACCAAGGCCCGCACCATCCGTGGCTTCCTCCCGAAGGACTACCGGGTGGAGGCCTCGATGGGCCATGTGCGCGACCTGCCCAACAACGCCAGTGAGATTCCGGCGGCCTACAAAGGCGAGAAGTGGGCCAACCTCGGCGTCAACACCACCAACGACTTCGAGCCCCTCTACGTGGTTCCGAAGGACAAGAAAAAGATCGTCAAAGAGCTGAAGGACGCCCTCAAGGGGGCGGATCGGCTGCTCCTGGCCACAGACGAAGACCGGGAAGGGGAGAGCATCAGCTGGCACCTGTTGCAGCTGCTGGCGCCCAAGGTGCCCACCAAACGAATGGTCTTCCACGAGATCACCAAAGAGGCGATCTCCCGGGCCCTCGACCAGACCCGCGAGCTCGACATGGAGCTGGTGCACGCTCAGGAGACGCGCCGGATCCTCGACCGGCTGGTGGGCTACACCCTCTCGCCCCTGCTCTGGAAAAAAGTGGCCTGGGGGCTCTCAGCCGGCCGGGTTCAGTCGGTGGCGGTGCGGCTGTTGGTGCAGCGCGAGCGGGCCCGACGGGCCTTCCGCAGTGGCAGTTACTGGGACTTGAAGGCCCAGCTCGAGCACAGCCAGACTCCCTTTGAAGCCAAGCTGAGCCAGCTGGGCGGCCAGCGCATCGCCGGCGGCTCCGATTTCGACGAGACCACGGGGGCACTCAAGGCCGGCAGCACCGTGAAGCTGCTCAGTGAGGCCGAGGCCCGCGCCCTGCAGGACAGCGTGAAGGCCGGTGGCTGGCGGGTCGCCGCGGTCGAGGAGAAGCCCACGGTGCGCAAGCCCGTGGCCCCCTTCACCACCAGCACCCTGCAGCAGGAAGCCAACCGCAAGCTGCGCCTCTCGGCCCGCGAAACCATGCGCGCCGCCCAGGGGCTCTACGAGCGGGGCTTCATCACTTACATGCGCACCGATTCGGTGCACCTGTCGGATCAGGCCATCCAGGCGGCCCGATCCTGCGTTCAGCAGAAATATGGACCGGACTACCTGAGCCCCAGCCCACGTCAGTTCTCGACCAAGGCCCGCAACGCCCAGGAGGCCCATGAGGCGATCCGGCCCGCCGGTGAAAGCTTCCGCTCGCCCAATGAGACCGGCCTCGACGGCCGCGACCTGGCTCTCTACGAGCTGATCTGGAAGCGCACCGTGGCCAGCCAGATGGCTGACGCCCGGCTCACCATGCTGGCGGTTGAACTGGAGGCTGCGGCCCCCCAGGGGGTCGCCCAGTTCCGCGCCAGTGGCAAGCGGATCGACTTTCCCGGCTTCTTCAGGGCTTACGTGGAGGGCAGCGATGATCCCGATGCCGCCCTGGAGGGCCAGGAGGTGCTGTTGCCGGCCCTGAAGGTGGGAGACACCCCGCTGTGCAAGGGGGTCGAGGCCCTGGGCCACCAAACCCAGCCCCCCTCCCGCTACAGCGAGGCCGCCCTGGTCAAGATGCTCGAGAAGGAAGGGATCGGTCGTCCCTCCACCTACGCCTCGATCATTGGCACGATCGTCGACCGTGGCTACGCCACCCTGCAGAACAACAGCCTCACCCCCAGCTTCACGGCCTTTGCGGTGACCGCTCTGCTTGAGGAGCACTTCCCCGACCTGGTCGACACGAGCTTCACCGCCCGCATGGAGAACACCCTCGACGAGATCTCCCATGGCACGGTGCAATGGCTGCCTTACCTCAACACGTTTTTCAAAGGGGAGGCGGGCCTTGAGACCCAGGTCGCCCAGCGGGAGGGCGACATTGATCCCGGGGCGTCCCGCACGGTCCAACTCGAGGGCCTGCCCTGCGTGGTGCGGATCGGCCGCTTCGGGGCCTACCTGGAAACCAAACGGGTCAGCGATGACGGTGAAGAGGAGCTGCTCAAAGCAACCCTTCCCCAAGAGATCACGCCGGCCGACCTCGATGCTGAAAAGGCTGATCTAATTCTGCGGCAGAAGGCCGAGGGGCCCGAATCCCTCGGCGAAGATCCGGAGACGGGCGATCAGGTCTACCTGCTGTTTGGCCAGTACGGCCCCTACGTGCAGCTGGGCCAGGTGAGCGATGACAACCCGAAACCGAAGCGGGCGTCCTTGCCCAAGGGCTCCAAGCCCGAAGACCTGACCCTGGCGGATGCCCTGGGCCTGTTGCGGCTGCCGCGCCTGCTGGGCGAGCATCCCGACGGCGGCAACGTGCAGGCCGGCCTGGGCCGGTTCGGCCCCTACGTGGTTCATAACAAGGCCAAAAGCGAGAAGGACTACCGCTCGCTCAAGGCCGACGACGACGTGCTCACCGTGGGGCTGGATCGGGCCATCGAGCTCTTGGCCACGCCCAAGAAGGGCCGCGGCGGTCGGACCGCCCTCAAGGACCTGGGCGCCCCTGAAGGCAGCGACGAGGCCATCCAACTGTTTGATGGTCCCTATGGCCTCTACGTCAAGCAGGGCAAGGTGAATGCCTCCCTACCCGAGGGCACCACCGCCGAGACCATCACCCTGGAGCAGGCAGTTGAGCTGTTAGCCGCCAAGGCCGCAACCGGGAAATCCTCCAAGGCCAAGGGCAGCAAGGCCAAAGGCAGCAAGGCGGCCAGTGCCACCGGCAAACCCGCGGCCCGCAAGGCGGCCACCCCCAAGGCTGCCGCCAAAAAACCGCCGACCACCACCAAGACTGGTCGGATGCGGGCCAGTGCCGTGCGGATCATCAGAGCGGCCGACAGCTGATGGCGATGCCGGCCTGGCGCCTTGCAATCGCGGCCGGGGCCGGTCTGATGCTGGCGGGCTGCAGCGGCAGTCCGTTTGGCGAGCAGCTCTCGCGCAGTTTTTCGTCGTCGCCGCCCACCCCGCAACCTCCTGCACCGACCGCGACCCCCAAGGCTCCAGCACCCCCCACCACCACCCCCGAGCCAGCCTCCACAACCGAGGCCACTCCTGGAGGAGCCCAGGCGTCAAAAGCCACCCCCAGCGCCCCCAGCAAGAAGCCCGCGGCCAAGGGCCCGGCCGCCTCAGTGACCCCCGCTCCCTACCGGGTCACGATCAAGCTGCCCTCGGCCGATCCCTCGGCCCCGGCCGAGGTGGTCACCGAAGCCCTGCGCCGGGCGGGGGTCCCGTTTGAGGTCGAGATGATCGAGCGGGTTCAGCCGGGCAGCAGCGCCGCTTCCCCCACCGTGACACCGGCTCCGGCACCCCGTTAAGGCCATGGGCACCCAGCGCCAATCCAGCCGCCAGGCCCCCCAAGAGGCCCCCCGAGCACCCCACCCGCCGCTCGGCCCACTGCCCAGACGTCCTGACCGGCGACTCGATCAGCGACTCGACCGGAGACTTGATCGGCGCCAGGCCAAACAACTCATGGAAACGGCCTACCTGGCCGCCGCCACGGCGCTGCTCTGGCTAGCGCTCTACTACCTGCCGGTGGGTAGCCCGCTGTTCAGGTTGGCCCTGCCCCTGCCCCTCGCCCTCCTCCAACTGCGCCACGGCTGGCGCTGTGGCGTCGAGGGCCTGGTGGTCACCGCTCTGTTGGCGGTGACCCTGATGGGGCCCATTCGCGGCCCGCTGCTGCTCTTTCCCTATGGCTCCCTGGCCCTTTGGCTGGGTTGGTGCTGGCAGCGGCGGGTGAGCTGGTGGTGGAGCTGGGGCGTGGGCAGCCTGATCGGCACCGTCGGTTTTCTGGTGCGGGTGGCCGTGCTCTCGGTGTTGGTGGGCGAAAACCTCTGGGTGGTGATCACCGCAGCGGCTGCCGGCCTGCTGGAGCGGCTGGCCGGCTTGGTGGGACTGGCCTCCAGCATCGAACTGGCTCAGGTTCAACTCACCGCCCTGCTGCTGGTGTGGCTGCAGAACATCATCATGCTGCTGGCCGTGCATGCCGTGGCCTACTGGATCTTTGCGCGGTTGCAGACACCGATCAGCGAACCTCCGCCAGTCCTCAGGGCCCTGGTGGCCCTCGATCCCCTTTGAGCCTTCTTGAACAGCTGCAGACCAGGGGAGGACAATGTCTGCCCCTGCTGCTGCTGGCAGCCACCGAAACCGCCAACATCGACGGGATCTCGGCGGCCGGATCCACGGCCCAGAGCCGGCGCCAGACCGCCGCCGCCGATGCCGAGCTGCTGCGGTATGGGCCCGCTACCCGGCGCCCCCATGCCCTGCCCCCCCTGCCGGCGGGGGTGAGTCCGGCCTTGATCGGCCATGTGGTGCTCCGCGAGCTGGGGATGCTCCAGCGGCTCAAGGTGGTGGATCTGGGCTGTTTGATCGCGCCCGCGGTGGAGCACCTGCGCCTCCCCCATCCCGCCGGAGCCGGCCCGGCCCACTGCCTTGGCAGTGGGCGAGCCCTTCACCCCGCCAGAGTCGAGGCCCTGATCACCCTTGGACAACGCTGGGGAGAGCACCTGCATCCCGCGCAGCCCCTGCTCCTGGCTGAATGCGTTCCCGGCGGTACCAGCACCGCCCTAGCGGTGCTGCTGGGGCTGGGGATCGAGGCCGATGGCCTGGTCAGCGGCAGCCTGCGCCACAGCGCCCATGCACTCAAAAGCCAGCTGGCTCGCCAAGGTCTAGCGGCGGCCGGGCTGGCGCCAAACCTTGGCGACGCTGACCAGGCCCGGGCCGTGCTGGCGGCCGTCGGCGATCCCATGCAACCCCTGGCGGCCGCCCTCTGTTTGGCCGCCGCCCACCAGCGGGTGCCCGTGGTTTTGGCCGGCGGAAGCCAAATGGCCGCAGTGCTGGCCCTGGCCCTCGCCCTGGCTCCAGCGCCCCTGCGCCCCTGCGTGGCGGCCAACACCCTGCTGGCCACCACCGCCTGGGTGATGGACGAGGCCGATAGCCAGCTTGGCCTGCTGCTGGAGCGCATCGGCGCGCGCTGGGACGTGCCGTTGCAGTGGCGAGCTAGCCAGCTGCGCTTTCAGAGCTGCCGCAGCCAGGCCCTGCGGGATTACGAGCGGGGCTACGTCAAAGAAGGCGTTGGAGCTGGGGGGCTGGCCGTGCTCTGGGAACTGCTGGGCCGCAGCCCCGGGGCCCTGGCCTTGGCCTGTGACCAGGCCTGCGATGTGCTGTTGGGCTTTTAGGTTTGCCGCCATGGAGTTTGTACCGCCCCCCACACCACCACCCACCCCGCACCCAGCCGGGGCGCTCAGCCGCCGCCAGACCCTGCGGCTCGGGCTGGGGGTGGGGCTGGGTCTCGGCGCTGGAGCGGTGCTGGCAGGCTGCCAACGGGGCCAAGGCCCCCAACTGCTGACCAGCGAAGGCAGCATGCCCCAGGCCTGGCTCAAGGCCTTGCCAGCCCCCTGGGAGAGCCGATTGCTGCCCCAGCCCACCGCCGTAGCCGCGGCGACGAACTGGGGGGGCCAAACGGCACTGGTGCAACTCAGCGACGGCTGGGCCAGCGGTCTGGATCGCAGCCAACTGCAGCCGTTTGGAGCGCCTCAGCTGCTGGCCCGGCTATCCCCAGCCGCCGCTGCGGTGAGCCGACTGTTTGGCCCGCCCGGCAGCCCAGTTGTGGCCTTTCCCTGGGCTTTCAGCCCCTGGGTGATCGTGCTGCGCAATCGCCCCGATCTGGCTGAAGCACGGAACCCCAACTGGGACCTGCTGCTCGATCCCAGCCTGCGGGGCAAGGTGGTGTTGCCCTCGAGCCCGCGGCTGAGCATCGAGCTGATCGGCGCGGCGTTGCCCGAGTTGAGGGCCCTGCGCCGCCAGGCCCTGGCCTACGACGACCGCGATGGCCTCAACCTGGTGCTGAGCGGCGACGCCGAGGCCGCGGTGCTGCCCCTGCAGCGCCTCGTGCCGCTGCTGCGCCGTGATTCCCGCCTGCAGGTGGTGCTACCCCGCAACGGCGCCCCGCTCAACTGGCAGCTGCTTCTACGACCAGCTGGCATCACCGAGCCCCTGCCCCTGGGCTGGCTCGGTGATGCCCTGGCGGCGCCGTTGCTGCCCACCCTCCTGGGCGGCGGCTGGGTGCCGCCGCTGCCGAGCCGGGATCTGGCCCCTCTGCTGAAACGCTTTCCAGCCCCCTTGGCCGAGCTGCTGTTGCCCGCTGAGGCTGTGCTGCAACGCTGCTGGAGCCTGCCACCCCTGAACTCGAGCCAGCAGCTCGCCCTGCAGACCCTCTGGGATGCGGCTGCGCCCTGATCAAGTCCCCGTTCTTCGAGCCGTCCCCGCGTTCTTCGAGCAGTCTCCGGTTGTCCGTTCAGTCCCACAGCCGGCGGCCCGGCGCAGCCGCCAACCGGCGGTGGGTATCGGCCAGCAGGTCGGGGATCGGCAGTTGCAGCGGGCAACGGGGCAAGCAGGAGCCGCAGCTGCCGCAGGCGCTGGCATCCCGCTCCTCCCACCAGTGGCCAGCTCGGCCGATCAGGTTGTAGCGCTCACTGGCAAACGCCTCCATGCCGTGGCCCACGGCCAGGTTGCGCAGGCGCAGCAGCTCCGGGATCGGCACCCCGTTGGGACAGGGCAGGCAGGCACGGCACTGGCCGCAAGCCTCGGCGCCAAGCCGGCCTTGGCCCGCAGCAGCCAGGCGGTTCAGGGCAGCGTCCAGGGCTGGATCGTCAACGGGATCCAGCCCTGGACCAATGGATGACGTCAACGCCATGGGGCTGGCCTGAAGCCGCTCGGCCCAGGTCAGATCAGCCGGTAACGCCGCGCCCAGCGTGAGGGTGGAGATCCCCTGCGCTAGCAGAAACCGATAGGCCAGCTCAAGGGGGTGAAACGGAGCGCAATCCGCCAACAATTCGGGGGGCGGGTCATAGAGGCGGCCGCCCTTGTCGGCCGGTGAAATCGCCATCACACCGATGCCTTGGGCCAAGGCCGCCCGCGCCAAGGGCAGGCGGGCCTGGTCAAAGAGATGCAGATGCAGGCTGCAGAAGCTGAACCGACCAGTGGCCAGAGCCCGCTCGATCAGGGCCAGGGATCCGTGGCTGCTGAAGCCCACCTGGGCCACCAGGCCCTCACCCTGCGCCCAGGCGAGCAGGTCGAAGCCCGGACCCTCACTGAGCCACTGCCAATGGGCCTCGGTGTTGAGTCCATGAATGGCCAGGTTGGACAGCCGCCGCAGACCCAGCCGATCCAGGATCGCCCGCAGCTGGGCTTGGGCCGTAGCCAGGTCAGGTCCTGGTAGCAGCTTGCTGGTGATGTGCCAGCCCCCCTCAGGGGCCAGCTGTTCGAGCTCCAGGCGCTGCAGGGCACGGCCCAGAAACACCTCGGCTGGTCCGTAGGCCGGTGCGGTCTCGAGGTGGTTGATGCCGATGCGCAGGGCCTCACGCAGCACGGCCTCCAGCGCCGCCGGACTCGCCAGGGCCCGCATCGTGCCCAGGGTGAAGGGCGAGACCTCGGCCCCCCGACCGAAGGGCCGCCTACTCAGTGGGGGAACCAGGTTCATCGGCCGGCGGGGCATCGTCCCCCGTCGCGCCAGGGGACGACTCAGGCTGGGCCTTGCTCAGGTGACGCACCAGTTCGGCAGGACTGGTCTGGTCCAAAAAGCGGCGGAAATCCTCCTGATCTTCGGCGTCGGCCTCGGCGTCGACGGGAATCGAGGCATCGGCCACCACCTCCTCAAGCATCCAGATGCTGCTGCCGGTGCGCAGGGCCAGGGCAATGGCATCACTCGGACGGGCATCGAGCTCCTGGCTGCTGCCATCGGCGGATGAAAGCTTGAGCACAGCCCTGAAGGTGCTGTCTTCGATGGTGTGAACGATCACCCGCTCAAGACCCAGGCCCCCAGCCTCCAGCAGGCTCGCCATCAGATCGTGGCTAAGGGGCCGCGCTGGGGTCTGGCCACTGAGGCCAGCCAAGATGTTCTGAGCCTGGGCCTGATCGATCCAGATCGGCACCTGGCGCCGCCCCGAGGGATCCCTCAGCAACACAATCGGGCTACGGCTTGCCGCATCCAAGGCGATCCCCGCGACGCTCATCTCGACCATGGCCGCCCAGCGTCCTTTGTCCGATTATGGCGATCACCCCAATGGGACGGCATCAGCATGTTCACCGGTTTGGTGCAGGCCATCGGCACACTTGAACGAACCGCCGGGGGCCTGCGCGTGCACTGGGACCGGTTGGGCTTTGCCCAGGGGCAACTGGCCCTCGGCGACAGCGTGGCCGTCGATGGGGTTTGCCTCACCGTGGCCCACCTGTTGCCCCATGGCTTTCTTGCCGACGTGAGCGGCGAAACCCTTGAGCGCTCCACCCTGGGGGCCAAGGCCGAGCGGGGCGCCAAGGTCAATCTGGAACCCGCCCTACGGCTTGCCGATCGCCTGGGGGGGCATTTGGTGAGCGGCCACGTGGACGGCCTTGGAACCGTGAAAGCCATCGAATCGCAAGGCTCCGCCTGGCGCCTCGAGGTCGACTGGATCGACAGCCGTTATGGCCGATACATCTGCGAGAAAGCCAGCGTGGCCATTGATGGGATCAGCTTGACCGTGGCGGGATGCAGCCCAAGGGGGGATCGGTTCTGGATGGCCGTGATTCCACACACCTGGACCAGTACGACCCTGCAGCATCTGCGCAGTGGCGATGCCGTGAATCTCGAAGCAGATCTGCTGGCGAAATACACCGAACGCCTGCTGCAGGAGCGCACCCCAGGCCAACCAAGCGAGCTCAACCACCAGTGGCTCAACGAACACGGCTGGGGCTGAGCGACCCAACCGCCGCCCTGGGGCGATCCAAACGACGGGCACCCATCCCAGGGCCCAGGGGTGTAACAACTGAACCCGATCTCCGCGATGCGGCAGTCAAGCTCTCCAACCATTCCTACGGTCAGGCTCGAGCTCTTCAACGCGCCATGACCACGGATCGGGAACGCGAAATGGGCCTGGCCTCGAGCCTGCGGGCCTTCACGATTGCCGAGGGGATCGTGATGATCGTGCTGGGCATTCTGGCGCTGGTCTTCCCCGTGATCGCCTCAGCCTGGGTCACGGTTGTGGTGGCGATCGCCTTTCTGGTGGGGGGCCTGGTGGGCTGGGTGACCAACCTGTCGCGGGCCAAACGGCTGAGCCGCTGGCACTGTTTTTGGAGACTGGTGGTCTCCACACTCTTTTTGGTGATCGGCGTCTGGATCATTCAGCAATTCAGCACCGGACCGATGGGGGCTGGCCTGCAGGTCGCAGCCCTCGCCTTTGCGGTAGGGATCGTGTTTTTGGTCGAAGGACTGGTGGCGACCATCGTGTCCCTGTCCCATACGGGGCGCAGTGGCTGGGGCTGGGGCCTAGCCAATGGACTCGTGACCCTGATCCTTGGGGTGCTGATCCTCAGCATGAAGGCCTGGGGTCTGCTCTCGGTGCTCGGAATTCTGGTGGGGATCAGCTTCCTGTTCAGCGGCATTGACCTGCTGAGCTTCAGCGCCCAGTTCCATGCCGACGAGGAGTGATCAGGGTTGCGTCCAACCAGGTTGACTTGCATTCTCAACCTGGTTATCAAAATAAGTTGACAACGCAAGTTGTCAGCGCAGGTCTCAGTTCTGGTTCTCAGTGCAGATCATCGCCAACGCTGAAACCCAATGCAAACAGGTCTTCAGGACTGGTTTCCAGATTGCCAGGACTGGCCTCCAGATTGTCAGGACTGGCCTCCAGATTGTCAGGACTGGCCTCAGGAGGCTCAGGATTGAGATCGAGAGAGGCACCTGGAATGGTCTCAGACTCAAGGGGGGTCAACCAAATCGATCCTGTTTCAGCATGCAGCTCAATGCGAAATTCCTGACCCGGCTCAAGGCCGAGGCGCCGGGTGTAGGCATGCCCAATCAGCACATTGCCATTGCCATGCACGCGCGTGCGGAATTCAGCCTGGCGGCCCTGGCCAAGACCACTGGCACGAGC
>CAMDVN010000049.1 GCA_945877595.1 Cyanobium sp. NIES-981 | reverse complement strand
ACCAGGGTGTAACAGCCGGGATCGCAGGCGATGATGAGATCCAAGGCCACCGATTGGTGGCGGTGGGGGGCCTGGAGCGCCCCAGCCGGCACCATCCCGTACATGGCCCAGAGCACGTGGGTCACGGTGCGGGTGGCTGGCAGGTCGCGGTTGGCCAGCAGCAAGCTGAGCCGATTGCTATTGGCACTGCTGGGGTCGCCGGCCAGGGTGTTGAGCTCCGCCTGCAGCCAATCGCGCTGATAGAGCGTGGCCAAAAAACGTGGCTCTCTGGGTTCGACCCCGAGATACGCCAGCAGGGGAGCGTCGTGGACCCAATAGAGCACGCTGCTGGTCTGTGCTTTTAGCAGTGGTGTTGCGCCAGCAGGCAAGACAAACAGATCTCCCGCCTGCCAATCCAGGCTCACGGCAGGGCTCAAGTCTTGGATTTCGCGCCCACAGTGACCGCGACCAGACAGCACATAGAACAGGGAACTGGTGGCACTCGCCGCCGCCTTGAGCCCTTCCCCGGCTTCGATCCGCAAAAAATGGGCCGCGAGGGCTGGGCTGGTGGCTGGTCCTGGGGTGCCGAGCTCGGCACTGAGATCCAGGGGGATTACGGCGCTCGGGCCTGCGGAATGGAGCTCAGGACCCCAGCGACGGTAGGGAATCGGCTCGGTGAGACCTGGACGCACCGGATTAGCCGCTTGCCGGTAATCAAACAGCAGGGCTTTGTCTTGGACCTGGTGGGTCCCTGAGGGGCTTTGACCCCGCACTGAATCAGGAGCTTGGGCCATCACGTCTCCTCGAAATTGGGGTCAGCCTATGGCGTGAAACTTGGCCATGGAGGCCTGCGAACGGACGCTTGACACCAGCGTGAAATGGTTCAGCCGCCGGCCACGGCGGGCACGATCGAAACCTCGTCACCGTCGTTGAGGGGTGTGGCCTGGTTGTCGAGGAAACGGATGTCTTCGCTGTTCACATACACATTGAGAAAGCGACGCAATTTGCCGGCCTCATCGCACAGGCGGGCCTTGAGCCCTGGGTAGCGACCGTCCAAGGCATCGATCAGCCCATCGACACTGACCGCCTCGAGGGCAACGCTGGCCTCGTCGTTGGTGAACTTCTGCAGGGGAGTGGGAATCAGAACCTGAACGGCCATCGCTCGAGTGGAAGGGGTTGAAGGGGATGTGGATCAGCCAAGTGCCGCCTTGTTGGCATAGGCAACAAGGCCTGGGGGATCAGGTGGGGCTTGGGGCCTTGGCCTGGGCTCGCTTCCAGGCGGCGTTGAAGCTGTCGAGCTGGGCCTCAATCAAATAGGGCTCACCGATCGAGGAGGCAATGGCCTCTGTGGTCTTGAGGCCATTGCCGGTGATGTAGGCGACCGTGGTCTCCTCGGGGTTGATCTTGCCTTGCTCGACCAGTTTTTTAAGCACCGCAATGGTGGTACCTCCGGCGGTTTCGGTGAAGACTCCCTCGGTTTCGGCCAACAATTTGATGCCGTCGATGATCTCAGCGTCACTCACCGCAGCGATGGAGCCACCGGTGCGGTTGGCAATGTCGATGGCGTAGGGGCCATCGGCGGGATTGCCGATGGCAATGGACTTGGCGATCGTGTTGGGTTTGACCGGTGTAATGAAGTCACGACCTGCCGCGAAGGCCTGGGCGATCGGACTGCAACCCTCAGCCTGGGCACCACTGAAACGAACGGGTTTGTGGTCAACGAGACCCACTTTGATGAACTCGTCGAATCCCTTGCGAATTTTGGTGAACAGTGAACCCGAGGCCAGTGGAGCCACGATGTGATCAGGGAGCTGCCAGCCAAGCTGTTCAATCACCTCGTAGCCGAGGGTCTTGGAGCCCTCGGAGTAGTAGGGCCTCAGGTTGATATTGACAAACCCCCAGCCATAGGTGTTGGCCACCTCCGAGCAGAGGCGATTGACCTGGTCGTAATTGCCCTTGACCGCCATCAAGGTTGGGTTGTAAATCAAAGTGCCCAGCACCTTGCCCAACTCGAGGTCGCTGGGGATGAACACGCAACAGTCGAGGCCGGCATGGGCCGCGATCGCGGCGGTGGAGTTGGCCAGGTTGCCAGTCGAGGCGCAGCTCACCGTGGTGAAGCCCAACTCACGGGCCCGGGTGAGGGCGACCGAAACCACGCGATCCTTGAAGGAGAGCGTCGGCATGTTGACGCCGTCATTCTTGATATAGAGGCTGCGTAGGCCGAGGCGTCGGGCCAGATTTCCCGCCTTCAGCAGGGGTGTGAAACCCGTACCCACATCAATGGGATCCCCCGCAATCGGTAAAAAATCCCGATAGCGCCAGATCGAGGCCGGACCCGCTTCGATTGTGGCGCGGCTGACGCGTTGCTGGATGGCCTCGTAGTCGTAGACGACCTCGAGCGGACCGAAACAGACGTCCTCACAAACGTGGCGTGCGCTGGCTTCGTAGGCGTGGCCGCACTCCTTGCAGCGCAGGCCGGTGAAGGTGGGGCCTGAGAAGGTGGAGCGAGAGAGGGTGGCAGTCACGGTCACGCCCGGCAGTGAATCAGAGGCTAACAGCGGCAAACCGCCTTTCGATTTAAAGCCGATGCTGTGGGTCGGGTATTCGTGAGCCTGCTGCAATGGCTGGGATGGCGTGCCGTGGGGTTGCCTCTGGCCGCAGCATTCCTAGCCTCTATTCAATGCTTGCCTGGCCCCGATGCAGCGCCGATTTCGCATCCCCAGGCTCGCGCTGTTGTTGGCGGGGGCGGTGCTTGGCCTGGCCTTGGTCTCACTCCTGCTCGCCCGTCTCTGGATCGAATGGGCGTGGTTTTCCCAGTTTGGCTGGCAGGGTGTGCTGGCACGGCGCTGGTCGCTGCAGCTGCTAGGCGGAGTCCTGGGCTGCGCGATCGGCTTCAGCCTGCAGCGCTGGCTGGGTTGGTTTTGGAGCCTCGGTCCACCCCAGAGATCTCAGGCACGCCATGTGCTGAGCGGATTGCCCTACGGCGCGGTGCTGGTCAGCCTGGCGGCGCTGCAGGTGTTGCCCCTGCTGTTGGTGTTGCAGTTGGCCCGGCGCCTTTGGTTGGATCCGTTTGATCCCAGGCGGCTGCATGGCTTGGTGGCGCTCGCTGATGTGTCGCCGCCCCTGCTGTTGCTCTCCACCGGCGTGATGCTGCTGCTGTTGCTTTTGCGTCCTGGATTGGGGGCGCGGGTGCTGCCAGCCACCACGGCCCTGGCGGCCAGTGTGGCTTTGGCACGCGGCTGGGGGATCTGGGCCCTGGCCCTTGTGGGGCCAGATCGGGGCATTCGCGATCCTCTTCTGCATGCTGACGTGAGCTTTGCTCTGATGCGCTTTCCGGCGCTCGCGCTCGGGCTCACCTTGCTGGTGGCGCTGCTGGTGGCGCACCTGGCAGGCGCCCTCTGGGGTTGCCTGGCCCATCCACCCCAACTCAGTGATGGGCGTTTTGGCGGTTTCAGCCCTGGTCAATTGATCGCCCTGCGCCTGCCCTTGGCCCTGCTGTGTGTTGCCCTGGCCGGCAGTTTCTGGCTCGGCCGTCACCAGTTGCTGTTGAGTGCGATCGGATCAGTCCCTGGAGCCGGCTGGCTGGATGTGAATGTGGTGCTGCCGTTGCGGACGATGGCGGCGTGGCTGGCCCTGCTCACCGCCGTGATGTTGATCGTGCCCTTGCCCCGCCATGGCCTGCGCGGCAAGGTCGCCTGGATCAGTGGGGCTGCCCTGGCCGTGTTGCCCGTGCTGGAGATCCTGCTGATGCCGCTGCTGCAAATGCTGTTGGTGAATCCCCAGGAGCTCACACGGGAGATGCCCTTCCTGGGCCATTCGATTCGCTTTACACGGGCGGCCTTTCAACTCGATCGGATCGCCAGCCGCAATGTGAGCCCGAGCGATCGGCTCACCCGGGCCGATGTGGCCGCCAGTGGCGCCACGCTGCGCAACATTCGCCTCTGGGACAGCCAGCCCCTGCTGGCCACCAACCGCCAGCTGCAGCAGCTGCGGGTTTTCTATCGCTTTTCGGTTCCGGCGGTTGATCGCTATGACCTGGGCCAGGGCACGGCGGCAGGCCGCCAGCAGGTGATGATCACCGCCCGTGAAATGGACAGTGCTGGCCTTCCTGCCTCGGCCCGCACCTGGCTCAACCGCCACCTGGTCTTTACCCATGGCCAGGGCTTTACCGTCTCGCCGGTGAACACCAGCGGGGCCGATGGCCTACCTGAGTATTTCATCAGTGATCTGGGCAGCACCAGCCGGGTGCAGGGCAGTCGCCAGTTGGGGATCACCCCAAAGGAGGTTCAGCGCGGCATTCCGGTGGGTCGTCCCAGCCTGTACTTCGGTGCCTTGAAGGTCCCCTATGCGCTCGCCCCTAGCGCCGTGCGCGAATTTGACTACCCGGAAGGGGAGATCAACGTCTATTCGCGCTACGAGGGCCGCGGGGGGTTGCCGATCGGATCGACCCGGGCTCGGCTGGCGGCAGCCATCTACCTCCGGGAACCGCGCTTGCTAGTGCGTGGGGCCCTCACTGACCAGACCCGGTTGCTGTTGCGTCGCGATGTGCGCGAGCGCCTGCGTCATCTGCTGCCGTTTGTGCGTTTTGATGCTGAGCCCTACCTGGTTTCTGTAAACCTCTCGAGCGATGGGGCTGGTTTGCGCCGGGGACACCACCAGTACTGGATTGTGGACGGCTTCACCACAAGCCGCAGCTACCCCTATAGCGCTCCGGTGCCCGGCGAGCCCGACATTCGTTACCTGCGCAATTCGGTTAAAGCGGTGGTTGATGCCTATGAGGGCGGGGTCTCGGTCTTTGTGAGTGAACCTGAGGATCCGCTGATCGCCGGTTGGCAACGGCTGTTTCCGGAGCTGTTCCAGCCCCTCGCTGCGATGCCGTTGCCCCTGCAGCAGCACATTCGCTACCCGATCAGGCAGTTTGAGCTCCAGACGACCCAGCTGCTCCGTTACCACGTCACCGATCCACGCGTCTTCTACAGCGGTGACGACTTCTGGCAAGTGCCCAAGGAGGTGTACGGAAACCAGCAGGTTTTAATGAAGCCTTACCACATCAGCGCCCAGCTCTCCCCAGCGCTTCCGCCCGAATTTTTGCTGCTGCAGCCTCTGACCCCCCTGGCTCGCCCCAACTTGGCGGCCTGGCTGGCGGCCCGCAGCGATGCGCCGCACTATGGCGAGTTGGTGCTGCTGCGCTTCCCAAGCCAGACCCCCATCTTTGGCCCCGAACAGATCACTGCGTTGATCAACCAGAACCCGGCGATCAGTCAGCAGTTTGGTCTCTGGAGTCGGTCGGGTTCTGATGTGATCCAGGGCAATCTTTTGGTGGTGCCGATAGGCAAGGCCCTGCTGTATGTGGAGCCCGTGTATCTCAAGGCCACCACCGGGGGGTTGCCGACCCTCACCCGGGTGGTGGTGAGTGACGGCACGCGTATCGCCATGGAGCCCACGCTGGAGCAGGCCATTGAAGCGCTGCTGGCTCCACAGAATGGCAAGGGCGCGCAAGGGGGGTCGTAACGGGAGGAAGACCCCAATAAAAAAGCTCCCCTTGGGGGAGCTGGCATTGGGTTGTGGATGGAATCAGGCAGCCACGGCGGCCTTGGGGTCAAGGGCTCCCTTGGCGTAGAGCGCGGCGTAGTAGTTGATGTCGCGCTGTTTGATCTTGCTGGCGTGGCCAGCACACCAGAACTGCTGGTAGCGATCCAGACACACCTGCTTCATGTAGGCACGAGCAGGCTTGTTGAAGTGGCGGGGATCAAAATTAGCGGGATCCTTGAAGGCCGCTTCCCGAACCGCGGCGGTGAAGGCCAGGCGGTTGTCGGTGTCGATGTTGACCTTGCGCACGCCGTTGCGGATGCCTTCCTGAATTTCCTCAACGGGCACGCCGTAGGTCTCGGGAATGGCGCCGCCAAACTTGTTGATCATGTCGAGCCACTCCTGGGGA
The DNA here is from genome assembly GCA_945877595.1 of Cyanobium sp. NIES-981. Lineage (GTDB taxonomy): Bacteria > Cyanobacteriota > Cyanobacteriia > PCC-6307 > Cyanobiaceae > RGUW01. The sequence goes on along the minus strand of CAMDVN010000049.1, from coordinate 11,102 downwards.
ACCGAGGAGGAGCCGTGCATCACCAAGTGGGTGTTGGGGATGGCTTTGTGGATCTCGGCGATGCGGCTGATGGCCAACACTTCACCGGTGGGCTTGCGGGTGAACTTGTAGGCGCCGTGGCTGGTGCCGATTGCGATGGCCAGGGCGTCGACTTTGGTCTTGGCGACAAAGTCGGCAGCCTCAGCCGGGTCGGTGAGCAGTTGGCTGTGGTCGAGCTTGCCTTCGAAGCCGTGACCGTCTTCGGCCTCACCCATGCCGGTCTCCAGAGATCCTAGGCAGCCCAGTTCGCCTTCCACACTCACGCCAATGGCGTGGGCCACGTCGACCACTTCTTTGGTGACCGCCACGTTGTACTCGTAGCTGGCGGGGCTTTTGGCGTCGGCCATCAGTGAGCCATCCATCATCACCGAGGTGAAGCCGTTGGCGGCGGCTCCGAAGCAGGTGGCGGGGCTGTTGCCGTGATCCTGGTGCATCACCACCGGGATGTCGGGGTAGGTCTCCACCGCCGCGAGAATCAGGTGGCGCAGAAAGTTTTCGCCGGCGTACTGGCGAGCTCCGCGGGATGCCTGCAGGATGACGGGGCTATCCGTTTCGGAGGCCGCCTCCATGATCGACTGCACCTGCTCCAGGTTATTGACGTTGAAGGCAGGGATGCCGTAGCCGTTCTCAGCGGCATGGTCGAGCAGCAGCCGAAGCGGGACAAGCGCCATGGGAAACCTCTTGGAAGGGTCGGGGGTGGGAACCCGGCGTCAAATCAAGCTGGTGAAGGCACTGTGACCTCCACGGTGACGGGCACGGAATCGTGCCTGGTCAGCGCTCGGTCATCGCACGGTGACGTGCGGTACCAACTCAAACTTGGATCTGGCTAGGAATGGGTGCGATTCTAGGTGATGCACTCCTCAAACTCCTGCGGCCTCTGCGGCGAAGGCCACTGGTCCTTGGGGGCACCTGGCTCTGCAGCAGATCATTAGCGGATCATTAGCAGATCCCTGGCAGATCCTTAGCAGATCTGCAGCAGATCGGAGTAGGAACCAGTCAATCAGGTGCTGAAGGGGCTGCGCTTGAACTGCAGAGCCGTTTTGTTTGGGGGTGTGTCGGTTGGCTTTGGCCTGGCGCGCCATTGGTTTGGCGGTGTCAACGACCCGACGAGCTGGGGCTGCTGGTCCCTTGTTTAGGCGGAGGGGGCGATGCCCTTGGCCCAGTCACAGCAGCGCTGGCTGGCCCAGCCTTCGCTGAGGCCGGGCACCATGGGACGGCTTTGATGGATGGCTTCGGCCCACCAGCCATGCACGCGCTCGACCGGGGCAATGCGGCCGTCACTCCAGGTGCGGGCAAAGGACCAGCGCGGATCGGGTGCCAGGGGCCTTAGCGGCTCGCCGGGAGTGGCTTGCCAGAGCCCAAACCCGTGCACGTAGTCGGCCTGGTTGTCGGAACCGAGCACCAAGGTGGCATCACTGCCGTAGAGCTCGAGCCAGCAGCCGCGACCGGCACGGGTCACGCTGGCCAGGTTGACCTGGGCCGGCACTGGCCGGTTGTGGGGGCCTTGCAGTTGCAATTGCAGGAGGGCAATGTCTTCGGCATCGACCGGAGCCAGGGTTGGGGACCCGGGCCCGGGGCGCTGGTTGATCGCCGTGGAGAGCTGGGCTTGAAGGGCGCTGGTGGGTCCCACCAACCAATGCAGCAGGTCGAAGGCGTGGGTGCCGAGGGCACCCAGCACGCCCCCACCCTCGGCCGCCGAGGAGTACCAGCTCCAGGCTCGGCTGGGATCGGCCCGACTGCCCATCAGCCAGTCGAGCTTCACAAGCCAAAGCTCACCCAGCACACCACCGTGGATCAGCTCGGCCAGTTGCTGGACAAGGGGTACTGCCCGGTACTCAAAGTCGACGGCCACCGTGAGCCCTTTGCTCAAGGCCAGTCGCTGCAACTCCTGCACCTGGTGGGCCGTTAGGGCCACCGGTTTTTCGAGCATCAGATGTTTGCCGGCCTCGAGAGCCCGGCGGGCTAGCTCAAAACGGGGGGCCGGGGGGGTGGCAATCACCAAGGCCTCGATGCTCGGATCCTCGAGCAGGTCGTCATAGGTGGTGGTGCCCGCCAGATTTTGGGCGCGGCAGGCGGCATCCAGCCGTTCGCGGCGGGGATGCCAGAGGGCCACGGGCTCCCAGGCCGGGCTGGCCCGGAGGGCCTCGAGGTGAACGGCTTCGCCGAAGCCGAGTCCGGCCACGGCCACCTTGAGCGGTGCAGGGGCCATGGTCATGACGGGGATTGGGGTGACCGTGATGGTGCCGCAGCGCAACTGGCCGCGATCACCTCGGCAATCAACCCGTCACCAGCCGAGGGTTGCCAGCTGGCGCCAAATTGGGGTAACCCATTGATCGACGTATCGCGAAAAAGGGCCTGGTCGCAATCAATTTCCATCACGTAGAGATCGCCCCGCTGGGATTGGGGTTGGTCCGGCGAGCCAGTGGGCTGGAACCGGCTCAGCACCGTGAGGTTGCCGGCACGGTTGTTGCGCAGGCTGCCAACATCCCACCACTGGCGCCCTTCGCTGGTGGCGGCCACCTCCTGCCATTCGACCGGTCCGGCCTGGGCGGCGGCAGGGGTCAGGCTCAGCATGCCCAAGCTCAGCACGACCACCAGCACCATCGGCAGCACCACCCGCAGCACCACCCTCATCACCGTGGCCTGAAGGCCCCTGACGCCGGAGTTGTATGGCCCCCCCAGGCGGCTCATGCCGCCACCTCGCTGCGGTAGCCGTGCAGGCGCAGCAGGGCGGCCAGGGTGTCTTGAAGCTTGGTGCGATCCACGATGAGGTCGACAAAGCCGTGATCCCGCAGGTATTCGGCGGTCTGGAAGCCATCGGGGAGTTTCTCCCGCAGCGTTTGTTCAATGACCCTCCGCCCGGCAAAACCAATCAGGGCCCTGGGTTCGGCGAGAATTAGATCGCCAAGCATGGCGAAACTGGCCGTCACTCCGCCGGTGGTGGGGTGAGTCAAGAGTGGGATGTAAAGGAGCTCAGCTGCCTGGTGATGCTGCAGGGCGCCAGAAATCTTGGCCATTTGCATCAGGCTGAGCATTCCCTCCTGCATGCGCGCTCCACCTGAGGCGCACACGATCAACACCGGCATGCGGCGCGCGGTAGCGGTTTCGATCAGACGGGTCAGTTTTTCGCCCACCACTGAGCCCATCGAGCCACCCATGAAGCGAAAATCCATCACCCCGATGGCCAAGGGGAGCCCTTGGATCGTGCCAAGACCCGTGATCACGGCGTCCCGCAGACCTGTGCTGTTCTGGCTGTCACGAATGCGGTCGGCGTAGCTGCGCCGATCCTTGAAGGCGAGCGGGTCTGTTGGGGCCAGGTCGCTGTCAAGAACTTGGAAGCTGTCAGGGTCGATCAGCAGTGCCAGACGCTCCTCGCTGTGGATGCGGTGGTGATAGCCACAGCCCTTGCACACGCTGGCATTGGCCAGCAGATCCTTGCGGTAGACCACCAGCCCGCACTCGGGACATTTGTTCCAGAGCCCGTCGCCTTCTTCGACATCTTGGGTGTTGCGCACCACAGGGGCGGTTTTGCGGCGGTCGGCAAACCAGTCGAACAGCGACATCGGGGCTTAGCTCAGGGGCTCGGGTGGAATTCGGTGAACGTTTGGGGGGCCTGGTCCCCGGCGGGGCATCACCCCATTTAAGGATCCGCCTCCAGGGCGGCATGGCGAGCTCGGCTTGGGTGTCGGCGAAGCATGCTTAGGAAAGCCTCAGGGAAACAGCACGGCGAGCCAGGTCTGGTTGCCGAGCAGCCACACAGCAGCCCCTCCGAGGGCCAGAAACGGACCGAAGGCCAAAGGCTCGTGGCGACCCAGCCTGCCGCTGATACGGCCGACGCCCCCCACGAGGGCGCCCCCCACAACGGCCAAGGCGACCGCGAGCCCGAGCCCAGCCAGGCCTAACCAGGCGCCGAGCAGGGCCGCGAGCTTGGCATCCCCAAGCCCGAGGGCCGGTCGACCCAGCAGCCGCTGGGCCAGCCCGCTGACGGCTTCAAAGCCCAGCAGGCCGGCGGCGGCCGCCAGAAGATGCTGAAACAGCAGCATGCGACCGATCGTGCCCCCCTGGCCAAAGCCCAGCAAAGCGGTGCTGGTCAGGCCCAGCAGCAGGCCATGGCGACAGAGGGGTTCAGGCAGCCAGAGCCGGTCTAGGTCGATCAACACCAAGGGGATCAACCAGCTCAGCAGCAACCCACCTGCCAGCACCATCCCCAAAGCATGGGGACTTGGTCCCATGGCGGTTGGGGTCGCCCAGATCGCGGCCACCCCCAGCCCCGCCGTGAGCAGTTCCACCATGGGGTAGCGGAGAGCGATCGGCGCGCCACAGTGGTTGCAGCGCCCCCGCAGCACAACCCAGCTCAGCAGTGGGATGTTTTCGTGCCAGGCGAGTTTGGTGCCGCAGTGGGGGCAATGGCTGGCCGGCCAAATCAACGATTCTTGGCGGGGCAGGCGCCAGGCCACCACGTTGAGAAAACTGCCGATGCAGGCACCCAGCAGGGCACCAACCAGGCTCAAACTGGTGGCATCGGACATGGTGCGGGCTGGGAAGGGGTGGGGGGGACCTGCTTGGGAAGCCTGATCCTGGCTGGATTGCCATTGGTTCTGCCCAGCAACCAATCGCGGGGAATGAATTGTTCGCGGGGAAGAAGCACGGGCAGCTCAAACACCACGCGCCCTGCTGATCCCTGCAGAATGACGCCGCAGGGAAGAGGGGTAGACCCCGCCAAGCTCAGGTGTTGCAGGTAGATCAGGCGTGCCTGCTGAATCACCTGGGCACTGTTGATCTGGTCGAGGCGCAGTTCAAGCCGCCGCTGCTGTGACTGGGAGGCCCCTGCGCCGTTGATCTGGAAGGAGGGCCATGAAGCCATGGGGCTCACGGCCCTTGGGCCGCTGGATCCGGGGGCAGGTGTTTGGGCCTGTGGGGCTGGTGGTGGAATCAGCCTTGCCTCAGCACTGCCTCCCAGATTAATCAGCAGGTGCCAAAAAGATCAGGACAGCTTCTTCTTCTCTTCAATCATGCGATGGATGATCGGTGTCAGGATCAGCTCCATCGCGAAGCCCATCTTGCCGCCGTTGACCACGATCGAGGTCGGGGTGGACATGAACGAGCCGTGGATCATGTCGAGCAGATAGCGGAAGTCGATCCCCCACTTGTCGCGGGCCACCTTGCGGAAGTGGATGATCACAAAACTCTCATCCGGAGTTGGGATCGTCTGGATGAAGAAGGGGTTGGAGGTGTCCACTGTGGGAATCCTCTGGAAGTTGATGTCGGTGAGGCTGAACTGGGGGCAGATGTGGTTGATGTAATCCGGCATGCGGCGCAGGATCGTATCCACCGTGGCCTCGGCTGAGTAGCCGCGCTCCTGGTTGTCGCGGGTGATCTTCTGGATCCACTCCAGGTTCACGATCGGCACCACGCCGATCAGGAGATCCGCCAACTTGCGCAGGTCATACCCATCGCCCACCACACCGCCGTGCAGGCCCTCGTAGAAGAGCAGGTCGGCGTCGGTGGGAATCGGTTCCCAGGGCGTGAACTGACCAGGGTCCAGGTTGGTGCCGAGGCGGGCGTTGTGCTGGGCGGCCTCCTCAACGGAGTGCAGGTAGTAGCGCTTCTCGCCGCCACCGGTCTCGCCATAGGTGCGGAACAGCTGCTCAAGCTTGTCGAAGCGGTTGGCCTCAGGGCCGAAATGGGAGAAGTTTTCGCCCTTTGCCACGGCAGCAGCCATGGCTTCCTTCATCGCACCGCGCTCGTAGCGGTGGTAGCTGTCGCCCTCCACCACGGCCGGGGTGATGCCCTCGCGCTTGAAGATGTATTCGAAGGCGCGCTTGACGGTGCTGGTTCCAGCGCCGGAGGAACCGGTGACAGACACAACCGGGTGACGCTTCGACATGCGCTGGAGACCAACAAATCGATTGTGATCCTGGCAGGTCGCAGGACCGATTTCCCATCCCTGCGGTGAACCGTTGCAGGATCAGCCTTCCAGCGCTGCCAGGAGTTGGTCGCCCATGGCCCGGCAGCCCAGTGGGGTGCAGCCTTCTGCCATCAGGTCCCCAGTGCGGTAGCCGGCCGCCAACACCCGATCCACTGACTGCTCCAGAGCAGCCGCTGCCTGCTCCTGCTGCAGCCCAATGCGAAGCAGCATGGCGGCGCTGAGCACCATGGCCATGGGGTTGGCTTTGTCTTGGCGGGCGATGTCGGGGGCGGAGCCGTGGATCGGTTCAAACAGCCCAGGCCCCTCGGCGCCCAGGGAGGCTGAAGGCAGCATGCCGATCGAACCGGAGAGCATCGCGGCCTCATCACTGAGGATGTCGCCAAACAGATTGCTGGTGAGCAGCACGTCGAACTGCTTTGGCGCGCGCACCAGCTGCATGGCGGCGTTGTCGACGTACATGTGGCTCAGCTCCACCGTGGGGTAGGAAGCGGTGTGGAGCGCTTCGACCCGGTCGCGCCAGAGCTGGCTCACATCGAGCACGTTGGCCTTATCAACCGAGCAGAGCTTGCCGCCGCGCTGCATGGCCAGATCAAAGCCAACCTTGGCGATGCGATCGATTTCGTAGTCGAAATAGGCCATGGTGTTGAAGCCGCGCACGTGGCCATCAGCCTCGATCCGACCCTTCGGCGTTCCGAAATACACCCCGCCCGTCAGTTCGCGAACCACGATCAGATCGACACCCTCGATGACCTCGCGCTTCAGGGTGCTGGCATCCACCAGCGACGCAATGATTTTGACCGGTCGCAGATTGGCGAAGAGGCCCAGGCCCGATCGCAGACCCAGCAGACCCGTTTCAGGCCGCTTCTCGCGGGGCAGATTGTCATATTGCGGTGAGCCGATCGCGGCCAGCAGCACCGCATCGCTGGCTTTGCAGGCCTCCAGGGTGCTGGTGGGCAGGGGTTCGCCGGTGGCTTCGATGGCGGCACCGCCCATTGGTTGCTCGTCGTAGACGAGCTCGAAGCCGTGCTTGGAACTCACCGCATCAAGCAGCTGCCGGGCCACCGCGGTGATCTCCGGGCCAATCCCATCACCAGGGAGCAGGGTGATCCGGTAGCTGGTCATGGTGGAGAGGGGGGAGGCGCCGCTGGGGGCGGTGTGTTTCAGGTCTGAGCGCGAGGTTACGGCTTGGCCGTCTTGGGACTGAGTGTCAACTCTTCAACTGTTTCTCAAGCTGCCGCAGGGCCTTGGCCATCTCCGGCAGCTTGTTGAAGGCGGCTGAACAGCGCAGCCACAGGCGGTTGGAGATGGCGGGATAGCCGCTCACCACGTCTCCGGCGGCCACCTCGCCGTGGATGCCCGATTTGGAGGAGGCAATCGAGCCATCACCCATCACGGCCTTGTTGGCTAGGCCCACCTGGCCGGCCAGGATCACGCCATGGCCAAGCTTCGCCCCGCCGGCGATGCCCACCTGGGCAGCCAGGGCACACCCCTTACCGGTGGTCACGCCATGGCCCACATGCACGAGGTTGTCGATTTTGGTGCCGGCACCGATGCGGGTTTCGCCGACCGAGGGACGATCGATGGTGCTGCCGCAGCCCACTTCCACACCGGTCTCCAGCACCACCAGGCCGGTTTGAGGCATCTTGTGCCAGCCGTTGGCGGTGGGTACAAAGCCAAATCCCTCGCTGCCGATCACGGCATTGGAGTGCACAACGCAGCCGCTTTCGAGGCGCGAGCCCGGGTGCAGCACTGCCCCGGCGTGGAGTTCACAAGCCTCGCCAATCTGGACGTCGTCGTAGATCACCACGTTGGGATGGAGGGTGCAGCTGGCGCCGATCTGCACATCGGCGCCAATCACCACATGGGCACCAATGTGGCTGCCCATTCCGACGACGGCGCTGGGGTCAACCACGGCGCTGGGGTGGATGCCCGGGCTGGGTGCCCTGCGCGGATAAAGGGCCTGCAACGATTCGGCGAAGGCGAGCCGTGGGTCTCGGAGGGCGATCCAGGCGATCCCTTGGCGGCTGGCCTGCTGTTGGAGGGATTCGGCTTCGTGACCCTGGGCCGGCAGTAGTAGGGCGCTGGCTCTGGTGGTGGCCAGGGCGGCAGCCATGGTGCTGCCAGCTTCCAGGAAGCTCAACTGTCCGGCATGGGCCTGCTCGAGGGAGGCGGCCCCCACCAGGTCGGGATCGCCGGCAAGGTCATGGGCCGTGGCCTCCAGGGATGCGTTCGCCTTCACTTCGCCCAGCAGGCTGATCAGATGGCTGAAGCGCATGGGCTGATCCCCTTGGTGGCCCTGGATCGTAGGGGCCCCTGGCTGAGCCCCGGAGACGATCCGGCATTGCACGCTGCTCGACTGCCGCTGGGCCAAGAGGTTGGCTCAGCTTGCGACTCAGCCCTTGGCGATCAGCACGAGATGGTCACGGTGTACCACCAGGCCCCGCTGCCCCATCACGGTTCGCAACGCATCGCTGCTGAGGGCGCAGAGGCCGCGTCCCAACTCGCGCCCATCGGGGGCCAGCAGACGCACGGCATCCCGAGCGTCGAAGCGGCCCTCCACCCGTTGAACCCCGACGGCCAGCAGGGAGGCGCCCTGCTCAACCAGCGCCCGTTCGGCACCGGCGTCCACGGTGATGCTGCCCTTGGGCAGCAGGGCATGGGTCAGCCAGCCCTTGCGATCGCTCAACGGCTCAGGGCTGGCACGAAACAAGGTGCCCACGGTTGCGCCGGCCAGTAGGGCATCCAGCACCGCTGGATCCCGCCCGTCGGCCAGGCGCACCTGGATGCCGCTGGCGGTGGCGATGCGCGCGGCGGCCAGCTTGGTGGTCATGCCGCCCGTACCCCAGCTTCCCCCACCCTTGGCGACCCCGGCTAGGTCGGCGAGTTCCTTCAGGCTGTTCACCTCAGCGATGGGTGTGGCGCCGGGGTCGCTGCGGGGATCACCTGAATAGAGGCTGTCGATGTCGGTCAACAGGATCAGTTCATCGGCCCCGATCGCCACGGCAATCAGAGCCGAGAGGGTGTCGTTGTCACCGAAGCGGAGCTCTTCGGTGGCCAGGGTGTCGTTTTCGTTGACCACGGGCACCACCCCCCAGCTGAGCAGCTGCTCGAGGGTGCGGCAGGCATTGCGGTAGCGACGGCGCGAGGCGAGATCCCCACGGGTGAGCAGCACCTGGGCCACCGCCAATCCGCGCACGGCGAAAGCCTCCTGATAGAGGGCCATCAGCCGCCCCTGCCCAACGGCGGCGGCAGCCTGCAGGGCCACCACCTCAGTGGGGCGGCGCGCCATGGCCAGGCTGGTGCAGCCCAAGCCCACGGCGCCGCTGGTGACCAGGGCGATCGAATCACCGCGTTGGTGCTGGCGGCTGAGCGTCGCCGCCAGATCGGCAATCACCGCGGCGGTGGACCGCTCTGGCGTGCCCCGAAGCAGGCTCGTACCCACCTTCACCACCCGTCGCCACCCCGATGCGTGCGCCATGGCGATCAGCCCAGGGTGGTGCCCACCCACTGGGCCAGTTGAAGCTCCAGGCGTTGCAGCCGATCGCGCTGACAGGGCTGACCCTCGGGGTCAATCGGTCGCACCAGCACGGTGAACAGGCCAAGCCGGTTGCCGGCGATCACATCGGTGAACAGGCGGTCCCCCACCAGGGCGACCTCCCCGGGTGGGCGGTTGAGGTGCAGGAGCACTCGCCTTAGGGCACTGCGACGGGGTTTACCTGCCGAGGTGGTGAATGGGAGGCCGGCCTCCCGGGCAACGGCACCAATGCGCTGGCGCGAGGGGTTGTTGCTGAGCAGGTGAATCGGCAGCTCTGCCTTGGCGGTATCGAGCCAGCGCCGGGCCGCCTCGGGCATCACGCTCTGCCGGCGGGGCAGGAGGGTGCGATCCACATCGAGCACCAGGGCGCTGATGCCACGATCGATGAGCTCCTGCAGGGGCAGCTCCGCCACGGTGCGGTTGAGCATCCAGTTGGGCTTGAGCAGCTCCCGCAGCATCAGAGCTGACCCTCCCGTTCCTCCAGCTCCGCTTCGATGCGTGGCTGAACCCGCTCAAATTCCTCCCCCTCGACGAGCAGCGCACTGCCCCCATTCATGCGGGCCACCACGAAGAAGGGGTCCAGGGGGATGTAGAGGCCGTACTCCTGGTCGTCAACGAGGAAACTGACCAGAAGTTCGTAGGTTTCGGTCTCGTCATCGGCATCACCGTCTTCGTCCTCGAGTTCTTCGGGCTCGTCGAGCTCGCCACTCACCGTGAGCGTCACGGCCGAACGCACCAGGGTGAGGTCGTGTTCTTGAAGCACCACATCGGCGACCGAAAGGATCGGTTCGGTCGCATCGATGGTGTCGATCAGCTCGGGGTCTTCATCGTCATTGAGACGGAACAGGCAGACCGGGGTGTCCACCGGGGTGAGCAGGGCGTAGTCGTGCCCGTCGAGGGGGATCAATTGTTCGAGGAAGCAGAGCAGCTGGCGCTCCCGACTGTCATGCACCAACACTGTTGGCACATCACTGGGGGTGTCACCGGAATCCCCCATCTCAGGGCCTGAAGAACGCATGGAAGAACAACATCTCTCTTTAGGATGGATCAGCGCCTGCCCCCTGGCCAGGGGGGATGGTCTCCGCTCGCACTGGTTGGGGTTCAGGTCCTTCGCGCAGCCATTGCTCCAGCAACAGGGCTGCAGCGGCACTGTCGAGTGCTCCACTGCGGTCGCCCTCAAGGCCGTGGCGTTGAGCGGCGGCCCAACTGCTGCTGTGTTCATTGACCCATGCCATGGGTAGCCCCAGGCTTTGTGCCAGTTTCTCGCCGTAACGGCGGCAGTGGCGGGCCTGGGTGGTGGGGGCCCCGCTACTGTCGAGGGGCAGACCCACCACCAGCGCCACAACACGGCGGGCCTTGATCAGTGGGCCAAGGAGTTGCAAATCCGCCCCCAAGCGACCCCGGGCCAGGGCCGGCAGGGGGGTCACGGTGATCCCCAAGGGGTCACAGCCGGCCAACCCAATGCGGCGACGGCCCACATCCAGGGCCAAAACGGATCGGGGAGCAGGGGGCCCTGCTTGCATGGGGCCATCCCAACGCGGGCTCACGGCCGCTGCAGCGGCGAGGGTGCGGGCCGTCGGCGGGGCTGGAGCTGCTCCA
>CAMDVN010000048.1 GCA_945877595.1 Cyanobium sp. NIES-981 | reverse complement strand
TTGACGCTCGAGGACCTGCTGTTTGATCTGCGCAGCGCTGAAGCCAGCCTGGGTCGTGAAGGTGGGTTGTTGGTGGGTTGACGGCACGGCGAAACCGATATCGATATCGATATCGAAACCGAGATCGACATCCATGCCCATTCATCCATCCAGGCCATTCATGGGATTCATGACTGCCTTGAGCCGGTTTAGTTGTATTCGCCGGGAATGTCGCTTTTGCGCACGGTCACCCGATCAAATTTTTGGCCAGAAGCGCGCAACAGTTCATCTCCCGAAAATTCAAAGCCCAGTTGCAGGGCGATCTGGGCCACATCGTCGGCGGTGGCGGCCGCCAGCACACGCTCTTTGAGGGCCTCATCGGCCTGCATGCGGGCCAAGAACGCTTTGAGTTGATCGAGGGACATGGAACCTCCGTGCTCTGGTTACGGTGGCATCCATGCAAGCTCCTCAACCGCTTCTGCAGCGCCTGGCTGAGGTCCCTGGTCTGGGTTCAGGGCGGCGGCGCCTGGTGGTGGTGCTCTCCCAGCTGGGGGATTTCGACAGCCTCGAATATGCCCAAGCCTTGGGTTCGGCATGGCCGCAGCTGCAGGAGGCGGGAATCGACCTGGTGGCCATCGGCATTGGGGATGGGCCTGGGGCGGATCGTTTTTGCCGTTTCACCGGTTTCCCGCGGGAGCGGCTGGTGGTTGACGCTGAACCCCAGCTGCACCGCGCGCTCGATCTCTATGCAGGCCTGCCCACCCCCGGCGGCCCATGGCCTGCCCTTTTGCTGATGTGTGCGGGAATCGGCTCACCCGGCACTTTGGCTGAGGTGCTGCGGGGCTACACCGGCGATCGCCAGGCGCCGCCACGCTTTGCCGACGATGCCCCCATCGAGCTCGGAGCCCTGCCCCCCATGCGTGGGTCACTGTTTGCGGCCCTGGGCCAGGGCTACCAGCGTCCCTTTGAGCTCGCCACGGTGCGGCTGCGCAACATGGTGGAGGTGCTAGGCGCCTGGCGCACCTATGTGCCGCGGGATGACTTCATCACCCAGCGGGGCGGCACCTTTTTGCTCGATGCCAACGACGCCCTGCTCTACAGCCATCGCGACCGGGGCATTTTGGGCTTTTCGGCCACCATGGCCAGGCCGCTGGCCTTTCTGGATCCCTATCTCAATCCCGCTTCTTAATCACCACGTCTGATCGCCAGTCATGAACTTGCTGTTTCAATCCTTCTTGCTGATCAGCCTGGCGCTATTTCATGTGGTGGGGCCGGTGCCGGCCGAGTTGGGCGTCCACAACGGTGCCCTCGCGCCCTGTCCCTCGAGTGCCCACTGCGCTCGAGCCAACTGGGCTGTGGCCGATCCCGAGGCGGCGCTTGCCAGGCTGGTGCCTGTGGTTGCGGCCCTTCCCCGCACTGAGCTGGTAGAGCAGTACGACGGGTATCTGCATGCCACCGCCAGCAGTGCCCTGTTTGGCTTTGTCGATGATCTGGAGCTCTATGCCGATTCGGCCCATGGGCTGTTGCAGGCCCGTTCGGTGTCTCGTGTGGGAGATTCCGATCTGGAAGTGAACGGCCGCAGACTTCTGGCCCTCGAGCAGGGGCTGTCCAGCCAAGCTCCATAGGATCGACAGCAACCATGATCCCGCGCTTTGGCCCATTCCCCCGCTACTGACCCTGCTCCGCTGACCCTGGCCGGTGGCGTCAGCCTGCGGGGCACGGTGCGGGTGCCCGGCGATAAGTCGATTTCACACCGGGCCCTGCTGTTTGGAGCGATTGCCGAGGGTGAGACCCACATTGATGGGCTTCTGCCCGCAGAGGATCCACTCAGCACTGCGGCCTGCCTGCGGGCCATGGGTGTTGAGGTGTCGCCGATTGAGGCCGGCCAGATCGTGTGCGTCAAGGGAGTGGGTCTGGATGGCTTTCAGGAGCCAGGTGACGTGCTCGATTGCGGCAACTCCGGCACCACCATGCGGCTGATGCTGGGGCTGCTGGCGGGCCGGGTTGGACGCCACGTTGTGCTCACCGGTGACGCCTCCCTACGGGGTCGGCCGATGCGCCGGGTGGGTGGCCCCCTGGGGCAGATGGGAGCGGTGATCCATGGCCGCAAGAATGGCAACTTCGCCCCCCTATCGGTGCTGGGACAGGCGCTTAAGGGCACCACGATTCGCACCCCGGTGGCCTCGGCCCAGGTGAAGAGCGCCATCCTGCTGGCGGCTCTCACGGCCACGGGAGCCACCACCGTGATCGAGCCGCACCAGAGTCGCGACCACAGTGAGCGCATGCTGCGGGCCTTTGGCGCCCAGCTCGAGGTGGGCGGGCCCGGCAACACCCAGGTGATCCTCACGCCGGGCCAGATCCTGCGCGGGCAGCCGGTCATTGTTCCGGGCGACATCAGCTCCGCGGCCTTCTGGCTGGTGGCCGCGGCGATCACGCCCGGAGCGGAGCTCACGGTTGAAAACGTGGGCCTCAATCCCAGCCGCACGGGCATTTTGGATGTGCTCGAGCTCATGGGCGCCCGGCTGGAGGTGCTCAACCCCCGCGATGTGGCCGGCGAACCAGTGGGCGATCTGCGCGTGGTCCACGGCCCGCTGCGGGCTTTTGAGATCGGCGGCGAGTTGATCCCGCGCCTGGTCGATGAGATCCCCGTGCTGGCTGTGGCCGCTTGCTGTGCCGAGGGCACCAGCCGCATCCGTGATGCCGCCGAGCTGCGGGTCAAGGAAACCGACCGGCTCGCGGTCATGGCCCGCCAGCTCGGGGCCATGGGCGCCCGCCTCGAGGAATTCGAGGACGGCATGGCGATCACGGGTGGGGCGCCGCTGCACGGCGCCGTGGTCGACAGTGAGACCGATCACCGGGTGGCCATGAGCCTGGCGGTGGCGGCCGGCATTGCCCGGGGCGACAGCCAGTTGCATCGGCCCGAGGCAGCGGCCGTCTCCTATCCGGGCTTCTGGGATGACCTTGAGCGACTGCGCGGCTGAGCTCAGTCCTCGCTCCACTGCCGATGGCAGCTTCAGCCTGTTTAGCAGTGCCTTTGCTGAGCGGTTTCACAGCGCCAGTGGGGCCCTCAGCGAGGCGCGCCACACCGTTGTGGGTCCGGCTGAGCTGGAGCGTTTCCTCCCCGGCAGCACCGTGGTGGTGGTGGATGTCTGTGTGGGCACCGGCAGCAACACGGCCGCCTTGCTCGAGGCTGCCGCCAGCCGCCAGCTTCAGCTGCACTGGAGGGGTCTGGAGCTCGATTCCCGGCCCCTGCAGCTGGCCTTAGCCGATCGGGGTTTCGGCGCCCAGTGGAGTGCCGAGGCCCTGGCCCCCTTGCACCAACTGGCCGCGGCTGGTCACTGGAGCTCCTCGCTGGGCTCGGGCGAGATCCTCTGGGGCGATGCACGCGGGCGCCTGGCAGAACTCTCCAGTGCCCTGCAGGGCCAGGTGGATCTGGTGCTGCACGATGCCTTTTCACCCCGGCGCTGCCCCCAGCTCTGGAGCCTGGAGTTCCTGGCTGGGCTGGCCCAGCTGTTGGCGCCCCAGGGTCGGCTGCTCAGTTACTGCAGTGCGGCCGCGGTGCGCGCCAGCCTGAAGCTCGCCGGCCTGCAGTTGGCCAGCCTGCAGCGCCCGCAGCAGCCCGCCGGCTCCCTGGAGCGTTGGTGTGGGGGCACGGCGGCCAGCCCCTCGGCGCTGCCGGCTTCGACCTGGCTGCGACCCTTGACGCCGATGGAGCTCGAGCACCTGGGCACCAATGCGGCTGAGCCCTACCGCGATCCCAGTGGCTGCAACTCGGCTGCACAACTGTTGGCCCAGCGCAGCTTGCAGCAGCAGCAGCGCCTGGCCCGCGGAGAGATCGAATCCACTAGCGCCTGGCGCCGCCGCTGGGGCCTGGCCCGCGGCAGCACCTAAGTGGGCCCCGGTTGCAGCAGTGGATGGACGCGGATGCCGCGGCGACATCGCGTCTCTATCGCGTCTGTATCGCTGCGGGATCGCGTCGGCATCACGTCCACATCACGTCCAGTGCCCAGATTCGTCAGCAACGACGTGTTGCATGACCTTGTCTTCTGGGCTCTACGCCAAGCCGGTGTTTGCCAGGGGCACAGGCCTGGGCAATCGGCTCTTCCAGTGGGCTCGCTGCCGGTGTTGGTGCTACGAACACGGCGCCAGGATGTTGGCGCCGTCGTGGCGGCGCCTGGGCCTCGGACCGCTGTTGCGGCAAACGGTGCCGTTGGATCAGTTTCTCGGCCGCATCGCTCTATGGGGACAGTTTGTTCAACATCCCGATGACCTGCACCCTGGGTGGGAGCTGGGGCTGCGCCTGCGCTGCAGGCTGAGTCAAGAACACAACGATCCCCGCTGGCACCTCGATTCCGGGGAGAGGATGTTGCGACTGTTCAACGGTCGCGATGATTCCTTCACCCGGCTGAATGCTCACCAGGGCCGGCTCAAGCTCGACCTTTGGCGGAGTGTGGCCCGGCGCCATCGCCGCAGGGTCGATGCGGTTGCGGTGCCACCCATTGGGATCAACATCCGCCTCGGCAAGGATTTTTCAGCGCCTCCGCTGCTCCACTCCGGAGCTGGTGATGAAGGGGCCTATGGCTGGATTGGTTGGCTCCAACAAACACCGGTGTCCTGGTTTGTTGAGACGCTGCAGCTGATCCGCCAGCAGGCGGGATGGCCCGTGCCGGCGGTTGTGGTTTCGGATGGTTCGGCCGTGCAGCTGGAGGCCCTGCTGGCCTTGCCAGCCGTGCACTGGCTGGCGCCATCCAATGCGGTGGTGGACCTGTGGACCCTCAGTCGCACTCAGCTGCTGTTGGGCTCAGGATCCTCCACCTTCTCGGCGTGGGCCGCATTCCTGGGTCAACAACCAGCTTTCACCGCACCGGGCCATCCCTTGAGCCAACTCAGCCTGCAGCCCCAGCGGGGCCAATGCATCGCGGCATTCGATCCCCGAGATCCCAACCCAGACCTGTTGACGGCGATGCTCGCCGCCGTGGACCACTCCGAGCGGTAACGCTCCGGGCGCAAGCATCTACATTCTGCTGACGTTTGTGCCCTCCTAGCCGATGCTCGCCGTTGCCGTGCTGGCCGCAGGAAAGGGCACCCGCATGAAGAGTGCCTTGCCGAAGGTGCTCCAGCCCCTCGCCGGCGCCACGTTGGTGGAGCGGGTGCTGGCCAGTTGCGAGATCCTGGCCCCCCAACGGCGCCTGCTGATCCTGGGGCACCAGGCCGAGCGGGTGCAGGCCACCCTCGAGCATCTGCCGGGGCTGGAATGGGTGCTCCAGCAACCCCAAAACGGCACCGGCCATGCCGTGCAGCAACTGCTGGCTCCCCTGGCTGGTTTTGACGGCGATCTGCTGGTGCTCAATGGGGATGTGCCCCTGCTGCGCCCAGACACCTTGGCGGTGCTGCTGGCCCGCCACCAGGCCAGCGGTGCTGCGGTGACCTTGCTCACCGCCCGCCTGGCCGATCCCAGCGGCTATGGCCGGGTGATCGCCGATCCAGACGGGGCCGTGCACGCGATCGTCGAGCACCGCGATTGCAACGACGAGCAGCGGCGAATCAATTTGATCAATGCGGGGATCTACTGCTTCAACTGGGAGAAGCTCGCCGCGGTGCTTCCCGAGCTCAGCGCCGACAACGACCAGGGTGAGCTCTACCTCACCGACACCGTGGCGATGCTGAGTCCGGCCATGCATGTGGAGGTGGCCGATGCCGCTGAGATCAGTGGCATCAACGACCGCCTTCAGCTGGCCCAGGGCGAGGCAGTGCTGCAGCAGCGCCTCCGCGACCACTGGATGCGCGAAGGGGTCAGCTTTGTGGATCCCGGCAGCTGCACCCTCAGTGAGGGCACCCGCTTCGGCCGCGATGTGATGGTTGAGCCGCAGTGCCACTTCCGCGGCACCAACACGATCGGTGAGGGCTGCCGCATCGGCCCGGGTTGCCTGGTGGAAGACACCACCCTTGAGGCAGGTGTCGAGGTGCTCCACTCGGTGCTGCGGGGGGCCGTGGTGGGGGCCCGCTGCAGCGTGGGCCCCTTTGCCCAGCTCAGGCCCGGTGCCGTGCTTGCCGAGGGGTGCCGCATCGG
This sequence comes from Cyanobium sp. NIES-981, assembly GCA_945877595.1. Taxonomy (GTDB): domain Bacteria; phylum Cyanobacteriota; class Cyanobacteriia; order PCC-6307; family Cyanobiaceae; genus RGUW01. Next base: position 10,976 of record CAMDVN010000048.1, on the reverse strand, counting down.
TAACTTCGTGGAGGTGAAGGCCAGCACCCTGGCCGCCGGCGTCAAGGTGAATCACCTGAGTTACATCGGCGATGCCGACCTGGGGGCTGATGTGAATGTGGGGGCCGGCACGATCACCGCCAATTACGACGGCGTTCGCAAGCACCGCACCGTGATTGGAGCGGGCAGCAAAACCGGCGCCAACTCCGTGCTGGTGGCGCCGATCACCCTGGGGGTCGGGGTCACCGTGGGGGCCGGTTCCACCCTCACCCGCGATGTGCCGAGCGGCAGCCTGGCCCTGGGCCGTGCCCCGCAGCGCATCAAGGACAACTGGCCCGGCCCCCAGCCCTGAACGAAGCCTTTGCGCGCCCGTTCGCCATGCTTCATGCCCCCCGCCCCGCCTTCGCTCCCATGGACCACACCCCAACCGAGAGCCACGCCCCCATGCAGGAGCCCATGCAGGAGCCCAGCAGCCGTGACACCCGTCTTGATGCAGGCCAATCACCCGCCTTCCTCTACGAACCGGTGGAGCGTTTTGGCAAGAGCATGACCGCCAACCTGCCCTGGAATGTGACGGCCCTGGCCGGGGTGGAGCTGCTCAACGGCCGCGTGGCGATGCTCGGCTTTGCCGCAGCGCTGGTCGGTGAACTGCTGACCGGCAAAGGCATGGTGGGCCAGCTGGGGCTGATGCTGCAGTGGTATCTCAGCTGAAGTGGTATCTCAGCTGAACCAGTCAGCCAGACCAGTTACCACAACAAGCCAGACCAGTTACCACAGCAAGCCAGACTAATTACCACAACAAGTGTGCGGAAAGGCTTTGGGTGAACCACCACCCTCGGCCCCTGCTCGAAAGCAACAACATCGTGAAATGCTGCTCCGGGCCCATCATGGCGCACCCACCTGCCTGGACTGTTGTGTTGGGCCTGCGCCTTGGCCAAGCTCAAGCTCCAACAGGGGAAGCAAGCGCTCCAGGGCCACCCCGCGGCTGGCCTTGAGCAGCAGGGCATCACCCGGCTGAAGCCAGTTGCTCAAGGGAGCTACGGCATCGCTTGGGCTATCCACGCGCACGAGCTGCCGCAGGCCGGTTGCCGCCGCGAGCATGGTGTCGCCCTCGGCTCCTGTGGCCACGATCACGAGCCCATCGAGGTCGAGGTCAACGGCTTTTTGTGCCACCTGGTGGTGCAGCGCCACGCTGTGCTCACCCAGCTCGAGCATCGTGCCGAGCACGGCAAAGCGGCGCCCGCTGGGGTGCCGCTGCAGCAACTCCAGCGACGCCAGCACGGCCTCGGGGGAGGCGTTGTAGGTCTCATCCAGCACCGTGACCCCGGCGATCTGGAGGCGTCGGCTACGACCCCCCGGGAGATCCACGCTGATGGGCCCCAAGGAACCAACCGCGAGGCCGAGCTCCCGGGCCACAGCCAGGGCCAGCATCAGGTTGCGGGCGTGGTGGCGCCCCTCCAGCGGTAGGGGGAGCCGCTGACCATCCAGCAGCAGATCCAGCGGCAGGGTGCCGTCCGCCGCATTGAGAACCCCCACCCAATCGGCCTGGGCGCTGCCGGGGTCATCGGCCAGGGCGATCCGCACCACTCGCCCGGCCCACACGCGGGCTAGGGCCCTATCCAGCAGGGGATCTCCGGCGGGAATCACCACCAGCCCATCGCTGTTCAGGCCGGCCGTGATCTCACATTTGGCCTGGGCAATGGCCTCGCGGCTGCCGAGCCGGCCGATATGGGCCGTGCCGATGTTGGTGATCACCGCCACATCAGGCAGGGCACAACGGCTCAGTCGCTCGATTTCGCCGAGGCCGCGCATGCCCATCTCCACCACCAGCGCCCGGTGCTCGCCATGGGTACCCAGCAGGGTGAGCGGCACGCCGATGTCGTTGTTGTTGTTGCCGCTGCTGGCCTCAACCGGCCCCAGTGGCCGTAAGACGGCACGAATCAGCTCGCGGGTGGTGGTTTTGCCGGCCGAGCCCGTGACCGCCACCACGGGGGCTGTCAACTGCTGGCGCCAGAGCCTGGCCAGCTGCTGATAGGCCACCAGCGTGTCGTCCACCAACCAGAGCGCACAGCGGTGCTGCTGGGCTTGGGTGGTGATGGCCGCCAGCTCGGCGGCGGGGAGGCGGGTGGGATCGGCCAGCAGGGCCGCCACCCCGGCCTCGATCGCCGCGCCCAGAAAGCGGTGGCCGTCGAAGTGTTCTCCCACCAGGGGCACAAAGAGGCTGCCGGGGGTGAGCTGGCGGCTGTCGCTGCTGATTGCGCTCAGCAGCGCCCCTGGATCGGCCAGCGCACCGCTGGCGGGGCATCCCCAGAGCACCTCGATCTGGGACAGACGGATCTGCATCAGGAGCCCAAGGGCGGCGAGAGCAGGATCATGCCTGAGCCCACCAGCGCCTGGCGGCCCAGGGGTTGGCCGCTGTCATCAAGGAGCACCAGGCTGTCGTAGCCCAAGTCATGGCTGCGGTTGAGCCAGTGCTCGCTGCGCTCTTGGCGGCGCGCCTGGGGCAGGGCGTTAAAGGCGGGCGCCAGCATCAGCACCAGGCGCCCCACATCGGGTTCGGGGCGGGCCGAGAGGATCAGCGAGCCGCCCTCCTCCTGCGTCAGCAGGTTGAGCAGGGGGTCGATCTGGAGTGGTGCTGGAGCGGTTGTGGGCTTGGGCGGGGCCAGGGGCTCAGCAGGCGCGATGCTTGGCGCAATGCTTGGTGCGATGCTTTCGATCGGCACAACCCGAACCTCCCCGTGGCCATGGCCATCGTCAGCGCGGGCGCCGTCGACAACCAGCGGCTCCACCAGCATCCAGGTCACCAGCATCCAGGCCACCACAGCCAGGCTGAGCACGGCGGTCAGCAGCAATGGCCAGAACCAGGCCGCCAGGGTGATGGGCCAAAACGAAGGCCTGGGTAGGGATCCTTCTCGGTTACGGCGCCAGAGCTCCCTGGCCTGCAACCCCAGGCTGGCCACCACCGCCCTGAGATCCCGGCGCAGCAGGGCCCAGGGACTTTCATAGGGGGAGGGCAGATTGGAGTGCTCGGGCATTGGCGCTGCCCTAGCCCTGGCCGCGCAGCCTCAGCAGCGAGGCCAGACCGCGGCGCGATGGATCGGCATCCTGGCCCTGGGAGAAGCGCTCCACGGCGGCGGGCTCAGGGGTGGGTTCCTTGACCCCGCAGACGTCGCGATACATGGCGTCGTAGTCGAGGGCCGAACGGGCCCAACTGAAATTGATGCCCATGGCGCGCCGCTGCAGATCTTCCCAGCTGGCCTTGTTGCGATAGGCCTCCCAGGAGCGCACGATCGCGGTGTAAAAGTCGATCGGTTCATAGCGGTCGAAGCCGTAGCCCGTGCCCGTGCCGGCCAAGGGGTCATTGGGGGGCACGGTGTCGACCAGGCCGCCCACCATGCGCACCACGGGAATTGAGCCGTAGCGCATCGCCAGCATCTGGCTGATGCCACAGGGTTCAAAACGGCTGGGCATCAAGAAGGCATCGCTGCCGCCATACACCAGGCGTGAGAGGGCCTCGTCGTAGGTGAGGAAGACGGCGAAGCGGCCGGGGTATCGGGAGGCCATCTGCCAGAGGCCCGACTCGTAGGAGCGATCGCCGGTGCCGAGCACAACGATCTGGCTGTCGGTGTAGGCCAGCACACGGTCGGCCACCTGCAGCAGGAGATCCACCCCCTTTTGATCGACGAGGCGGCTCACCATCCCCATCAGGTAGGTGCGGGGATTGACCGTGAGCCCGAAACGCTCCTGGAGGGCGCGCTTGTTGATCGCCCGGGGGGTCAGATCGGTGGCCGAAAACGGTGCAGGCAACAGCTTGTCGGTGGCGGGGTTCCAGTCGTCGACATCAATGCCGTTGAGGATGCCGCGCAGTTTGCCGCTGATGAAATTGAGCAGGCCATCGAGCTGCTCGCCATATTGCGGCGTGCGGATCTCAGCGGCGTAGGTGGGTGAAACGGCGTTGACCACGTCGGCGTAGAGCAGGGCCGCGGCCATCGTGTGGTCACCCTGCATGTACCAGGGACACCAGGTGATTCGGTCGAGCTTCCAGCGCCAAGGACCCTGGTATTTGAGGTTATGGATGGTGAAGACCGTGCTGATCTCCGGGTCTTGGTGCATCCACACCGGAATCATGCCGGTGTGCCAGTCGTGGCAATGGAGCACCTGGGGTTTCCAGTGGTGCCAGCAGAATTCAGCGGTGGCACTGGCAAAAAAGATGAACCGCCAGTCTTCGTCTTCGCCGCCGTAGATGCGCTCTGGGTCAAATACCGGATGGCCCACCAGGTAGATGGGCAGGCCGTTGGTTGGGTGGCGGGTCTCGTAGATGGCGAAGTCATTGCCCATCGTGTGACCGCGCCAGATCGGATCTGGCGAGATCGTGAGCTGGCTCCAGAGCCGGCCGTATCCCGGCAGGATCATGCGCACGTCGTGCCCGAGCTTGGCCAGGGCAGGGGGCAGGGACCCCACCACGTCGCCCATGCCACCCACCTTGACCATGGGGGCACATTCGGCAGCTGCAAACAGGACGCGCATCAAGGGGCTGCCATGGCTGGTGCCAACTTTACGGGGCGTTTCGCGCCCCCACCCTTCAGGGCAGCCAGGGTGACCCCGAGAAATCGGGCGGCCGCTTCTCCAGAAAGGCATCGCGACCCTCCTGTCCCTCGGCAGTTCGGTAGAAGAGATGGGTGGCCTGCCCGGCCAGCTCCTGGATCCCGGCCAGCCCGTCGGTTTCGGCATTGAAGGCGGCCTTGAGGCAGCGGATCGCCGTGGGGCTGTGCTGCAGCACCTCGCGGCCCCAGCGCACCCCTTCGGCCTGCAGCTGCTCCAGCGGCACCACCGTGTTGACGAGACCCATGGCCAATGCCTCGTTGGCGCCGTATTGCCGGCACAGAAACCAGATCTCGCGGGCCTTGCGCTGGCCCACCACCCGGGCCAGGTAGCCGGCCCCAAAGCCACCGTCAAAGCTGCCCACCCGGGGCCCCGTTTGGCCAAAGACGGCATTGTCGGCGGCGATGCTCAGGTCGCAGAGCAGGTGCAGCACCTGGCCGCCGCCGATGGCGTAGCCCGCCACGAGGGCGATCACCACCTTGGGCAGGCTGCGGATCAGCCGCTGCAGGTCGAGCACGTTGAGCCGGGGCAGGCCCGCCTCATCGACGTAGCCGCCATTACCGCGCACGCTCTGGTCGCCGCCGGCGCAAAAGGCCCAGCCGCCATCGTCGGCCGGCCCGGCGCCCGTCAGCAGCACCACCCCCACGGCCGGATCATCACGCACCCGCGAAAAGGCGTCGCAGAGCTCCTGAACGGTGCGGGGCCTGAAGGCGTTGCGCTTGTGGGGGCGGTTGATCGTGATGCGGGCGATCCCTTCGCCAGCCGCTAGCTCAAAGAGGATGTCGGAGTAGGCGAGGGGGCGCTCACCACCGGCCGACTGCCAGGTCACGGGGGTCATGGGGCGCCGATCGCTGCTTGAGCCATTGTGCGCAGCCGCTGGCGCAGGGCGGCGTCGGCCCGGCGATCGGTGTGCACCTCCAGCAGGGCCAGGGGTTGCTGCAGGGCCCAGCTGAGGGCGTTGGGGAACTCGTGGGCCCCTCTCACCGAGCGGCTCGGCACCCCATGGGCCTGGCAGAGCTGGGCTTGATCGACCGCCTGGGGCATCGCAAACAAGCGCTCAAAGGGCATCGCTGCCGGGCCGTGGGGGGCGGCTGGATCGCGAATCGGCAGCTGCTCAAAAATGCCGCCGCCGCCGTTGTTGATCAGCACCACGGTGAGCTGGCCGCGCAGCTGCTGGCGCCAGAGCCAGCCGTTGCTGTCGTGGAGCAGGGCCAGGTCGCCGCTGAGCAGCACCGCCCGGCCCAGCGCCTCGGCCACGCCACAGGCGAGCGAGAGGGTGCCGTCGATGCCCGAAGCGCCGCGAAAGCTCAGCACCGCCCGGGCAGCGGCGCCTGGGTCGGCAAAGCTCTCCCAGTCACGCACAGGAGAACTGTTGGCGATCACCAGCGGCAGACCCTCGGGCAGTAGCCCGCTGAGGGTTCGGGCCAGCTGGGGTTCGCTGATCGGGGCATCTGGAGGGCCGGCAGGGGTTTGCAGCTGGTGCCGCAGCAGCTGTTGCACGGCGGCGTCGGCCTGGCGCCAGCGGGCTTGTAGGGCCAGGGCCTGCACGGCTGGCTGGCCACCCCAGGTGGCCTGAGGCAGGGCGGCGCACCAGGCCTCCAGGCCCTGCGACCACTGCTGCTGCACGGTGCCGAGGGGATCGAGGCGCCGGGGCTCCCCTTCGCTGATCAGCCGCTGCTCCCCGCGACCCTCGGCCAGCCAGGTTTGCAGCCTGCGGCTGGCCGGCAGGGGCCCCAGCCGCAACACCTGGTCGACGGCCAGCCATGGCGCAGGGTCATTCAGCACCAGGTCATAGGCGCCCACCAGCACGAGGTCCGCCAAGCCGCGAAGGCCACTGAGGCCGTCGGCTAGCACGGGCCAGCCCGTGCGCTGTTGCCACTGCCGCAGGGCTTCCACATGGCCGGGCCACTGCTGGGGCGTGCCGCGCCAGGGTCCCGCAACCACCACCCCCGGCCGGTCGGGGTCGAGGGCCAGGGGAGGGGGGCTTGGGGCGGCTGCCACCGGCGCTGCAGCGGGCCCCAAGGTCTTTTCCCAGGCCTGGGTGCTCAGCCAGCCCTGGGCCTCCTGCCATCCGGCCGCACTGCTGTGCAGGGGCTCGTCGAAGGGCAGGTTGAGGTGTACGGGCCCCGCCGGTGCTCCCCCCGCGGCGTTCCCAAGGCAGGCCCCCAGGGCCTGTTCGGCCAGGGTGAGCAGGCTCTGGGGGGTCATCTGCCCCAGCCCAGCGGGGTCCCCCTGCCCTAGCCAGCGCACCGCAGCCCTCAGAAATGATTCCTGGTTCACGGTTTGGTTGGCCCCACAGCCCTTGAGCCGCGCCGGACGATCGGCGCTCAGCAGCAGCAGCCCAACCGCGCCCATGTCGGCTTCGACCGCGGCGGGGAGGAGGTTGGCCACGGCGGTCCCCGAGGTGGTGATCACCCCCACGGGGGTGCCGCTGGCCCGGGCCAGGCCCAGGCCAAAGAAGGCCGCGGAGCGCTCATCGATGCCGGTGTAAAGCGGCAGGCCGCGGGTCTCCAGCAGGCCTGCCGCCAGGGCGAGCGGGCTCGACCGGCTGCCGGGGCAGAGCACCAAGGCGGTTAAGCCACCGGCTTGGAGCCCGCCCAGCAGGGTGAGAGCAGCCCGCAGGTTGGCTGCAGCATCCAGGGGGGCGGGATCCGGCACAGCGCTGCGCGGCAGCATTCAGGATGGGTGATCATCCCGCGCTACGGACCGATTCGCATGGGTGCGCACAAAGCCCTTGGACGCCAGTTGATGGGCTTTTTGGCCTGGGTGCTGGTGGCCTTGGCGCTGCGCACCTGGGTGGTAGAGCCCCGTTGGATCCCCTCAGGCTCGATGTTGCCCACCCTGCAGCTGCAAGACCGCGTGCTGGTGGAGAAGGTGCGTCCGCGGTTGGGATGGCCATTGCTGCCCGGCACCGTGGTGGTGTTTCATCCCCCAGAGGCGCTGCTGGCGGCCGGCTACGACCCCGGGGCGGCGTTGATCAAGCGGGTCGTGGCAGGACCCGGTGATGTGGTGGAGGTGCGCGACGGCCAGCTGCTGCGCAACGGTCAGGCGGTTGATCCCGATTGGACCGCTGAACCGATGGACTATCGCTTCGGGCCCTTCACGGTGCCTGCCGGGGAGTTGCTGACCTTGGGCGACAACCGCAATGCCAGTCTTGATTCCCACCTCTGGGGTGCCCTGCCGAGTCAGCAGGTGATCGGCACGGCGATCTGGCGCTACTGGCCGCTGCAGCGGTTCGGTCCGATTCGGTTCTCCCCATCAGCATCCCCGTCGGACAGCCCCCAGCAGCTGGGGTAGGGTGAGGGTCGTGACGCAGAGCACACCGGAGATGTTCAACCCGGAGTTCCTGACGACCGATAACGATGCAATCAGCGGCAACTCGCTGATTCAGTATCTGCAGGAACAATCTCCGGATGTATTGCAGCGGGTGGCTCGATCCGCCAGCGGTGACATCCAAGACATCATTCGCCACAACGTCCAGGGGCTGCTGGGCATGCTTCCCGGCGAACAATTTGAAGTCAAGATCCAGACCAACCGGGACAACCTTGCCGGCCTGCTGGCCTCGGCCATGATGACCGGCTATTTCCTGCGGCAGATGGAGCAGCGTATGGAGCTGGATACGGCCTTGCTCGGCACCTCCCTTGAGTCTGATCTCGACGCCGACCCCGGCGAGCTAAAGCTCTGAAATGACGAGCTAGAGCTCTGAGATGGCGAGCTAAAGCTCCCAATTTCAAGGCTGCTCTGGCACCACCCGCAAGTTGAGCAGGGTCTGGTCGATGGCGGCCAGCGTCTGCCAGCTGCCGTCTCCAGGGGCCCAGGGGCGCGCTTCCAGGCTGGCTGCAAGCTGCTCCAGCGTCTCATTGGTGCAGGGAATTGGGGCCTCGTAATGGGCTGGGATTAACCAGCTCAGGGGAGCCAGTTGGGCCAGCTCACGAATCCAGCTCACCAGGCTGGCTCGGGAACGGGGAAAGACCAGCCGCTCGAGCACCGGTGCGATCTGCAGGGCCTGCTCTCCGGGGCCCACCAGTTGGTCAAATTCCTCTTGCCAGCCGGCCGGCCACCGAAACGGGTACACACCGAAGTGACTGCGTGGATTGCGAAGTCCGGGGGCCCAGGCCTGGGCCATCACCTCGGGCAGAGGTGGCACCTGCAGGCTCTTGGGCCTCAGGTAGGAGGCAAACAGCGCCAGGCGCTGCCAGCCCTTGCGCCGCTGCTCCGGGGAGTCGAGCAGGGGCTGGTCGCCTCGCTCACGGGCATGGAAAAGCAGGGGGGTGGGGTCGGCCTCAAACACGGCAGGCGGCTGGGTTCCAATGGCCACCAGCGCATCGGTCACCAGCAGGCAGCCGCTGGCACGGTGCAGGCAAGCCACCTCCATAAAGGTGCCGAGGCCCAGGTTGAGTGGACCCAGGGCACACCAGTCGAGCTCATCGGCATGGGGTAAGCCCTGCTCAAACAGCACCCGGGTGCGCCTGGCTGGGAAGCCCAGCCAGGCCAGCGGTAGGGGCAGCGGGAAGCTCCACTGGCACGGTGTGACCCACACCTCGGCTTTCGGAAACGCCCGTGCCATCGCCGGCACGGGCACTTTGTGCTCGAGCCCCGACGCCGTGGGCAACACAATGGTGCGCACGGGGCCATGCTGCTGCTCGAGCAGGGCTAGGGCCTCGCGCACGGCGGCCGTGGGAGCCACGGGGGCATAGAGGAGCAGGCCATCGCGCAGCCGCACCACGGTCATGCGGATCGGCACCGCCACGTAGTACACCCCTTGGAGCTGTTCAAAAACCCAGACCTGCCCAGCAATCAGCTCCCTCACCAGGGTCGATCGACGGCCGTAGGGGTAGAGCGGCAGCAGGGGCCACCAGGGCCAATGCTGGGGCGCGGCTTGCTGCTGGTGGTGCGTCATGGAGTCCTTCACGCTCAGGCCAGCAACACCAAGCTCAGGCTCATCACCAGCATCCCAGCCATGACCCCGGCGATCATTTGATGGTGGGTTCCATAGCGCTGGGCGGCCGGCAGCAGTTCATCGAGGCAGATGTAGACCATCACACCCGCCACACTGGCAAAGATCACCCCCATCACCACTGGGGTCAACACCGAGCGAAGCAACAAGTAGCCCACCAGGGCCCCCACCGGTTCGGCGAGGCCGGATGCAAACGAGAGCAGGAAGGCCTTCTGGCGGTTGCGGGTGGCGTAGTAGATGGGGGCTGAGATGGCCAGCCCTTCTGGGATGTTGTGAATGGCGATGGCCAGGGCAATGCCGATGCCCAGCTTGGGGTTGCTGAGCGCGGCCACAAAGGTGGCCAACCCTTCTGGAAAGTTATGAATGCCGATGGCCAGGGCTGAAAACATGCCCATGCGCAGCAGCAGGTTGGCGTCGTGCTCATTGACCTCGCCGGCTTCGGCCTGGCTGGGCGGCAACACCATGGCGTGGCTCGGCAGCAGCTGATCCAGCAGGGCCATGGCGGCGATGCCGCCAAAAAATGCGGCCACCGTCACGGCATAGCCGAGTTGAACCCCAAGGCTCTCGGCCAGAGCGGCGCGGGCTTTGGGAAAAATCTCCACAAAGGAGACCTGAATCATCACGCCGGCCGAGAAACTCAGGGCCAGGGCGAGCACTCGGGGGTTGAAGCTGCGATTGAACAGACCCAGCACGCTGCCGATCCCAGTCGACATCCCAGCCGCCAAGGTCAGCAGCAGGGCAAACACAGCGCGTTGATCCAGCTCGGGCAAGGGGGAGGCTCCAGCACCGGTTTCTTGATCTGCCGATGATCGCAGGCCCCGTGATGGCGTCGGCTTGGATCAGCTGAAGCCTTGCTCGCCGAGCTCGGCCAAAGCGTGGCAATCGGCCTGGTGATCGGCTAAGCGCAGCCGCTCCACGATCAGCTGGAGGTCGGGGGCGCTCAGCTCTCCATTGGGGCTCCACTTCAGGCAAGTGCGCCCCAGGCAGCTCACGGGTTGGCGAGCCTCAGGGGCTGGATGCTGGCGATATGGGGCCATCGAACGGCCCTCCCGGGCTGAGTGGAACCAACATCGTGCACGGAACGACAATCTCGCTGCCCCCAAATGGGGACTTCAGCGCCATTTCTGCGGCAATCTCTGCGGCAATCTCTGCGCTCGCCCTTCGATAAAAAAAGCCCCCTCGTCTGAGGGGGCCGTTGATGATCTCAACCCGATGCTCAGCCGATGGCTGGGGCCGTGAGGGCTACCGCTTGGGTGGCGGTGGTGGCCAGGTCGAGGGGGAAGTTGTGGGCATTGCGCTCGTGCATCACTTCCATGCCCAGACCAGCGCGGTTCAGAACATCGGCCCAGGTGTTCACCACACGGCCTTGGCCGTCGAGGATCGACTGGTTGAAGTTGAAACCGTTGAGGTTGAAGGCCATGGTGCTGACGCCGAGGGC
>CAMDVN010000047.1 GCA_945877595.1 Cyanobium sp. NIES-981 | reverse complement strand
CGCGACCGGCTTGGCGCAGGGCGTCGAGCAGGGGCCGCCATACAGGACTCTGTGGTGTGGCCTCGGCTGGCGGATTCAGCACCCAGGCGGCAGAACCCGAATCCAGGCCATCCCAGTCGAGCCGTTTGTCGAAGTTGGTTGGGCTGTCGGGGGCCACGATCTGACGCCAGCTCTCGAGCTGGGCGCTGCTGCGCGCGGGATGGCTCGCGGCGATGGCGGCCTCCAACCGTTGATGCAGGCTCCAACCTTCGCGGAGCAGCTGGGCATCGAGCGTGTCGACCTGCTGCACCGAAAAGCCTGGCTGCATGGCTTGAACGAAGGGGAGGACTGACGTTAGCGAGATCACTCCCTTCTGCCTTCTCACCCACCTGTTGGGGAGAGCTCATGAAAGCCAGCCAGGCCTGCGACTCTCCTTGCGTCCTAAGAGCTTATGGATAACCCAGTTCCCAAGCCAGTTGCACCGCGTGCATCACCAACTCCGGCGGCAGCTCGGGCTCGTCCCAAAGCTGGCTGACTGCTGGCTGCACGGGTTCAGCTTCCCCGCGCATTGGCCGGCGCCTCAGAGTCGGTGAAGCCATCCAGTGGGGGTCGTTGCCCGAAGGGGCCAGGCTTGGTCCCAGGCAGGCATAGGGGGACGCCTCGGGATGCAGCATGGCGCCGATGGCTTCAGGGCCGCTGTTCACGCCCAGGTGTTCGGCCATGCGCTGCAGCGCAGCTTCGGGGTTGCTGAGCAGGTCTTCGCAGCGCACGCGCAGCACGCGATCCCGGGGGTACGCGGCGATCCAGCGCAGGATGTTGGCGTGTCCACTGATCCAGACTCTCAGTGCTTCGCCAGGGCTCAAGGTTCGACCCTGGCGGTGATAGGCCGCGCCCAGAGAAACCATCGCGGTCACAGGGTGCCGGGTTAGATGCAGCACCGGCTCGTTGGCGCTGACGGCAACCAGGCGTTGCAGCGACTCCCAGCGCAACACATGGATCGGGCTTTTCTCCAGCAGGCGCCTGGGGGCGATCTGGGCTTCGACCCAGCGCACCAGCTCGGCGCCGCTCCACTGATGGCGCGCTTCGAGCCACTGCCGTGCCACGGTGATCGACGCGTTGCTCTGCTCGCCGCACAGCAGCTGGGCCACGCTGCGCAGCAGGCCGTGGGTGGTAACGACCGGCACCCGCTGGCCATAGGCCAGGCAGCCAGCGAGGGTTTCAGCGGCAAAGCACTCGAGTTCAGCGGTGGCGTAGAGCGCGGGGTGCTGGCCCAGCATGGCCGTGATCAACGACGAACACGAACGCGGCGGCGCCAAGACCGGAATCATGGCTCGCTGGCTTCGGGTTCCAGGAGTCCCGAGGTTGCAAAGCGCTGCTTCAGCTCGGCGTAAGGAATGGGTTCGGCAAATTCCAGCGAAAACAGGAAGCGGTTCACATCCAGGTTGATCACGCTGTGGGGCACCTGGTTGTTGAACAGATAGAAGCGGCCGGGTTCATACTCCAGTTCCAGGCAGTGCATGCTGGTATCGCTGACGCTGTTGCCGAACAGGGTGTGGCTGTGGTGCTCGCTGCTGATCAGCAGATTGATGCAGGCCTGGCGGTTCTGGTCTCGGTGCCAGTGGTAAACCCAGTGGTCAGGCATCTGCAGGATTCCCAGCTGGGCAATCGGGCAGAGCTGCTCGACCGCCTGCAGGGCGGGCTCGTGGGCGATCCAATCGCGGCTTAGGGGGGTGGCCAGAAAGCCGAAATGGGGCAGCCAGAGCGGATTGTCACGGGCCACCAGCTGCCGGCAATGCTCCACCAGCCCTTCGGCACGTCGCCGCAGAGGTGCGTAGCAATCGGCAGCCCGTGGTGCGGCCATCGTCGAAGCGGCAAAGTTCAGCAAGCCCGACCATCCTGAATGGGCTTGTCCGCTTGTGCCATGACGCGTTGGCTGTCACCAGAGCAGGCGCGTCCCTTCGCTCACCTGACCACGCCGTCGCTGGCCTTGGCCCTCGACGGCCTTGTGGTGCCCGCTGCGTTGCCGGTGGCGCCAACCGATGCGCTACTGGCAGCAGGGCAATCCTTTGCCGGTTTGCCGGCGGCCCTGGCCATCGTTAAACAGACGCGCCATGACGCCTTGGAGGTGATCAGCCTGGCGGCGGCCGAGCCCTTTCGCCGGTTGGGGCTGGCACGGCAGTTGCTGCTTTGGCTGCAGGCCGAGGCCCAGCGTTTGGGGGTGCAGTCGTTGTCGCTGAGTTACCCGCTCGCCCATGCCTCCACCGCCGCGATGGAGCGCCTCACCAACGGTTGGAATCACAGCCCAGGTTTGCGCCTGGTTCATCTCGACCGCACCGGTGGTACGGCCTTGGTCCAGAGGCTCACACCACTGGCGGCGCGATGGCAGCGCAGCGGTCGCTTTGCGCTGGTGCGTTGGCAGGCCATGGGTCCTGACCTGCATCACCAGTTGGAGCGTGTGCAACAGCAGGCACCGCCTTGGGCCTGGTCGGCTACGGCCGATGCGGCTCTGGGGCAGCGCGACGACAGGATCAGCCAGGTGCTGCTCGAGCGGGAGGCGGTGGTGGGTTGGTTGGTCGCCCACCGGGTTGGCCTCTCCTTGTTCCGGGTGACCCAATGGTGGGTCTCACCTGAATGGCAGGGGCGGGGCTTGGCTTTGGTGCTGTTGCGCCAAGCGGTTGCCGATGCCCTGCAGGCGCAGCCCGTTTATCAGTCCGGCTGTTTTGGGGTGGGCGCAGGTAGTGAGGAGATGCTGCAGATCTGTCGCCGTCACCTCGAACCGCTGGCCACCACCGTTCAGGCCAATCAACGGGTGTCGTGGACCTGCCCCTGATGCTGAATGGTTGGCGTGATGGCAATGGGTGTCAGGCTGAAACCAGGGCTCGAGCAGCGGTTGGATCGGTTGCCAGCGCTGCGGTGTAGTTCGGCAGCCGGCGCTTTGGCTGTGTTGCATCTCCCTCCCCGCAGCCAGCTGGACTTGCTTTGATCTCAAAGTGGCGTGATTGAAGAACAAGACCCAGCTCTGGCCTGAGCACCGGATGGCTCAGGGATTTGCAGGCGTATCCATCCAGCCGATCACGTCCTGAAAGACCCAGGGTTGGGTGGTGTTTTGGGTGAGGGCGATGCGCTCTGAGCGGGAGGCGGTGTAGCGGTGCTTGCCGGTGGAGGGTTGATAGAAAGCAAGGATGGGCCAGGTGCCAAGGGTGAGACCCACGGCGAGGGTGCCGGCGATGCCTTCCAGCTGGTAACCATTGGCGATGGCTGTGTCGCGGCGGTCTTCCCGTGTGGCGTAGATGCGGTCGCCGCTTTTGGGGTTGACGAGGCGGTAGACGTTGGAGGTGCGCAGGTCTTGGCTAAGAGCTTGTTGGTCGAGGAGGGAGAAGGAGGTGGGTTGGCTGGTCCAACCGCGGGCCTGCAGGCGCGTGGCTTCGGCGGCATCGGCGGTGATCAGCTCGTTGCCGTTGGCATCGACCAGGAGCCAGGTTGGCACCGTGAGGGGTTTGACCGAATCGGCCACCGGTGCGCGGAGGGGCCTGCCCGGCCTGGCATTGGGGTTGAGCTTGGCATCGCGAATGACGAACTGCCCATTGACGAAGAGGTGCTTGACGCCAACTGAGGTGAGCAGATTCTTCTCAGCGGGGTAGTCGGCCCGGGGGATGAATCTGGCGAGATCGAAGACGACGACATCGGCATCCTTGCCCACTTGGATGCGGCCTTTGTTGCGCGCGGCGGGGGTGCCGGCTCCCAGCAGGTTGGCGGGCAGCAGGGTGGATTGGCGAATCGCCTGCATCAAGGTGAGTTTGCGCAGGCCGGTTGAGGTGAGATTGGGGTCGAGGCCCTGCTTTTTGCGAGCGATGCTGTCGGCGCCCCCGATCACGTAGTTGGCGAAGATCTTGGAATAGACAGCCGCGCTGCGAGGGTGGGCCGTACCGATACCCACCGGCAACGACTGGGTTGTGGCATCCCAGCTAGCGCTGGCTAAAAAGCGAGATTTCGGAAACACACTGCCGCCCAATTGCTGGGCGACCTTGGGCGACGAGACGATGGGCATCGCGTCGCTGGCAAAGATGATGTTCGGCATCAACACCGCCTGATCCAGCAGGCGCTGATCCTTGGCATCGGTTTCATCGAGGTAGTGAATGATCACCGTGGTGTCTCCTGGAGCGCTCTCGCGCCAGGCGGCAAACTCCTCGACGCTGCTGAAGCGTTTGTCTGGATCATTGACCGGTCGAACGGCTGATGGTTCGATTTTCAGCAGCTGCAGCATGCTGGGCTCCAAAAAATCAGCCTTCACCGTGGTGCTGCCCGCCCCCCAGGGGTAGACCTCAGGGACGACGGGGATGCCCTGTGCCATCGCTCGCTGGATCATCGGGATCACCGAGCCCAGGGCCTGGGTTGCCGTGCTGTTGATGTGTTGCAGCACGTTCACGCCGTTGCTGCGGGCCGACACCTCAATGCCTTCCTGAAAGGCCTCCATCGCCGTTTGGGTGTCCATCCCTTCAGCAGCGCTTGGGTTGGCACTGATCAGCTTGTGGCGCAGGTGGCTGAACAATGGGCGGTTGAACGTGCGCGCCAGGTGTCCCAGGTTGATGTATTCGTCCTTGTTGGAGCGGGTCAGATACCCCACCGGCATGCCGATGCCCAGCCCTCCCTCGCGCAGGCCTGACTCGGTGAGGGCCTGGGTCAACGCGGCCCGATCGTTGCTGTAGCGACCGCTCACCGCTGCTGCTGTGCTCTTGCCCAGCGCTAAAAACATGTTGACGAGGGTGCCGTCCTGCAGCAATCCCGCCGCAACCTCCCCCCGGGCAGCGGCCCAGGCCGTGCCAAAGCCGTAGTTGAGCGGACGGCCGCCGCCGTTACTGGCGCTGTAGCCGAGGCTGGTGGGATACCGCCCCGCTTCGGTTTCCACTGCGGTGGTGACGCCATCAAAGGCCGACAACCAATCGGTCGGGATTGACTGGCCGTGCACGTGAATGTCAATAAAACCGGGGGCCACGATCAACCCCTTGGCGTTGACCGTGGTGCGGCCCCGCAGGGCGCCGGTGCTCACGCTGGCGATCCTGCCGCCGCTGATCCCAACGTTGCGCACGGCCTGCAGGTTGGTCTCCGGATCGACCACGGTGCCGCCCACGATCACGACGTCGTAAGTGACCTGTTGCGCCAGGGCCTGGGGCCCTCCCCACAGCAGCGCGGGCAGTGGCCCCATCGCTCCAGCTATCAGCAGAACGGTTGCGTGGCGCAATGCAACGTGGGGCATGGTCGATGTGGGTTTAATTTGGCGCGGGTGTTGGCTTGCCTGGACTTTAATCAGGAGTTCCAGTTATGCCCAAGGAGTTGATCGTGCACAAGGTCGCTGAGGGTTCTATTGCGCAGGGCATTGAGTTTCAATGTCCATTCTAGTGCGGCCTGGGTCTCATCATGTCAACCACATCTGCAATATTCTTCAAACACTGCCTTTTGTTGGATCTTTGGACTAAAAGGTAGGTATGGATGGTGCCTCGTCATGCCCCACTTCGCTTTGAAGAGTCTGTCGGTTGCGCTGCTACTCGCTGGATCATCGCTTCTTCCCTCAGCAGCCCTGTCCGGTGGCATTCATGCCGAGGATGACCATGACCATGACCATCAGCCCAACCATCAGGCCAACCAGCAGCAGTCGGCCATCACGTCTAGGCAGCTAGTGCAGGTTGCAACAACAGCCAATGCGGCCTCCAGCGCTTCAAATCCCGCTGCCGCTGGTGTGCTGGATGAGGCGACCTTGCAGTCGTTGAAGGCGGCGCCGCTCCCCAAGCAGATCAATCCAAAAGTTCGAGCTCTAGTCGACAAGCTGGCCGCTTCGGCGGTGATCAAGCAGGCGTTGGATCGACTCAAGACTGATGAAGCGCGCTTTGTGCAGGAGGCGATTCAACTCAGCGAAATCCCAGCCCCCACCTTTGAAGAGGCTAAAAAAGGCCAGGCTTATGCAACCCTGTTACGGGCCAATGGGCTCACCGATGTGCGCATCGATTCGATCGGCAACGTGATCGGCGTGCGCAAGGGCAGCGGTCAAGGTCCGACCATTGCTGTGATTGCCCATCTCGACACGGTCTTTGATGCCAAGACCGATGTGAAGGTCAAAAAGAAGGGCTCGGTCCTCTTTGGACCCGGACTCACCGATGACTCGGCCGGCCTGGCGATGATGTTGAGCTGGCTGCGCACCTTGGACCAGGGCAGGATCGAGACCCAGGGTGATCTGGTATTGGTCGCCAGTGTGGGCGAGGAAGGCAATGGTGACCTGCGCGGTGTCAAGCAGTTCTTCAAAGACAACACCTCGATCTCCGGGGCTGTGATTCTGGAAGCTGCTCCCCTACCGGTGATTGCGATCATGAACACCGGCAGCAATCGCTTTCAGATTGATTTCAAGGGGCCCGGTGGGCACAGCTATGCCGCCTTCGGCCAGGTGCCCAGCGCCATTCATGCCCAGGGGCGCTTCATTGCCAAGGTTGCTGACTTGCAGGTTCCGGCGTCACCCAAGACCACGTTCACCGTTGGCATTGTCAATGGTGGTCGCTCGGTTAACACGATTGCACCCAATGCGTCATTGGAAATCGACATTCGTTCCAATGGCAATGCCGAGCTGCAGGCAACAACCAAGCAGGTGCTTGCTTTTGCTGGGCAAGCCGCCGCTGAAGAAAACAAGCGCTGGGGCACCAAATCGCTCACCTTCTCGGTCAAGCAGATCGGCGCCAGGCCCGGTGGCATGACGCCACCCGAGTCGGCCATCGTGCAGACCTGGATGGCCGCGGCTGAAGCCCAGGGTGTCAAGCCGATGCTGTTGGCCGGTGCCAGCACTGACGCGGGTGTGCCCATCTCCAGGGGGATTCCGACGATCGTGACCGGTTTTGGGGGTAAGACCGGAGGCTTTCACTCCCTTGACGAGAACTGGGACCCCACCAACGCCTACAAGGGGGTGCAGCTGAGTTTTCTCACGACCATGGCGCTCGTGGGCGTCCAGGGTGTTGTGCCGTCCACCCTCACGGGACCTGAGGAGAGGCGCTGAACGAGACGTCAGTTCAGGATTTGTCTGTGAGCCGTTGCTGATTGACTCATACGCAGAGGTTGGCTGCTTGGACTGTATCTGGTATAAATTGCGTCGGTTGGGAATCTCGGCATGGGTGCGATTAGCAATTTGATCAATTCTGATCGCTTCAATCGTCTTCCTGCTATGGGATCATATCTTCGTCGATCAATTAATCCGTCCAGGATTGTGGTGAGGCCTATTGCCGCCGCAGCAGGCATGATGGCTGCGGCACTATTCGCGGTGCCGCCAGGTTCAGTCTATGCCAATGTTGAAGCAGAGAAGACCAAGATTGGTCTCGCTGGTGATGTTGATTCGACTCAACTCCCTGGGGCATCCCCAGTCGTTGCTCAAGTCCCTGCATCGACAGAGAGCGAACGCCCTGGTAGTTCTGACAAGATTGAGAGGGCTGCCCGAAAAAAAGGTCAACCCAACACGTTTGGGCAGGCGACCAAGCCGACTTTTTTTACGCAAATCGAGCAGAGCACGAACTGGGCGTTTCCTCGCACAGGAGCCAATTGGGGTAATGGTGCTGCAGTGGGCAGCACGTTTGTGGGGTTGGGCTACAGAGGATCAATCAATGGTACAAAAGATAATTTGTTTGACTGGTCTGTCCAGCTTGGCCCCTCTTTCCAGCATACCTTTAATGTTCCCAGCAATGATCGCACGCCGCTACGAATTGATCTGTTTGGTTCCCTTTCTCCGCTCGAGGGGAATGATCTTAATATCTATGTTACGTGGCGTGGTTTATTTGGCACCGATGTGATCGGCGAGCAACGGGTCCAAAACACAGTTAGAACCGGTATCGTCTACAGTTTTGCAGGTAGCAGGATCATTCCTGATGCGATCGAAACGATCAACCTTCCTGAAAGGGGGTTTTATGCACGAGTTGAGCCCGGCTGGATCTTTGGTGTGAATGGGCAGTTGGGCACTGTGCAAACGCAGGCTTATTTGGGTTGGTCGGATACGCTTTATCCATTCACATTTGCAATTGAGGTGGGGCCTCAATTTATTCAAGCTGCGGGTCGTGATCTTCAGACGATATTGGGCAGCTTCTTTGATCTTGGATATACATTTAACAAAAAAACTCGCGCCTATATTCGCTATAGACCTGCGCTATCGTTTGGCGGTAATGAATACCCGGCCGCAGGCCAGATTCTGCAGGCTGGAGTTAACTACAGGTTTTAAATTGACTGCGTGCCTCTGCTTGCCTGGGTCCCGTATTGGCAATGGTGCAGGTTTTGTCAATGATCTTTATGGCTTGCTGTTCCGAGATCGCAATGGTTTGATGCAATGCTAGGGCGATTCTGCTTGTACCCGATCGTCTAGGCGAGAATGAAGCCCCGTTCAAAATCGGTATAGATCACGCCGGCGGCCAGTGGGGGGAGCCCAGGCCGGCCGCCAGCGCCAGCCTGCTCCAGCGCCTGGGGAATGCGGGCCAGGGCCCCATCTTCAAGCTGGGCTTCCTTGCTGGTGCGCAGTTGTTTGACCAGGCGTCAACTCAATGGGTAACAAATCGCATGAGTCAACGAGGGCATCCCCGCCAGTTGATTGCATCCGCAAAACTCGACAGCACCGACACATCTGCGGATGGAATGGTTCGGCAACGGCAACAATCGCACCAGTCTCACCCGGGCAAAATCCATTCGTAGAGTCATTGAACGGCCCGTTTGGGGATGAATTCCTCAATATCAATATCGTGCTAGTTGTCTCGGTGCAAGAAGCCAATTTGTTGGCAGAGCAGCGCCGGATCGAGTCAACAGTTTACAGACCGCATTCGGCCCAGGTACAAGCGGAAGGTTGTAAAGCAGTTATGCCGAAGATTATTCAATCCCAGCCTCCTAAATGTAAGCC
The DNA here is from genome assembly GCA_945877595.1 of Cyanobium sp. NIES-981. Classification (GTDB taxonomy): domain Bacteria; phylum Cyanobacteriota; class Cyanobacteriia; order PCC-6307; family Cyanobiaceae; genus RGUW01. Next base: position 8,503 of record CAMDVN010000047.1, on the reverse strand, counting down.
CAATAGCTGCTTGGCACGCCATCTGGCGATCCCCATCTGCCGGAGGTGCCACAGTGCCTTGGTGCGAATTACAGCCAAGTAGCGACGGCCGAGGCTGCCTCCTCCCCAGCTAGAAGTGCACCATGGATATAGCCCGGCCATGCTGTGCTTACTTCCGTTCCCGCCCAAAAGATGCGGCCAACTGGCTTGCGCAGATGGGATCCGAACTGTGTCCAAGTTCCGGGGGTATAGAACGTGGAGTAGGCACCCCCGATCCAGGGGTTAGCCGGCCAGTTGCCCTCGTGGTATTCCAGCGCGGCATCACGTGCCTGTGGCCCTAACAGGACGGCGAGATCGGCGAGAACCGCTGCGCGACGAACGTCCAATGGCGCCTCGCCGTATTGCGTTGCCGCTTGGCCTGTCAAAAAAGTTGCCAGCACGCCTGGGCTCCCAGGGCGTGGATTCGTCGAGTCGGCGACGAGTTCAATGGCATCGAGCTTGCCAATGGCGTTGCCTGAGAGGCCCTTGGCTCTCCACCAAGGCGTGTCGTAGACCACGAGCGCCTTGATAATTGCGCCCATTGGGGCACGCTGCGTCAGCTGATCCCGCGCCGCCGGTAGCGCCGGTTCGTAATGAATGCGGCCGGTGAGGTGTGGCGGCATCGCAACAATGACCGCCTTGGCGCGGTAGTGATCCTTTGACGTTGTCACGGCGACGCTTGATGCCGAGTGGTTAACGAAGAGCGCCGGCTCAGCTGTTCGCACAGCGCCCCGCGGCAGACTTGCCGCAAGTCGGCTTGGAAACTGGCCCGCGCCGCCGTCGAATAGCAGCGCCTCGGGCGTTTCACTCTGTGGGGAAACACGCTGTGCCCAAGCGAAGTGCAGCATCGAGGCCGAGCCCGCCTCGAAGGCGCCGTTGCCGCCCCAGTTCCTCGCGACAACATCGGTCCACCAGGCAGCGATGGGCGTCAGCGCGTTGCGCTCGAGCCACGTCGTAATCGTCATCGTGTCGAGCGCTCGGGCATCCGGATGGGTCCATGGCGCCGCGGGGTCAACCGTCTGAGACAGCGCTTCGATCTTGAGCCAAGTCGCAACGACGTCGTCCCGCTCGTCCTTCGGCACGTCGAGGTCGGACCACGTACTTGCAAGGTCAGTCGCGTTGTAGGGCGTCGAGGGCCACGCGTGGTTATGGCGGCTGATGCGGCCGTCGTAAAGGAACGTACCCTTCCCGCCCACAGGCACGGGGAAGGTGGAGATTTTGAGCTCGCGTGCGTACTCGAGCGTCTTGCTTTGCGTTAAGCCTGCCCACTGGCCGCCAATGTCGACCCAACCCGGAACAGCATCGGGGGTGCTTCGTCCCGACTCACCCACTTGCACACGCTGCAGGCGGCCTCCGATTTGGGGCTGCGCCTCGAGTACGAGCACCTTTCGGCCCTGCTTGCTGAGGGTGCGCGCCGCCGTCAGGCCAGATACGCCCGCCCCGACAACAATGACGTCGTAGGTGACCTCGTCATGGCGAACCCGAGAGGGCTCTTGCGCCACTGAATCAGCCTTGGATCTAGAACCAAGGCCAGACAGCAGGCCACCCAGCGTGCGCAGGGAGCTTACAAAAAGATTGCGACCCTTCACAAATTAGGGGTGGAGTTGTCAAGCATTTTACAGGCCGGAATTGCACGGCAGGACTTGATGTTACATACGACTTCTTTCCCGAAACCGACAGATTGACAGGCAGGCTCACAATCAGCACCCGTAAGAGGCTGGTGAAAAAGCGAGGCGCTTGCGGGAGAATGGTGCAACTGCTGGCCCTGTTGCTGCTGGCGATCTATGGCATTCGCTCGGAGCCACTGTTGATTGAGCAGCTCGACTACAACCGGCTGTTCCGCTGGTTTATCGGCCTCAACCCTGATGATCCCGTCTGGCATCCCACAACATTGACCAAGAACCGTGATCGGGTCCTCAACGTGGAGCCCATGGCCTAGTTCCTCGAACTCCTTTTGGCTGCCCCTGAGGACCAGCCGCTGCTCAGTTCAGAGCAGTTCTCTGTCGATGGCACGCTCCTGAGGGCCTGGGCTTGCCACCGCCCAATGGTGGCTAAGGATTTGGAGCAAACACCCCGGGGAAGAAACGAGCCAAAGCCACGGCCACCGCCGAACGGAATTCAGCTCAGTGGATGGTGCCTTTGCTGAGAGGTGCCCATCAGACAATGCTCTGTTTCGACAAGGGTTACGCCATAAGAGATTTCGTGGCCGACCTGCGCATCAGCGGGGTCACACCCCATGTGGCTCAGAGCACCAGTCGCATTGGCCAATCAGCGATTGATGGCCGCACGACACCTCACCAGGGCTACGGCCAATCGATCAATTCCAGAAAACAAATCGAACATGTGTTTGGCTGGATCAAGCAAGCCGCAGGTCTGCGGCAGCTCAAGGCCAGAGGCAGGGCCAAGTTGGGAGCAGTGTTCCGGCTGCATCTGATGGCCTACCACTTGATCCCCATCACCAACCTGCTCAGGTCATGGGAGGCGATGGCATGAATGCATAGATCAGGCGCCAAAAGCATCGAAAATCAGAGTCAAGGCAGGGCAAGCAACTAAGCAACTGTGGGAAACACCCTTAAATCCTTCTCGGAACCGGTCAACCTGATTGATGCAAAGCGACAGGCCAGATTTCGTGTCGCCGGAGGATGCCGTGAAGTGAACAGACCCGACAAATGTCGGTTGTGCCTGCCGGGTGGAACGGAGAAACTGTGTTCACGTTCTTCAGGAACGCAATCCCCATAGACCCATGACTTCATCCACCTTCACCCTTCAAACAGCCGAAGTCCAAGAGCTGAACGATAAAGAACTCGGTCAGGTCAGCGGCGGTTGGTGGTTTTTGATTCCAGTTTTTAGCAAGATTGCTGTCGTCGCAATTGGTGCTATCGCCAGTCACTTTGCCAGTCAAGGCAGCAAGAAGATAGTTAAAGGCTTCGGTGGGTCCGATACTGCTGCCGATATCGCTGGCGAAGTAACTGGTCTGATCTGATTGGTTGCCCCCCCCCAAGTCCTGGCCCCCTACGGGGGGCTTTTCATGGGAGGAATGGGTCCATCCCCTCAGCACCTCCTCAGCCAGCCACTCCCATAGCTACCAAGCCCATCCAGCACCTCCCCCAATCCTTCTTCGCCCGCCCCGCCGAGCAGGTTGCCCCCGAGCTCATCGGCTGCCTGCTGGTGAAGCGCCAGCCCTCAGGTGAGCTTCTGTGGGGCGTGATTGTGGAAACGGAGGCGTATTGCCAGAGCGAACCTGCCTGCCACGGTTATCGCCGCCGCACCCCGAGCAACGAAACCCTGTTTGGGGAGCCTGGGCGGTTTTATGTCTATGTGAGCTACGGCATTCACCACTGCGTCAATGTTGTGACCCACAAGGACAATTGGGCCAATGGCGTGTTGTTGCGAGCCGTTGCCCTGCCTGCTGAGCCCGAGCGGGTAGCTGCAGGACCGGCCTTGCTGACCAGGCGGTTTGGCATCCATTGCAGCCACGACGCCACAACATCAAACCCTGCTCAGGGCCTCTGGATTGCCCCACGGCCTTCAGCGTTGGCCTTCTTGGCCGTTGGGGATCTGATCCAGACCAGCCGTATTGGCCTCAGCCAGGGGCAGGAGCTGCCTTGGCGCTGGTATCTGCGCACCAGCCGCAGTGTGAGTCGTCGGGCTCGGGGCGATCGATCGCCTCGGCCGCAGGAGGCTTTGGTGATCAGCTGGGCGTGGGGATTCTCGCTTCCCCAGGCGAAGCTCCCGTAACGCGGCCCCCTACCGTATGAACGCGCGCTCCGGCAGTCGTTGAGCAGTTGGACCCATCGCCACGTGCTCGATCTGGCGGCGTTTTCTCTCCAGGATTACGTCACGGTGCTTGAGTTGGCTCAGCGCTTTCGCGCCATGCCCACCAGTGGTGCCCGCAAGCTGCCCGCCCTGCAGGGGCGGTTGATGACCACGCTCTTTTTTGAGCCCAGCACCCGCACTCGCAGCAGTTTTGAGCTGGCGGCCCGGCGCCTGTCGGCTGATGTGCAGAGCTTTTCGCCGGCCTCGAGCTCACTTAGCAAGGGTGAGAGCCTGCTCGACACCGTGCGCACCTATGTGGCCATGGGGGCAGACTTGCTGGTGGTGCGTCATCGCTGCACTGGCGTGCCCCAGAGCCTTGCCGAAGCCCTCGATGCCTCGGGAGAGAGGGTTGCCGTGCTCAATGCTGGCGATGGCCAGCACAGCCATCCCAGCCAGGGCTTGCTCGATCTGTTCACCTTGGCGCGTCACTTTTGCCCCGAGGCCCCAACGCCGGCGGCCCTTCAAGGCAAACGCATCGTGATCGTGGGGGACGTGCTGCATTCACGCGTGGCGCGCTCCAACCTCTGGGGCCTCACCGCCTGTGGAGCCGATGTGGTGCTCTGCGGGCCTCCGACGCTGTTACCCGAAGGGTTTGCTGCCTTTGTGGCGGCCCCTCCACCAGGCCAGCCCTTGGATCCGGTACCGCAGCGCGGCCGGGTCTGGATTGAACGCCGCCTCGAGCGGGCCTTGCCCGGTGCCGATGCCGTGATGACCCTGAGGCTGCAGAAGGAGCGCATGCAGCAGCAGCTGTTGACCAGTCTCGAGACCTATCACCGCCACTACGGCCTCACCCACGAGCGGCTGGAGCTCTGCGGGCAAGCCGTGCCGGTGTTGCACCCCGGACCGGTCAATCGAGGTGTTGAAATCGACGGTCATCTCCTCGACGACCCAGCGGTCAGCCTGGTCGAGGAGCAGGTGCGCAATGGCATCCCGATCCGGATGGCCTTGCTGTTTTTGTTGGCGGCAGCGGAGAAAGGTTGAAGCCCTGAGCACCTTCAGGGCGGCGGGTGTCAGAGCATCTTGAAGCCGTCGAGCAGTAGGCCGTAGAGCAGGCCGATACGGCCCATATCGAGGAGCTCAAGCGTGAGGGTGTTGCCACCTTGGCGCAGCAATGGACCGCGGATTCGAGCGGCTACCTCGATCACCAAAACACTCACCAGGGCGCTCAGAGGATCGAGCTGGGCGAGTGCCCCAGTGAGCGAGCCCACGGCACCGCCCACGCTGAAGCTCACCAGCAACACAATCAGCAGCAGCGAGAGGCGTCGCCAGGGGTTGTTTGCCCAGCCCTGAAGTCGCTGGCCAGAGCGCACAATGAGGCGCTGAAACCGGGTTTGATGCCAAGGTTGCTGCCTGGTTTGCATCCAAGAGGGTGCAGGTGAGCCCTAATCGGTGATCCCCATCACCCAGCCCAACCCTGCAACGTCATTTCTACACCATTAGTGGTGGCCATGCATGATATCGACGCTACCGATAGGAGATACCAATAAAAAAGCCCTCGGCCGGAGCCGGGGCTAGGTGATGGGGACAAAGCCACAGAAGCGTTGCTTTGCGGCTTCGGCAATGGCCAGTGGGCAGTTTGTTAGAGCGTCCTTGTGGAGGCTTGACAAAATTGAGCTCAGCTTTCGGTGTCTTTTTTGCGGCCTTTGCCTTCGAGCAACTCGAGCAGGGCCTCCATCTGAGCCATGACGCCCCGCACCTCTCCGGCTTCGGGAAGCAGACCGTCATCCATGACGCCCTGGTGCATTTCGCGGAGCTCCTGGCGGATGTAGCGCAGATGGCTGACCACCTGCTCACGCTTGGACTGCGACATGAAAAGGCCTGAAGCCAACTATCTTGTAACTCTTATACTTCATCATCGGCCCGGCTCTGTCTTGAACTGGACACTGGGCGACTCATTTTTGTCCGAATTGGGATTTGGCTTGTTCGTAAAAGGCCTCGCTCACTGCACTGAGGCCTGCCTCGGTCGCCAGGCTTTCGATGCGACGTCGCACCACTGGCCTCACAAAGAAGGGAACCTCTTTCAGGCGGGTTTCCGCCTCAGCAGACCACTCCATGGTTTTGGCTGATCCATCGCTGGCGCACAGTAAGAGAGGCCCTTGCCATCGGTCCGGCTGCGCTTTGACAACTGTGTCGCTGATCCGAAGTGACGTGTCTGTTGTGACGTGAGTGCAATCCCGTGAATCCAGTCGCGTCGATCCAGTCCAGTGAATCCAGTCCAGTGAATCCAGTGGCGTGTGTGGAGTGGCGCGTGTCGAGCGGCGTGTAATGAGCGGCTTGACTTGAATGGAGAATAGGGGACTCGAACCCCTGACCTCTGCGGTGCGATCGCAGCGCTCTACCAGCTGAGCTAATTCCCCAGGCGGCACCATTATCTCTGTTAGGGCCACATTCCTGCCAGCCCCCTGCGCCTGCCGCCATGACGGAGTCCATCAACCTCGAGAGCCTGGCCGCTTTCGATGAGGTCAGCACTGCCGAGTTGGCACGCCGCCTCGACGAGGATGACTACGCCTCCCCGTTTGACGGGCTGAGCGATTGGCATCTGATGCGGGCCCTGGCGATCCACCGACCCGAACTGGCGCGGCCCTATTGGCACCTGGTTGATCAGGAGCCCTTTGATGAGGAGTGACGGGTACGGCTTCAGATCCATACCTGGATCTGAGCAGAGTGTGCAGGGTGGGCCAGATCCCCTGGAAGGTCGTCGCATCCTCGTGGGGATCTGCGGCAGCATTGCTGCGGTCAAGCTCCCTCTGGTGGTGAGCGCGCTGGCCAAGCGCGGTGCTGACGTGCGCTGCGTGCTCACGTCGAGCGCCGCCCAGCTTGTGAGCCCGGTGGCTCTGGCCAGCCTGAGCCGTAACCGCTGCTACTTGGATGCCGACCAGTGGCTTCACACCGCTGCGCGCCCCCTGCACATCGAATTGGCCGAATGGGCCGAGCTGGTGCTGCTGGCTCCCCTGAGCGCCACGAGCCTGGGGCGGTGGGTGCACGGTTTGGCCGACACCCTTCTCTCCAGTGTGTTGCTGGCCTGCGAGGCCCCGGTGTTGGCGGCCGCCGCCATGAACACCTCCATGTGGGCCAGTGGGCCTGTGCAGCACAACTGGCGCCAATTGCATGGCTTTGGGCAGGTGCTGCCACTGGGCCCTACTCCAGGGGTGCTGGCGTGTGACCGCCAGGGCGATGGCCGCATGGCGGAGCCAGCGTTGCTGCTGCTCGGGCTCGAGACACTGCAACTGTGGGGTTGCCAGCGTGATTGGCAAGGGCGACGGCTGCTGGTGAGCGCCGGCCCTACCCGCGAGCCCCTGGATCCGGCCCGCTGCATCACCAATGCCAGCAGTGGTCTGATGGGGGTGCTGTTGGCCCAGGCCGCCCGACTGCGGGGCGCCGAGGTGGATCTGGTGCACGGCCCCCTGGCGGTGGAGCCCGCACTGCTCGAGGGTTTGCGCTGCCACAGCGCCCCCACGGCGGCGGCCATGCAGCAGGCTCTGGCCGACCTGCAGCCCCAGGCTGATGCGATCGCGATGGCAGCTGCCGTGGCCGACCATCGCCGCGCCCAGCCGGCGCTCCACAAGGCGGCAAAAGACGAGGTTTCCATGCTGTTAACCAGTGGCTGGGAGCCGGTTCCCGACCTGCTTGCCGAGCTGGTGCAACGGCGCAATCAGCGGCGTGACCCGTGGCCCCAGCCGATTCTGGGCTTTGCGGCCCAGTCAGGGGATGTGTTGGCGGCGGCGATGGCCAAGCTGGCTCGCAAGGGCTGCGATCTGCTCTTTGCCAATCCAATTGATCGGCCCGGCAGCGGTTTCTCGGTTTCCTTGAATCAGGGCTGGCTGCTCGCCCCGGGTGCTGAGCCGGTCTGGCTCGACCCTGCCCACAAGTTGGCCATCGCCCATCGACTGCTCAGTGCTCTGGGGCCCCTGGTGCAGCGCTGACGCTCAGGCCGCCAGGGGATGGTCGTCTTCAGAACGATCGCGCTGCAGCAAGTCCATGAACGTGCGCAACTGCAAGCGGGGGATGTAAGGCCAGCCTCCGCTCTGCTCCATGGTGCGCAGCAGCTCAAACAGCTCGCTGCGATCCGAGGGCAGGCTGCTGCGAAAGGCGCCGTCCTGCACGGTGCGATGCAGCTGCTCCAGTTGGCGCAGCAGGGTCAGCAGGGCTTCGGGGTTGCCGTCAAGCTCGGTGGTGAGCTCCTCCAGCACGCTGAGGACCTCGCTCAGGCGCTGTTGCTGCACGGGGCCCAGGGGTGAGGGCTTGGATGAACGCATTGGATTATTGGTGCTGGGCTGGTCGGGGTTCATATCGCGAAGTCGTCGCAATGGCTTGGCTTGTACTGGCTTGGCTTGAACAGATTTGGCTTGAACAGATTTGGCTTGTACTGATGTCCCACCTCAAAGGTTCCACCTCAAAGGTTCCACCTCAAAGGTTCCACCTCACGGATGACTGCCAGATCGGATGGGCATGGAGGCAGGGGCCGCTGAGGAATGGGCCTCAGTTCGAGGCTTGTTTGAGCGAGTCTTCAGGGTTCCAGATGTTCCGGAGTGATCCCGGCTGACCAGCGAGCTCTCATACAGGTTGTTGAGAGCCGCGACATCGTACGGGGAATCAGGATTTTGGACCGGTAGGATCCACTTCAGACCAGTTCCTCCCCATGCGTTTCCGTCCTCTGCTGGCCGTGGTG
>CAMDVN010000046.1 GCA_945877595.1 Cyanobium sp. NIES-981 | reverse complement strand
TTGTTTGACCTGTTGTCATCGAATGAGCGATTGATTCCGATCGAATTGATCCCAGCGTGCTGCGACCCGGGTCGACCTTGGGGTCCGCCCCAGCGGGTGCCGATACCGGCCACCAGCAGCGCGGCCAGGCTCATCAGCATCGTTGCCAGGAGCCAACGTCTCACGCTGGCTGGGGCCCCAGGTGCGCCACGCCCCTGCCACGGGCCAGCTGCATCTGCCGCTGCCGCTCGGCAAAGCGCTCCCGATCGGCGGCGCTGAAGCGATTCAGACAGTGGAGGCAGCTCACCCCCTCCAAATAGCTGGGCAGGTCGCGGTCGGCGGGCGTCAGGGGTAGGCCGCAGGCATGGCAGAGGCTGTGCTGACCAGGTTCGAGCTGGTGGTTCACGGCCACCCGCTGGTCAAACACAAAGCATTCGCCTTGCCAGCTGCTTCTGGCCTCGGGCACCGCTTCGAGATAGCTCAGAATGCCCCCCTGAAGGTGGTGCACGCCCTTGAATCCCTGCTGAATGAGGTAACTGGTGGCTTTCTCGCAGCGGATGCCGCCGGTGCAAAACAGGGCGATGCGTTCGGGTTGCTGCGTCTCCACGAGGGGCCTGAGGTGGGTGTCCACCCAGGCGGGGAAGTCGCCAAAGCTGGTGGTGTGGGGATCGATGGCGCCGGTAAAGCTGCCAATGGCCACTTCGTAGCTGTTGCGGGTGTCGATCACCAAGGTGGTGGGGTCATGGATCAGGGCATCCCACTGCGGTGCTGGCACGTGGGTGCCAACGGGGCCGGCCAGATAGGGAGCCACATTGGGCTGCCCCATGGTCACGATCTCTCGCTTGAGGCGAACCTTGAGGCGATGGAAGGGTTGCTGGGTTGTGGTCGAGTCCTTCACCTCGAGGGCGGCCAGCCGCGGATCGCTGCGCAGCAGGCTGAGCAGTTCTTCGACCCCGGCCGGGGGGCCACTCACGGTGCCATTGATCCCTTCGGTGGCCAACAGCACTGTGCCTCGCACGCCGGAGGTGGCTGCGCAATGCAGCAGGGCGGTGCGCAGCCGCGGCAGCTCATCGGCAGCAAAAGCGGCAAACCGGTAAAACGCGGCAACGCGCAAGCTCACCGACCTCAGTGCGCTGGAACGCAGTTCATGCTCGCCGACGCCGGGATTTTCCCCAGCGCGGTAACCCCCGCAGCGGCGAGCAGTTCGCGGTCGGTGGCCACATCGGGGTTGCCGGTGGTGAGGAGCTGGTCGCCGTAGAAGATCGAATCGGCTCCCGCCAGCAGGCACAGCACCTGGGCCTCCCGGTTCATTTGCTCCCGTCCAGCGCTCAGGCGCACCCGGCTGTGGGGCATCAGGATCCGGGCCGTCGCCACCATGCGCACCAGCTCGAGGGGATCAACGGAGGTCAGCTCCTCCAGGGGTGTGCCTTCGACGGCAACGAGGGCATTGATCGGCACGCTCTCGGGGTGCGGGTTGAGATTGGCAAGCACCTGCAGGAGGCCGGCCCGGTCGTCGGTTCCCTCGCCCATGCCGATGATGCCGCCGCAGCAGAGGGTGATCCCCGAGCGGCGCACCCGCGCCAGGGTCTCCAAGCGCTCCTGATAGGTGCGGGTGGTGATGATCTGGTCGTAGTGCTCGGGGCTGGTGTCGAGGTTGTGGTTGTAGGCCGTGAGCCCGGCTTCGGCCAGCCGACTGGCTTGCTGGTCGGTGAGCATGCCGGCGGTCACGCAGGCCTCCAGCCCCAGCTCCCTGACCCCGCGCACCATGCTGAGCATGGCCTCAAATGGGGCCCCATCGCGGATCTCGCGCCAGGCCCAACCCATGCAAAAGCGATGGGCTCCGGCGGCTTTTGCGGCCCGGGCCCGCTCCAGCACGGGCGCCACCTCCAGCTGTGGATGGGCGCTCACATCGCTGCTGTGATGCATCGATTGGGGGCAGTAGGCGCAGTCCTCCTCACAGCCACCGGTCTTGACGCTGAGCAGCGAGGCCAGCTGCACCTGGTAGCCGGGATTGGCCTGGCGATGCACCTGCTGGGATTGCCAGAGCAGATCCACCAAGGGGAGCTCAAGAAGCTGTTGGATCTCGTCACGGCTCCAGTCGTGGCGTAAGGAGAGGCTGCTCATCAGGTGGGGATCGGTGGGAGGGTGTCGACCCCGCCAAAGCGACGCTGGCGTCCTTGATAGTCGAGCAGGGCTGCCAGCAGGGCCTGTTGGTCAAAATCGGGCCAGAGCACGTCGGTGATGTGCAGCTCCGCATAGGCCAGTTGCCACAGCAGGAAGTTGCTGATGCGCTGCTCGCCGCTGGTGCGGATCAGAAGATCGGGATCCCGCTCGCCGGCGGTGTGGAGCTCGGCGGCAAAGGTCTGTTCGTCGATGCTGGCGGCATCGATTTCGCCCTGGGCCACCCGTTCGGCGAGTCGACGGGCGGCATGGACCAGTTCGGCCCGGCCACCGTAATTGGTGCACACATTGAAGTGGATGCCGCTGTTGGCGGCCGTACGCGCCGTGGCATCGCTGATCAGCTGGCGTAGGCCAGATGGCAGCGGTTCCAGGTCGCCGAGAAACCGGATTCGAACCTGCTCCTGGTCGAGGGCCTCCAGCTCCCGGGCCAGCACCCGTTCAAACAAGGTCATCAAAAAGCTGACCTCTTCGCCGGGGCGGTTCCAGTTTTCGGTTGAAAAGGCGTAGGCGGTGAGGGCTCCAATGCCCCAGTCGCTGCAGAGCCTGAGGCAGCGCTTGAGGGCTTCAACTCCCTCGCGGTGACCCATGACCCGGGGCAGACCACGCCGCTTGGCCCAGCGGCCGTTGCCATCCATGATCACGGCCACATGGGCCGGCATCCGAGCGGGATCCAGCTGCGACGGCAGGGCCTGGATCGTCTTGGGGTTGGTGGTCGCCAGGGCGCGACTCATCCGCGGGTGTCCGGCGTGTCCTTGGATACGCTACGACCCGTGGGAAGAGCCAGCGCAGCTCCCAGCAAATCGTGCAAGCGGCTGCTGGTGATCGGCCGCTCAAGTCGGCCCTGGCTGGCCAGAGAGAGGGTGCCCGTCTCTTCGGAAACCACAATCGCGAGGCAGCGGTCGAAGCGTTCCGTGAGCCCTAGGGCGGCGAGGTGCCGGGTGCCATAGCGGTTGATCCCCTGGCGTGAGAGCGGCAGGATCACCCCCGCCGCCTCGATGCGGTTGGCTTTGACCAGCACGGCCCCATCGTGGAGGGGGGTATCGCTGGCAAACAGATTCAGCAAAAGCTCGGTGGAGAGCTGGGCATCGAGTGTGATGCCGGGGTTGAGAAAGTCTTCAGGGCGCAGATCGCTGCCCAGGTCCACCACGATCAGGGCGCCACGGCGCATCTGGGAGAGACGTCCCGCTGCTTCGCTCAAGGTGGCCACCGAGCCCGAAGCGAGCTGGTCGCGCTGACGATCACCAAACAACACCCCCAGTCGGCCAGTGCCCATCAGCTCCATCAGCCGCCGCAACTCACCCTGCCAAAGAATCGCCAGGGCCAGGCTGCAGGCCAGCACCAGGGCGTCGACCAGCTTGCTGGTCAGGGGCAGGTTGGCGTAGCGCTGCACTACCCAGGCCAGGGCCACGAGCAGCAGGTAACCCCGCAGCAGCCACAGGGTGCGGGCCTCGGTGACACGACCGAGGACCAGCACGCCGAGTCCGGCGGCGAAGAGGAGGTCGAGGAGTAGACGCAGGTCGATAGCCAAAGTGCCGACTCCCGCGGGACACCGGCGATCGAATTCAGTGGCTTCAGGTTATCGAGTGGAGCCGGGCGGGCAGCACGTCGTAGCGCAGTAGCTCCTCCGGCTGTTCACGGCGCTGGACCAGCTCGGCGAGGCCGTCGTGGACCAACACCGCCGCCGGCCTTGGAATGCGGTTGTAATTCGAGCTCATCGAGGCGTTGTAGGCCCCGGTGGCAAACACGGCCATCACGTCACCACTGTTGGCTGGGGGCAGGGCCACATCTTTGAGCAGGACATCCCCCGATTCACAGTGCTTGCCGGCCACCGTCACGGTGTCGGTGGGTTCGGCGCTGGGGTGATCGGCCAGAACAGCCGTGTACTGGGATTGGTAGGTGATCGGGCGGGGATTGTCGCTCATGCCGCCGTCCACCGAGAGGTAGGTGCGGATGCCGGGAATCTGTTTGCGGCTCCCCACGGTGTACAACGTCACTCCGGCGGTGGCGACCAGGGAACGACCCGGTTCGCACAGCAGTCGGGGCAGTTCCAGATCGCGATCTTGGCAGGCCTGCGTGACCGCTTCGGCCACCCCCCGCACCCACTCCTGAATGCTCGGGGGATCGTCGCTGGCCACATAACGAATGCCCAGGCCACCGCCCACATTGAGGTCGGTGACAGGGTGGCCGAGGGAGCGGGCCAGGGCCAGGGCGTCGGCCATCACCGCGGCGAGGTCGCGGTGGGGCTGGAGTTCAAAGATCTGCGAGCCGATATGGGCATGAAGCCCGGTGAGCCGGGCCCAGCGGCAGCCCGACAGGTGTTGCAGCACTGGCTCCAGCTGGTCGGGATCGAAGCCGAACTTGCTGTCGAGGTGCCCCGTGCGGATGTACTCATGGGTGTGGCATTCAATGCCGGGTGTGAACCTCAGCATCAGTGGGATGGGGGCCTGGAAGTTTGGGGAGAGCTCGGCGAGCAACTCCAGATCGCGCCAGTTGTCGGCCACGACCGTGACACCACGTTCGGTGGCCAGGTCCAGCTCTTCGATTGATTTGTTATTGCCGTGGAAGACGATCCGCTCGGCGGGCATCCCCCCCTCAAGGGCGGTGAGCAATTCCCCGGCCGAAACGGCATCGAGGCCCAGGCCTTCTGAGGCGACCAGGGCGGTGATCGCCAGGGAGCTGTTGGCCTTGGAGGCAAACAGGGCCAGGGATCGGGCGGGGTAGTGCTGGCTCAAGGCCTCCCGATAGGCCCGGCAGGTGGCCCGCAGGGTGGCCTCGTCGAGCACATACAACGGTGTGCCGTAGGTGTGGGCCAGATGGCTGAGGGTGCAGCCGCCCACCTGCAGGCGTCCCTGGCCATCGAGGCAGGTGCCCACGGGGGTGAGATTGCGGTTGGGGCTGGTGAAGTCCTGATGGACTTCGTAGGCCTGGCCGGGTTGCAGGGGGGTTGAGGCGGGCACAGCAGGCTGGCTGGAGGTCACCATGGCATCAGCCGCTGGGGCTCGGGCAAAGCATGAATGTACGGAACCCGGCACGCCTCCTGACCCCTGAGCAGTTGCCGGCCTGTCTGGCCCTCGACCAGGCGGCCCTCGATGGCCTCTGGACGGAGGCCCAATGGCGCACCGAGTTGGCCGATCCGCGCCGCCCGGGCATTGGGCTATGGAATCAAGGCCAGCTGCAGGCGATGGCCTGCGGCTGGCTGGTGGTGGATGAACTCCACATCACCTTGGTGGCGGTGGATCCCCGTTGGCGGCGCCAGGGTCTGGGGCGAGTTGTGCTCGCCGCGTTGTTGCAGCAGGGCCACCACGAAGGGGCCCGTTGGGCCACTTTGGAGGTGGCGGCCAGCAATGCAGCAGCTCGGGCCCTCTACGGCAGCTTGGGGTTCGCTGAAGCGGGTGTTCGTTGCGGTTACTACCGCAATGGCGACGATGCCCTGATCCAATGGGTAAAGATCGAAGGCTAAGGCGATCAAAGCGGTAGGGATAACCGCCATTTCTTGTCGATTAAGCCCACCATCTTCTGGCTTTCATTTATTTCTTTGCTGCCGCTGAACCCCTCTGGCGGCAGCGGTTCTGCCCGAGTTGCGCCGCAGGTCACACCATTCCCTTCAACCCTGATAGGTTGGGAACACTTGTCCCAGGCCACGGCCCATGTTCGAGCGCTTTACGGAGAAGGCCATCAAGGTGATCATGCTGGCCCAGGAAGAGGCTCGACGCCTGGGTCACAACTTTGTGGGCACCGAACAGATCCTGTTGGGTCTGATCGGTGAAGGCACTGGCGTCGCCGCCAAGGTGCTCAAGTCGATGGGGGTCAACCTCAAGGACGCCCGGGTAGAGGTGGAAAAAATCATTGGCCGGGGCTCTGGTTTCGTGGCGGTGGAGATTCCCTTCACCCCCAGGGCCAAGCGGGTGCTGGAGCTGTCCCTCGAGGAGGCCCGTCAGCTCGGTCACAACTACATCGGAACCGAGCACCTGTTGCTCGGCCTGATTCGCGAAGGGGAAGGTGTGGCGGCACGGGTGCTTGAGAACCTCGGGGTTGACCTCGCGAAGGTGCGCACCCAAGTGATTCGCATGCTCGGCGAGACCGCTGAAGTGGCTTCCGGGGGAAGTGGCAAGGGCTCCACCAAGACCCCCACCCTCGACGAATTCGGTAGCAATCTCACCCAGCAGGCTGGTGAGGGCAAGCTTGATCCCGTGGTGGGCCGGCAAAACGAGATCGAGCGGGTCATCCAGATCCTCGGCCGCCGCACCAAGAACAATCCGGTGTTGATCGGTGAGCCCGGCGTCGGCAAGACCGCCATCGCCGAAGGGCTGGCTCAGCGGATCATTTCGGGCGAAGTACCCGACATCCTCGAAGACAAGCGGGTGCTTACCCTTGACATCGGCCTGCTGGTGGCGGGTACCAAATATCGCGGTGAATTTGAGGAGCGTCTCAAAAAGATCATGGAGGAGATCCGCGGGGCTGGAAACGTGGTTCTCGTGATCGACGAAGTTCACACCCTGATCGGTGCGGGCGCGGCCGAAGGTGCCATCGACGCTGCAAACATTCTCAAGCCGGCCTTGGCCCGCGGCGAGCTGCAGTGCATCGGGGCCACCACCCTTGATGAGTACCGCAAGCACATCGAGCGCGATGCGGCCCTTGAGCGCCGTTTCCAGCCGGTGATGGTGGGTGAGCCATCCGTCGTCGACACCATCGAGATCCTGCGGGGTCTGCGCGAGCGCTATGAACAACATCATCGCCTTAAGATTTCGGACGAGGCTCTAGTAGCTGCAGCCACCCTTGGCGATCGCTACATCTCTGATCGCTTCCTGCCTGACAAAGCGATCGATCTGATCGATGAAGCAGGGAGTCGGGTGCGCTTGATGAACTCGAAGTTGCCTCCGGCGGCTAAGGAAGTCGACAAGCAGCTGCGCACGGTACAGAAAGACAAGGAAGACGCTGTGCGTCAGCAAGATTTCACCAAAGCTGGTGAATTGCGCGAGAAAGAGGTGGAACTGCGTGGGCAGATCCGCTCCATTCTTCAGACTCGCAAAGACGAGGAGCTTGCTGCTCCAGCCGCTGCCGATACGGCCGCCGTCTCCGCAACCGCCACGGCCCTTGCCGAAGCCTCTGGCGAAGCTCCGGCTGAAACTGAGCAGCGCACCCCGGTCGTCAATGAGGAAGATATCGCCCAAATCGTGGCGTCCTGGACAGGGGTTCCGGTTCAGAAACTCACGGAAAGTGAATCGGTCAAGCTCCTCAATATGGAGGAGACCCTCCATCAGCGCCTGATCGGCCAAGACGAGGCTGTCAAAGCGGTATCGCGAGCCATTCGCAGGGCTCGGGTGGGTCTTAAGAACCCCAACCGCCCGATCGCCAGCTTCATCTTCAGTGGCCCCACCGGGGTGGGCAAAACCGAGCTCACCAAAGCTCTAGCTGCTTACTTCTTCGGCAGTGAAGAGTCGATGATCCGTCTGGATATGTCGGAGTTTATGGAGCGCCACACGGTCAGCAAGCTGATCGGTTCACCTCCGGGTTATGTGGGCTTCAATGAAGGCGGTCAGCTCACCGAAGCCGTGCGGCGTCGGCCCTACACCGTGGTCCTCTTTGACGAGATCGAGAAAGCACATCCCGACGTCTTTAACCTGCTTCTACAGTTGCTTGAAGATGGACGGCTCACCGATTCAAAGGGACGCACCGTTGACTTCAAGAACACCTTGATCATCATGACCTCGAACATTGGTTCGAAAGTCATCGAGAAAGGGGGTGGTGGTCTGGGCTTTGAATTCGGAGGCGGTGGTGTTGAGGAAACCCAATACAACCGTATCCGCTCGCTGGTGAATGAGGAGTTGAAGCAGTACTTCCGCCCTGAATTCCTCAACCGTCTTGACGAGATCATCGTCTTCAGGCAGTTAACCCGCGATGAGGTTAAGGAGATCTCCGAGATCATGCTCAAGGAGGTCTTCGCTCGGATGCTGGAGAAGGGCATCGCCCTCTCGGTCACCGAGGCGTTCAAGGAACGGCTTGTGGATGAGGGCTACAACCCCTCCTATGGCGCTCGGCCGTTGCGTCGGGCCGTGATGCGCTTGCTCGAAGATTCTCTCGCTGAAGAATTCCTCAGCGGACGGATCGGTGATGGTGACTCGGCTTTGGTTGACATCAACGACGAGAAGCAAGTCGTGATTCGCAAGCAGGGGGCTGACACCCCCGCAGTCCCCCAATTGGCCAGCGTCTAGGGGGCCAGCGTTTGATTTGGGGCTTGGGGCAGGTGCTGAGAGACCTGCCCTCGGCGTCGATAGTGGTGGATAAACGCCCTCAGGGGCATGGGGCCGCAGCGCCGCTTCCATCCTGGATCTCCTGGGTAGAGGCGCCAGCACTCGAGCCAGAGCTGTTCAGATCGCCGCTCCATCACGCTGATCCGATAGCGGTAGGTGGCCGTGGCCTCCAGTTTGAGATTGTGGATCACTTCAACGGCACGTTGGCCGTTGAGAAAGGCAGCCATGAATTCCGCCAGGGTTTGGCTGTGTCCGAACGGGTAGCCCTTGTCTGAGGGCCCATCGGCGTTGGCCAGGGCGTTGGCTAGGGCTTCGGCCAGGCATCTGGCAGCGGCCTCCGGTTCGCCGTGGCGGGGAAGCAGGCAGTGGGTGGGCTCTAGTTCACCGAAGCCATGGAAGGAAACAATCGCGCAGCTCGTCATCGTGGGGCGTGGAGGTCCTCATCTCCAGTGCCACCGTCTGTTTCACCGCACCAATCCAACGCGGTTGAGGGGGTTCATCCATACAGTGAGGATTCCCATGAGGCCTGGCGATGCCTCCGATCTTGAGCCCATCCGCTGAACCGCAGCCAGGTCTGAGCGAGCACGCCATTGCGCCGGCCCGGGTGTTGCGGGGGCCGCAGGCCTGGGTTGAGGCGCTCCCCATGATTCAGGCTCTGGTGAGCCGCCCCTTGGTGCTGGGCCGTAGTTCGGCCACAGCAGCGCTGCGCGCGCGGTTGATCGCTGAGCTGCGTGCCGTTGGGCTCATGGTCAACTCAGCCGAGTTGCAATTTGACTGTTGTGAGGAGGATCTAGGTCCGATCGGTCGCCACCTCACCGACGCCGGTTGCGACGGCGTGATTGCCGTGGGTGGCGGCAAGGTGCTTGATGCGGGCAAGTTGCTCGCCCACCGCTTCGGTTTGGTGTGCATCACGGTGCCCACAAGCGCAGCCACCTGCGCGGGTTGGACGGCCCTCGCCAACATCTATTCCCCTGAGGGGGCCTTTCGAGGCGACGAGGCCCTCAGCCGCTGCCCCGATTTGCTGGTCTTTGACCACACTCTGATTCGCCAGGCTCCAGACCGCACCTTGGCCAGCGGCATTGCCGATGCGATGGCCAAGTGGTACGAGGCCTCGGTGAGCAGCGGTAGCAGTGCTGATGGCCTGATTCAGCAGGCCGTGCAGATGGCCCGGGTGCTGCGTGACCAGCTCCTGCTCGAAGCGCCTGCCGCCCTGGCCCAACCCGGTGGCGAGGCCTGGGTGCGTGTGGCGGAGGCCTGCGGTCTCACGGCTGGGTTGATCGGTGGCCTTGGTGGCGCCCGTTGTCGCACCGTGGCCGCCCACGCCGTCCACAACGGCCTCACCCAGCTTGAGGCCAGCCATGGTCACCTGCACGGTGAGAAGGTGGGATTTGGGATCTTGGTGCAGCTGCGCCTGGAGGAGATGTTGGGCGGAAATCAATTGGCGGCCCAGGCCCGGCGGCAGTTGCTGCCGTTCTTCGTGGGCTTGGGCCTGCCGGTGAATCTGGAGGATCTCGCCCTGGACGGGCTCAGTCTCGGTGAGCTGCAGGCCGTTTGTGCCTTTGCCTGCCAGGAGGGCTCCGATCTGCATCGCCTGCCCTTTGCCGTCACCCCGACCGACCTGATCGCCGCCCTGGTGAGCACCACCAGCGGGGACGCTGATCCCGTGGCACCTGCATCAGCATCCGCAGCATCGGTATCGGCCTGCAGTCAGTGGCCTGCCGCGTGATGAGCACCCTTGATGGAACCGAGGCCGAGGTCCCCGATGGTCAAGCACTGCTGAGCTGGGCGGCTGAGGGGCTGCTTGATCCCCAAGGCCGGGCCTTGGCTGCCGCTGTGGAGTGGTGGCCTTTGGCGGGGCTCGAAGGCCGTTGGCCGGTGGCGGTGTTGGGAGAAGGCGAGCCCGTGCTCTTGCTGCATGGTTTCGACAGCTCTTTGCTGGAGTTTCGGCGCCTCGCGCCGCTGCTGGCGGCAGCGGGGGTCCAGCTGTTCATTCCTGATCTGTATGGCTTTGGCTTCACCCCCCGACCCGCCACCGGCAATTACTCACCACGGGGGGTTCTCCACCACCTCGAGGTGGTGGTGGCGGCAATTGCGGCCCGTACCCAGGGGCCTGGAAGCTCGATGCCACCGCCCCTGGGGCTGATCGGCGCCTCCATGGGGGGCTCCGTGGCGGTGGAGTTGGCCCGCCGGCTGCCTGATCGCATTGGTCGGCTGCTGCTGCTGGCCCCTGCCGGCCTCACGGGCAGGCCCATGCCCCTGCCACCGTTGCTCGATGGACTGGGGGTCCGTTTTTTGGCACTCCCCTGGGTGCGGCGGGGACTGTGCCGCACGGCCTTTGCCGATCCCGACACCGAGGTCGGGGAGGCTGAGTTGGAGATTGCATCCCTGCACCTGCAGAGCCCGGGTTGGGCCGAGGCCCTACGGCGCTTCGCCCGCAGCGGTGGCTTCGCAGGCTGCGGGCAACCCCTGCCGCCCCAGCCCTTGGCGGTGCTCTGGGGCGCCCAAGACCGGATTTTGCGTCCTCCCCAGAAGCGGGCGGCCCTGGCTCTGTTAGGCGATCGAGTGCGCGAGCTTGAGGCTTGCGGCCATCTCCCCCATATCGATCAGCCCGCTGAGACCGCGGCGGTCTGGCAGCTCTTGAACACTCCCCCCGCGTAATGCCTTGGTGATGCCTTCTCCCAACGCCAGCGGTGGTCCGGTGCTGCAGGTGCTGGCCAGCGGTTTTCAGCTCTGGATCCGGCAGCAGTGTCAGAGCGTCGAGAGTCTCGAGATTCAGCTCGATGGCTCAGCCCTTGGCCTGCTACGGGGCCGCTTAGCAGGGGTTCAGCTTCTGGCACGCAAGGCGGTTTACCGTCACCTGCCGATCGAGCAGGTGCAGCTGAGCAGTGAGGCGATAGCCCTGCAGATGGGCAACCTGCTCAAGGGCCAGACCCTCCAGCTTGATCAGCCCTTTGCGATCAGCGGCCAGCTGAGCTTCACAGCCGTGGGTCTTAAGGCCCTCCTGACCCATCCCCAGTGGCAGTGGTTGGCCCATGAGCTTCAGGACCACCTACTGGGCCAGCTCCCCTTGCTCAAGGTGAGCTTTGCCCAGGGTGGGCTGGTCATGCAGACCCGCGGTGCGGGCCCCGGCGATGCCATTGACCTGCCGATTCAGATTGGGGCCAGTGGCGGCACCATCGTGCTCAGCGGGCCCTCAGGCCAGCCCCTGTACAGGCTGCCGATGGATCCCAACATCTCCATTGAGCAGGCTTGGGTGGAGGCTGGGATGTTGCAGTTGCGGGGCCGGGCACGGGTGTCCCCTTAAGGCGGTGGTGCCTGGGCCAGCCAGGGCTGTAGCAGGCTCACCAGGGCATAGACCACCGCCGGAATGAACAGGAAGCTGTCGATCCGGTCGAGGATGCCGCCATGGCCCGGGATCGCATCACCGGAATCCTTGAGTCCGGCGTCGCGCTTCATCATCGATTCGGTGAGATCGCCCACCAGCGCAAACAGGGCCACCACAGCTCCGAGGCCGGCTCCCAGCACGGTGCCCGAGCGCCAACCGAGCGCTAGCCCGGCCACGGCTCCCACCAGCATCGAGCAGGCCACGCCCCCCAGGGCCCCCTCCACGGTTTTGCCGGGGGAGATCGGCGAGAGGGGCCGTTTGCCGAGCCGGCGCCCGATCACGTAGGAGCCGATGTCGGTGGCCACCACCATCAGGCAGGCGGCCAGGGTGAGGGCCATGCCAGGGCCTAGGGGCCAGGGCAGCCCCGAGAGGTTGGGGGCCAGGGCGGGGTCGGCCAGTTCCCGCAATTTGATCCAGTGGCTGGGCAGAAAGCCCAGATAGAACAGGCCAAAGATCGAGGCCGCAATGTCGGCGATGGTGCCGGTCACAGGTTGCAGCAGCAGCCAGCCGCAGATCACCGCCCCCGACACTGGCAACACCGCTGCCGCCAGGGTGCTGGCTAGCCAGCTGCCCTGGGGCACGGCGCTGGCGGCCATGGTGGCCAAGAGCAGCAGCTGTACGGCCACCAGGGTGGTCTTGGTGGCGGGACGGATGCCCTTGAACTGGGCCATGCGGAAAAATTCCAGCAGGCCCAGATGCACGATCACGCCCACGGCAACCGTGAACCACCAGCCCCCCAGCAGCACCACCACAAAGCCGAAACCGCCGGCGGCCCAGCCGCTCAACAGCCGCGCCAGCGAGGTCGCTTTGCGCGCGGTGGGAGGTTGCGGCATCAGCGTTCGGCGGCGATCAGAAACAGCGGTTCAGCCGCCGCCAGCTTGGCCTGGCTGCCGCGCCGTTGCATGCGGTGGACCGTGGCCTGGACCACCTGCAGGTCCTTGGCTTGGAGCTGGCCCAGGGTGTCGGTGGCATCGACCAGGCCCTCCAGGCTGGCGGTGCTGATCACCAGCCGCCCTTCGGGGACCAGGGCTTCCCACACGGCCTTGAGCACATTCCCCAGCGGTCGCCCCACCTCCAGCAGCACGCGATCGGGATGGGGTGGCAGCTGGGCCAGGTCGTCTGGGGCTGCACCGGCATGGATGTGCAGGTTGGCGATGCCGAAGCGCTCGCGATTGGCGTTGAGCAGTTCGATCGCATCGGGATCACGCTCGAGGGTGTGCACCTGGCCGGAGGGCATCAGGCGTGCAATCTCCAGGGCCAGGGCGCCGGTGCCGCCGCCCACATCCCACACCAGCGACTGGGCCCGGGGCCGCAGGTGGGCGAGCAGCATCACCCGCAGTTCCATGGGCGTGGGGCTGAAGCCGGGGGCTTCGAGGAAGGCTCCATCGGGGAGCCCAGGCGTCACGAAGTCCCACTGGTAAGCCGATAAGGGGCTGGCGTTAGACATGGCCCCTAACCCGCAACAACCCTTACGGTATCAGCGATCTGACCGGGCCACAGCTGCCGTTGCTGCTGCAGCCAGATGGCGCGGCCCGCATCGATCACTTCGCCGGGCACCAGCAGGGGAATGCCGGGGGGATAGGGACAGAGCGATTCGGCGGCGATGCGACCCGCCGCCGCCTGCAGGGGCACCGATACGGCCGGCGCGCGCCAGGCCTGGCCGATTGGCCAGGCGGGCTCGGCCACCAGGGGGTAGGGGGGTGGGGCAAAGGGCGCCAGGGCTGGGCCGCCGAGGGCCCGGGCCAGGGCCTGCAGAACCCGCGGCAGGCGCCAGAGCACCCCCAGTGGTGGTTGCAGCCCCAGGCAGAAGGTGAGACTCCCCGGTTCGGGCAGTTCGCCGATCACGCCGCGCTCCAGCAGCCAGGCATCGGCCTCGAGGCCATTGATGCCCATGGCGGCGGTGTGTAACACCAGCCTCAGCGGGTCGTGGTTGGCCAGCAGGGGCAGGTCGAGGCCGGCGCAGCGGCGTTGCAAGCGCTGGCCAGTCATGGTGGCCCGGTGCCGCTGGCGCAGGCCGGCGGGGCTGTGCATGTGACGGATTGCGGCCTCGCTGGAGGCCAGCAGCAGGGCACTGGGGCTGGAGGTCTGCAGCCACAGCAGGGACCGCTCCAGGGCCTGCCGCGAGATTCGGGCTCCCTGGGCCAAGAGGGCGGCGCTCTGGGCCAGGCCGCTGGCGCTTTTCTGCAACGAGAGCACTTCGAGGTCGGCGCCGGCGGCAATGCCCTGGCCGCAGCCATGGGCCCCATCGACCAGCACCGGCAGCCCGGCGCCATGGGCGAGGGCGATCAGCTCTGGCAGCTCGGCAGCCAGGCCCTGGTATGTGGGGGAGACCAGCACCAGCGCCGCCACCGGCCCCGTGGCGGCGGCGGCCGCCAGCACCTGGTCCAGGTGGGCGGCGGTGGGCGGCAGCCACAGCCCGCTGCCGGGGTCGTGGGGCAGATCAAACAGCAGGGGCCGCAGCTGGCCCAGCACGCAGGCATGCAGCAGGCTGCGGTGCAGGTTGCGGGGCAGCAGCACCCGGCTCCCGGGCGGGGCCAGGCCGATCAGGGCGGCTTGGAGCAAACCACTGGCGCCATTGACCCCAAACCAGCAGTGCTGGGCACCCAGCAGGGCGGCGCAGTGGGCCTGGGCCTGGGCCACGGCCCCCTCCGCCAGAAGCGGACCGCCAAAGGCGGGTAGCTCGGGTCGATCCCAGCGACCGGGCGGCTCGGCCAGCAGTTGTCGCAACTCGGGGGCCAGACCCCGCCCGCGCCCGTGGGCGGGGAGGTGCAGGGCTAAATCCAGCGGCAGGTTCATCGATCCCCCGTGGATAGCCGCTCTTGATTTCTAGAGTCTGCCCCTGTGTGAGGCCGTTCTCTTGGCTGCTGCGTCGGTCCTCGCTGAAAGCCCCGCTTACAACCCCGGCCGCGACTTGCGTTGGCTGCTGGTTCGACCCTGGATCCTGATCGGACGCCTGGTGGTCGTGCTCGGCCAACTCACCAGCTTGGCGGTGGCCCTGGCCGTTCAGGGCAACAGCACCGATGCAGCGGTGCAGCAACGGCTGGCCCGTCGCATCCTCACCACGTTGAGTGGCTTGGGCCCCTGCTTCATCAAGGTGGGCCAGGCCCTCTCCACCCGCCCTGACCTGGTGCGCCGCGACTGGCTCGAGCAGCTCACCCGTCTTCAAGATGACCTGCCCGCCTTTTCGCATGCCGTGGCCCTGGCCACGATTGAATCCGAACTGGGGGCCCCGGCTGCGCAGCTGTTTGAGGTGTTTCCCGACTACCCGGTAGCGGCCGCCAGCCTCGGCCAGGTCTACAAGGCCCAGCTTGCCGATGGCCATTGGGTCGCGGTCAAGGTGCAGCGGCCCAATCTCGCTTATATCCTGCGGCGCGATCTGGTGATCATCCGCCTGTTGGCGATCGCCATGGCCCCCTTCCTGCCGCTCAATCTGGGCTTTGGCCTCGGCGACATCATCGACGAGTTTGGGCGCACCTTGTTTGAAGAGATTGACTACCGCCAGGAAGCGTCCAATGCCGAACGTTTTGCGGCCCTGTTTGCCGACCATCCGGAGGTGACGGTGCCGAGGGTGGAGCGGCTGCTTTCGGCCCGTCGGGTGCTCACCACCAGCTGGATCCAAGGCACGAAGCTCCAGGAGCGGCAGGTCTTGGAAGCCCGCCAGCTCGATCCCGCCGCCCTGATTCGCACGGGTGTGATCGCCGGTTTGCAGCAGCTGCTCGAGTTTGGCTATTTCCACGCCGATCCCCATCCGGGCAACCTCTTTGCCCTGCCGGGCAAGACCGGACCCCTGGGCCATGTGGCCTATGTGGATTTTGGCATGATGGATTCGATCAGTGACAGCGATCGACTCACCCTCACCGGAGCGGTGGTGCACTTGATCAACCGGGATTTTGAGGCCCTGGCGCTTGATTTTGTGGCGCTTGGCTTTCTCAATCCCAAGGCCGATTTGGCCCCGATCGTGCCCGCCCTCGAGCTGGTGCTCGGCGGAGCCCTCGGTGACAACGTGGGCTCCTTCAACTTCAAGGCGATCACCGATCGCTTCAGTGAGTTGATGTACGACTACCCCTTCAGGGTGCCGGCGCGTTTTGCCCTGATTATCCGTGCCGTGGTGAGTCAGGAGGGCTTGGCCCTGAGGCTTGATCCCAGCTTCCGGATCATCCGGGTGGCCTACCCGTACGTGGCGCGGAGGCTGCTGGCCGGCGACACGGCCGAGATGCGCGAGAAGCTGCTCGATGTGCTGTTTGATAGCTCGGGCCGGCTGCAAATCGAGCGGCTCGAAAACCTGCTCGCCGTGGTCGAAAACGACGGCGCCCCCACCGACCTGATCCCTGTGGCTGGTGCCGGGCTCAAATTGCTGCTGGGCCCGCAGGGCAGCAGCCTGCGCCAGCGGCTGCTGCTCACCTTGGTTCAGGGCGATCGGCTTCACACCGAAGACCTGCAGGCCCTGCTGGCGATGTTGCGCCGCACCTTCTCCCCCCGCAAGATTGCCAGCGGCATGCTCAAGCGGCTCAACCCCCTGGCCGCCTAGGGTCTGCGCAGCTGATTGCAATGTGATGTCCCTGGCCCCGATCAACCTGAGCGAAGCCGCCCAGGATTTGGCCAGTGGTGACTACGGCGACCTCGATGCCCAGGAGTTTTATTTCGAGTACGCCCAGATCATCCAGCCCCCTTATTTGGTAGCAGGGTTGGGCCTGGCGATGGGGATTCTGTGCGGGCTCACCTTCGCGCGGTTGGTGCAAAACCGTCTGGACGGCTGGAAGCTTGATCGCCTGGCCCTTTTGCCCCTGGGCACCTTCGAGATGACGATGTCGTACACCGGTGTGATCATCGGCGTCACCCTGTTCATCGGTGGCAGCCTGCAGGTGTTTGGCTTTTCGGCGGGCGCAGCCCTGCTGGTTTCGTTCGTGCTCTCGATGGCTACGGCTGGGGCCCTGTGGGTGCAGCTCGAGCGTTTGATGGAGCAGGTTGAAGCCGGAAATTTTAAGGCCGTTGACTTCGATAATTTTGATGAGTTTTTCTAATCTCTGTATTTGATAGCTCTGTATTCGATAGCTCTTTCGGGTTGGAGAGATTTTTCATGTTGGATCGTTTTTTATGTCGGATCGATTTTTTATGATGGAGTCTCATTCGCGCGATGACGGCCTCATTGGGACTCAAGGCTGAACTTGCCTGCTTTTCTTGGAATGCTGATGCTTTTATCCCAGGGTGTTGATGGCCCGGGCCACCACGACAACTAGCAACACCAGCATTGAAATGGATTGAGATAGTTGTACTAATTTGAGGTGATCACCATTGATTTGGTGATTCTCAGGAGGTCCGAGCGTGTTGCTTGACAGCACTGTGAAATACAAGTAGTCGATCAAGCTGCCGGCCTTATCTCCCTCTGGAAAGGCAATCAAGCCTCGCCGGGGGTCGTCGCTGGTTGTTGGGAAACGGGGCTGGCCGCGGCCAAAGTCTGGATGGTCCAAGCACCAGTACCAGAATAGAAAAATCGCATTGAGCACGGCATACAAGCCGGCCCCGATCAACAGCAGAAACAGGGAGCCGATCTGATAGCTGCTGATCGCGATCATCACCAGGGCGCCATTGAGCAGAGCCTGCACCGTGGTGATCGCCCCCAGCAACTCCAGCAGCCAGCGCGACTGACGACCAGGTCTGAGCCGGCGCCCCACGCACCACAGCAGCAGCACCGTGCCAATCGCAGCCACCATGACCGTCGAGAGGCCAAACAGCCAGTGCCCTGGACCAAGCCCAATGGACGGGACTGATTGGCCATGCCAGCTGCGGTCGAGGGCCCGGTTGATCAGCAGATTGACCAGGGGCGAGAGCAGCAGGGCCGCGATGATCGCGGCCCCTTGGGAGCGGGGTTGCGTCGGCCTTGGGTGCGCCGTGCTGGGAGAAGGACCCATGCCGGAGGCGGAGATGGATGGGGAGGCCAATCAGGCGGCCAGATACCCCTCCAGCATCGGCGATTGGGAGCGAATGCCCTCGATGGCTTTGCGCTCAAGGTTGCGGGTTTTATCGCGGCTCATGCCGAGGCTCTTGGCGATCGAGCTCAGGCTCATGGGCTCGGCCATGCCGGTGCCGTCAACATCAATGCCGTAGCGCATCTTGAGCACGCGGCCCTGCAGCTCGGGCAGTTGCTCGAGCAGGGCACGCAGGTCTCCTTTGAGGCATTCGCCATCGAGCCGCTCCTCGGGCAGTTCGCCATCACCGGCGAGCAGATCGAGCAGTTCGGTGTCGTCACCGTC
>CAMDVN010000045.1 GCA_945877595.1 Cyanobium sp. NIES-981 | reverse complement strand
TGATGTGACTCCGGCACGCTTGGTGACGGCTTTGATCACCGAACGGGGGATGTGCTCAGCCAGCGAGGAAGGCTTGCGGGGGCTTTATGCAGGCGCCAAAGAAAATAATTAAAGTGCTCTTCAATGTTTCTTTGTGCGCCGTCATTTCTCGGAAGCTTAGGGTAAAATATGCATGACTGGTCAGCGCCCACATCTTTGAGGTCGCATTGATTTGCGGTAATAGTTCACGCTGCGGAGGCTCTTCGTCCCAGGCGGGGCAGAGTGATCTTGATAACAGGCTCAATAAAGAGTCCCTGAAATCGGCCGTAGCTTCTTCCAGGGACCAATGAGGGCCAGTCAGGGCCGGTGATGGCCGCCTAGGCGAGCGCTGACGTTTCGCGATAAGTGATTGGCCGGTCTTGTTCTATGCGGCTATCGATTGCTCGACCGGATGTCTAGATAGCGCTTAGGTTTGGACCTGAAAAGCGACAAAGTTGGTGCGATGACATCACTCATGGCTGCGGTTAAAGCTGACGATCTCGATTCCGTGGAGTCTCTGCTCAGCGGTGGGGCTGAGGTCAACCAGGCCGATGGCCAGGGTGATTGGCCGCTGATCATGGCGGCCTACCTGGGCCATGTGGCGGTCCTCCGCTCCCTGTTGGCAGCGGGGGCCGATCTCACCGTGCTCGATCCAGGCATGAAGGCCACGGCCCTTCATGCTGCGGCCTATGCAGGTCGGGCTGAGGCTTGCCAGCTGCTGATCGAGCATGGGGTCGAGCTGGATCGCCAGGGCCCTTTCAATGGCTATACGGCCCTTCACGATGCGGTTTGGCAGGCCAACCTCGACGCGGCCCGGGTGATCGTGAAGGCCGGAGCGGATCGCACGCTGCGATCCAAACGCGGTGAAACGCCCTTGGATCTGGCCCGATCAGCCGGCTCCCGAGAGCTGGAGTTGCTACTGGGCGGCTGAGGCCCAAAACCACCCACGCCCAACGGGCCGCATCGATTGGCAACGTCGGGCCGCTCAGCTCGACGTCGATTGGCTTGACCGCCGTTTGGCATTCATGCATGGATGCAGGCTGGGATCGCCGCCGGATCCAGCCGATCAGGTGACCCTCGGCCGTAGCCTCAACGCCCCATGCCTGGCGTGCTCGTGCCGGCCGCGTTCCCCCCTGATCAAGCCGCCCTGCGGGAGCAGATGGTGGGCACGGCCCGACGCATGAATGCTGCCGGCATCAACCAAGGCACCTCAGGCAATCTCTCCTGCCGGATCGCCGGTGGCCTGCTGATCACGCCAACGTCGCTCTGCTACGAGCAGATGGAGCCCCACGACCTGGTGGCGATTGATGGAGACGGCGAGCCCCTCATCCTTGGGTCACGGGGACCCTCATCGGAGTGGCGCCTCCATGCCGACATCCTGAGGCGGCGGCCCGATGTGGGAGCGGTGGTGCACTGTCACTCCATTCACGCCACGGCCCTGGCCTGCCAGAGCCGGGCGATCCCCAGCTTCCATTACATGGTGGCCGTGGCGGGAGGGATCGATATTCGCTGCGCTCCCTACGCCCTGTTTGGGACCCAGGCACTCTCAGACTTGGCTCTCGAGGCCCTTGAGGGGCGCCAGGCTGCCCTGCTGGCCCAGCATGGCCAGGTGGCGTTGGGGGGAAGTCTGGATCAGGCTCTGCGCCTGGCGATCGAGGTGGAAACCTTGGCTGCCAT
Organism: Cyanobium sp. NIES-981; assembly: GCA_945877595.1. GTDB lineage: Bacteria > Cyanobacteriota > Cyanobacteriia > PCC-6307 > Cyanobiaceae > RGUW01. The sequence continues at coordinate 16,410 of CAMDVN010000045.1, read as the reverse complement.
GTACCTGAAGGCCTTGCCCCTGGGGGAACCGCCCCGGCTCAGCGCGGCTCAGATGGCCCAGGTGCAACAGCAGATGGTTGATTTGCTCTACGGCGGTAGGGCGAGCCCGCTCTAAGCCTGGGATCAGCGTGGATCAGGGTCGCTGCCGGCCCAGAATCAAGGCCAGGACGATCCAGAGCACGGTCAGGCCCAGGCAGATCCCCGTCCAGAGCGGCAGGCCCAGGCCGTCGATGGCCAAGGGTGCGACCACGGTGATGACGCCTCCAGCGAGCAGCGGCTGCAGCAGCAGTTGCTTGATTGAGAAGGGAGTGAGGGCATCACCGCGGTCACCGGGGTCGGCCATGTTGAGCAGCAACAGGCCACTGGCAGCTACCCCAGTCGCCTGACCAAATTCCAGAATGCCCCGCTCAAACCATGGGCTGGGTAGGAACCGCGGCGCCAGCAGCAGCACCACCCCCAGGTTCCACAGCAGTCCGACCATGGCCAGCACTGTGAGCGGCAGCCAGTCGTGGGCCAGGAGTGAAAGATCCAGACAGGCGGTGGCCGCGGCAATCAGCAGATCAGCCGACACGGTGGCAATGCGCCCCTGCACCCGCGGACAGACCACGGCATCGCGGCCACTGCGCTCCAGCACCAACCGCACCACCAACGACCCGATCAGGGCCAGGGGAAACACTGGCAACACGTCGATCACCGTGGCAAAGCTGCCGCCGATCTGACCAGCCAGGGCCCGTAGGGCTTCGAGCAACACCCAGCCGATGGCCACCGCCGTCCCCGCCAGGGCGAGATTCAATGCCCATTGCCGCACCGACGAGCCGGTCGGATCGCTTGGCTCGGCGGCTGGGCTCACTGGCACAGTGGCCAGAATTGACGTTGACGTTGACGTTGACGTTGGTGCTGGTCCTGGTGCTGGTCCTGGTGCTTGGTCGGTGGCCTGAGCTGAAACCTGGGCGCCAACTTGGGCTGTCGGCATCAGCCAGCCGCGGCTGCGGGCCATGACCACCACCACCCCGCCCACCACGGTGGAGGTGAGCAGGCCCACCGTGGCCATGGCCAGGCCGAGGGCCTGCCCCCCCTCCACGCCCAGTCGTTCGTAGGTGGGCCCCATCGCGGCGGCCGAGCCATGGCCTCCCTCGAAGGCCACCTCGATCAGGCAGGCCATCACCGGGCTCACCCCCAGCAGCGGTTGAAGCAGGAACAGCACGGCCAGGCCTGCCACCAGGTATTGACCAAAGGCCAGGGTGAGGGCCAGCAGCACCTGGGCCGAGAGCGGTCGCCACAGGCCGCCGGGCCTTGGCAGTGGTTTGGCGACCAGCAGGGTGCCAAACACCAGGGTCAGCAGCACCAGCGGCAACTGGTCCCACAGCGCAACCACCGGACTGGGAATCAACGGCAGCAGCCCGGCCGGGGCGATCGCCAGGCCCAGGCTGCCAGCCACGAGGGCCTCGGGGATGCCCCATTGGTGCACACCCAAAGCCTTGCCAACCACGGTGCCGATGGCCAACAGCAGCCACAGCAGGGCCATCGCCCCAGCCAGCCAGCCCAGCGACACCAGCCAGGACAGCTGCGTTGGCCCGATCAGGGTGGGCATCAGCGAGCCAACGGTCAGCGACCCAACGGTCAGCGAGCTAATGGTCAGGGAGCCAGCCATCACAAGCCCAGATGGAGTCGGAAAAAGGCTTCGCTGGCCTTGAGCACCTGAATCAAGGTGGCGCCATCGCGAAAGCCGTGGCCTTCGCCCGCGAAGCGGTGCACTTCCACGGCAACGCCCTTGACTTCCAGGGCGGCGGCCATGTGGTCGGTCTGATCGGGAGGAACCACGGCGTCGTCGAGACCCTGGAAAAAGATCACCGGGCAGCCCAGGCGATCGGCATGCTGCAGCGGCGAGCGTTCGATGTAGGTGGCCTGGGCGTCTGGCCAGACCCCCACCAGGGCATCGAGGTAGTGGGCCTCGAATCGGTGGGTGTCGGTGGCAAGAGCGGCCAGATCGGCGACGCCATAGCGGCTCGCTCCGGCTTTGAACACCGTGGTGAAGCAGAGCGCCGCCAGGGTGGTGAACCCCCCGGCGCTGCTGCCTTCAATGGCCAGGCGGTGGGCCGCAGCCCTGCCCTGGTTGACCAGGGCGAGGGCCGCGGCGGCGCAGTCGGCCACATCGACCACGCCCCATTGGCGATCGAGCCTCTGGCGGTAGGTGCGACCAAAACCCGTTGAGCCGCCGTAGTTGACATCGACCACGCCCCAGCCGCGCGACGTCCAGAACTGAACGCCCAGGTTGAGGCTGGTGCGGGCCATGCCGGTGGGACCGCTGTGGCTTTTGACCAGCAGCGGCGCATCTGGATGGGCACCACCGCTAGGTGGGTAGTACCAGGCATGGGTGGGATGGCCGCCATAACCCTTAAACCAAAGGGCTTCCGGCTGGCTGATTTGCTCCAGGCTCAGCGGGCAGGGCTTGGCGCTGGCCGGGCTGTGGTGCCAATGGCCACTGTCCAACTCCACTTGCAACAGCCCTGGGCCGGTGGTGGGATTGCCCGCCACGGCCACAAGCTGGCCCCCAGCGGCGCAGAGGGACGTCAGATCGTTGAAGGGCAGCCCCAGGGGGCGCCAGATGGCTGGAGCTCCCGCAAGGTTGGGGCCCAGGAGCACCTCGCCCAGGTCCCAGGACCCCTTACGGCAGCAGGCCGCCAGCAGTCGCGTTCCATCCCAGGCGGTGGTGCGCATGCCGTACACCCACTGCGGCATCGCAAATTCGGCCTCCATGGGCAGCAGCGCCCGCCAGGTGTCATCGGCTTGGAGGTCGTGGAGGTTCCACCAGCCGCTGGCGTCGCTGGCCACCACCAAGGCGGCAGCGCCAGCGGGTGTGCGGATCCACAGCGGTTGAAAGACCGACACCGCTGGCTTTTGATCGGGCTGCGATCCCGCTACCTGACGCGCGCGCTCCAGCCGCCCGTCGGCACCAATTGCAGCCAGCCAGAGGCTGCTGGATTCCCAGGGCATCGAGGGCTGCTGCCATTCGACCCAGGCCAGTTGGTCGTGAGCGGGGCTCAAGGTGGCGTAGCCGCAGAAATCTGCGGCTTCATGCAGGGGCACGGGCTCGCCCCCCGTCAGGGGTACGGCCACCAGCTGGTCTTGGCCATGGGCCTCCATGACGCCGATCCAGCGCTGCCGCTGTACGTCAATGCAGCCGTCGGCGAAGGCGCGGTGAGCTTCTGCCGGGGCTGGATCAGTTAGGCGCTGCGGTTGCCGTTCTCCAGTTGGCGCCGCAGGGTCGAGATTCAGGTGCCAGAGGCAGCGGTCAGCGTCGTGAATGAACACCAAGTCGTGGCCCGCCACGGCATAGACGCCGCCGCCATAGGTGTGGACCCGGCTGCGCAGGTTCCAGGGGGCCGGCGTCAGTTCGTGGCCGGGGGCCGTGGGTTGGGCGGCTGGACGCCGCATCAAGGTGCTGCGGCCCTGCTCATGGGCTCGTTGCTCGAGCCAGTAGAGCCAGCCATCCTGAAATTGGGGCTCTTTGACTGTGGGGGTGCTGCCCACCACGGCCGCTGCCGCCAGGGGCTTGTGTGGCGGGCTCGACCCTCGAGCGGCTTGGCGCTGCTGCAAGGCCTGGCCTCCACCGATCGCCTTAGAATTTATCCACCGTATTGGGTCGATCCCCTTGGCGCGCAGCTTCGCCCAGATGGCACGCACGGCCGAGCAGGCCAGCCGCACGGTGCTCGTGCCCAAGGAGGCTCTCGATGAGCCCCCGCTCACCATTCACACGCTCGGGGCCGAGGCGCTGCGTCAGAGCGCCCGTCGAATCAGCAAGATTGATCAGTCGGTGCGTGATCTGGCCCGCGACATGCTGCGCAGCATGTACAGCGCCAAGGGCATTGGCCTTGCTGCCCCCCAGGTGGGAGTTCAGAAGCAATTGCTGGTGATCGATTTGGATGTGGAAAATCCGGCCACACCCCCTTTGGTCTTCATCAATCCGGAAATTACCGGTTTTGGATCGGCGGTCGACACCTATGAAGAAGGCTGTCTGAGTATTCCAGGTGTCTATCTCGATGTGGTGCGCCCGGCAGCTGTGGAGCTCACCTACCGCGATGAGATGGGCCGGCCCCAGCGGCTGAAGGCCGATGGTTTATTGGCCCGCTGCATCCAGCATGAGCTAGACCATCTCAATGGCGTGTTGTTTGTCGATCATGTTTCTGACGAACTCAGCCTTAATGAAGGTCTCAAAGATCAGGGTTTCAATCGCGCCGATGTCCACTCCATTCGTTAGCTCAGACCACCGATGCCGATGAAACCTCTGGCTGGGCTATTCCTGGCTGTGGCCTGTGTGCTTGGCATCGCCGCCACTGGGTCGATCTTTGAACTGGCCTACGGTGAGCCCGACCTTGGCCTCCTGGCGACGCGCCTGATTTTGGCCACCAGCCTGCCGGCCTGTGTGGTGGCCTTGGTGATCGCCATTCGAATCAACAAGCCGGCCTGAATTCATAAGCCTGCCTGAACTGCCCTCCCACCTCTGGCCCATCGGCATACGATCTGGGGAACACACCACGTGATCCCGATGGTTTCGTTGGTTCAACGCGTCTCGTCATGGCCCCAGCTGCCCGTGGCGGCGCTATCCACCGCGATCCTGAGCGTGGTCTCTGCCGCCGCCGTTGGGGCGGCCGAACTGTTTCAGGCCAGTGAGGTGATTCAGGAGCGGTTCGTGATCGTTTCGGTTCCGATCGGCAGCACGGGAGCCAAGGCTCAGCTGCAGATCTACGAGCAGATTGATCCTCTCAAGCGACCCTGTTTCCGGGTCGATGGTGCTCGACCTGGCCGGGTGGATCCCTTGCTTGGGACCTTCGATTTCACCGGGATCTGCCGACGCTATGTGGATTCCCAGGGCTACTCGGCCCGGATTGGCACCGAGGACTTAGGCAGTGGTTATCGCTTTGTGGTGCGTAAAAACGATGGCGACCACATGCTGGTCGCGGCACCTGCCGGCGGTGCTGCTGGCAAGCCTGAAATGGTGGTAGCCCGCGCCTTTGGAACGGGCGCACCCACCCAATTTATGGCGCTGGTGCTGGAGCCCGGCTGGAAGGTGATGCGCCGCGCCTATGGCGGCCGTGCCCTGGGTCATGTGTACCTCTATCGCGACGGTTGGCCTGATGCTGGGTCAGGGCCTAAGGCTGGGTCTGCGGCGGCGGGTGTTGTTGAGGCCCCGGCATCGGTGCCCTTGGCGGCGCCACCAGTGGTGCCGATGGCCCCGCCAGCGTCGTCATCGAGGCTGAGAGCACCGTTGCCGGGCGGTCCCAAGCTGGCGCCCGTTCCATCAACGTCCGCCGCACCCACAACTGCCACGCCCGCAACTGCCGCACCCACAACTGCCACACCCGCAACTGCCACACCCACGAGCGCTGTGCCAGCCCAGGCCGTCCCAGCCCAGGCGGTCCCAACCCAGGCCGTCCCAACCACCTCGAGGATCCCTGTGAATCGGGCTCGCGGCCAGGCGAGTCGGCTGCGCCAGCCGATCCAGAAGGTGTAGGGGGGCCAGGGCTTGCTATGGTCACGGGCTGGATCATTCGTTCAGCGCTTCATGACCCAAGTCACCGTCGGTGAAAACGAAGGCATTGAGTCGGCTCTGCGCCGTTTCAAGCGCCAGGTCTCCAAGGCCGGGATCTTTGCCGACCTGAAGCGTCTGCGCCATCATGAGACGCCCACTGAGAAGTACAAGCGCAAGGCCCAGCAGCGCCGCCGCCGCCGTTGATCTCGGCATCGCGGGCGGGTTCTGCAGGGCGCTTTACTCAGCCTCAATGCGGTCAAAGGATCGGTAGTTGAGCGCTTCGGCAATCGCGGCCTCATCGATGCTGTGCCGATTGTCGAGATCACAGATCGTCAGGGCGACGCGCATGACACGATCACCGGCACGGGCACTCAGGCGACGCTTTTCTACGGCGTGTTCCCACATGTTCAGGGCCGTGGCTTCGATCCGTGCCACCCGTTTCAGCACCTTGGGCGGCAACCGGCTGTTGCTTAACGCCCATGGGTTTCTGTCGGTCATGGTTTGACGGGCCTTGAGCACCCGTTGGGCCACGGTACGACTGCTTTCAGGACCACGGGTTGACGCCTTTGCGTGGGTGGTCCGGTAGGTATCGGCGAGAGCTTCAGCATTGAGCCGCCGCACCACCACCTGCAGGTCGAGTCGGTCGAGAAGAGGACCCGACAGCTTGGACCAGTAGCGCCGCCGGCGCAACTCCCCACAACGACAGGTCTGTTCTGGCTCGCCAAACCAGCCGCATGGGCAGGGGTTGGTGGCGGCCACCAGGGTGAACCGGCAGGGAAAGCGCGTCTGCTGGCGTGAGCGGCAGAGACTGATTTCGCCGTCCTCGAGGGGCTGCCTGAGTTGGTCGAGCAAATCCCTTGGGAATTCGGTGAGCTCATCGAGGAAGAGGACCCCGTGGTGGGCAAGGCTCAATTCACCCGGGCGGGGGATCGTGCCGCCCCCAACCAGGGCCGCCGCTGTGCAGCTGTGGTGCGGACTCCGAAACGGGCGCTCCTGGATCAAACCGGATCCAGGGGGCAGCAAGCCGGCCACTGAGTGAATTTGGGTGGTTGCGAGGGCTTCAGTCTGTGAGAGGGGCGGCAATAGCCCTGCCAGTCGTTGGGCGAGCATGGTTTTTCCACTGCCTGGCGGCCCCACCAACAGCAGATGGTGCTCGCCGGCAGCGGCGATTTCCAGGGCCCTGCGGCCATGCTGCTGGCCCCGCACCTCCTGGAGATCCAGCTGATGCCGGCTGGAGGGCGGTGGTTGGTGCATCGGCGCCGCTGGGGCGGGCTGCGCGTTGCCAGCGGTGGCCAGCCGCTGGATAGCCGCTGGAAGGTCGGTGGCCCCCCAAACGCTCAATCCCTCCACGAGGGCGGCTTCGGCCCGATTGGACTCGGCGACGAGCAGAGCCCGTGCGCCGGCGTGGCGGGCTGCTATCGCCAGGGCCAACACGCCCCGGATGGGCCTGAGCTGGCCATCAAGGCCCAGCTCGGCTGCACTCCAGACCCCCTGCAGCTGGTCGCCGGGCAGCTGGCTGCTGGCCACCAGCAGGGCCAGGGCGATCGGCAGGTCAAAACCAGGCCCCTCCTTGCGCAGGTCTGCGGGTGCGAGATTCACGACCACCCGGGTCAGAGGCACGTTTAAGCCGCTGTTTCGCAGGGCCGAGCGCACCCGTTCGCGGGCTTCCTGGATCGCCGCATCGGCCAGTCCCACCATGTGCAGGGCTGGCAGGCCGGGACCGATGTCGACTTCCACCTGCACCGGGATGGCCGTAAGGCCCTGCAGCGTTGCGCTGATGCATCGTGCCAACATTTGGGTTCCAGGTCACTGTCTGATCAGTGCCACCCCCTGTCACATCGGCTGGGGGCCCAGAATTCCCAACCTCGGCCATGGTCAACAGCGGCGACACGATCTTCGGGCGGATCCTGCGGGGGGAGATCCCCTGTGACCAGGTCTATGGCGATGACCTCTGCATGGCCTTCCGTGACGTGAATCCCCAGGCACCGGTGCACGTGTTGGTGATTCCACGCGAACCGATCGCCCACCTCGGTGAGACTGGGCCTGAGCATCAGTTGCTGCTCGGCCACCTGCTGCTGGTGGCCGCCAAGGTGGCTCGCCAGGAGGGACTTGAATCGTGGCGCACGGTGATCAACAGCGGCGCCGAGGCCGGGCAGGCCGTGTTTCACCTGCACGTTCACGTGATCGGGGGGCGTGCGCTTGCCTGGCCACCAGGCTGAGTCCTCGGCTCAACCGCCACAATGGGTCGACCCAGGAGCACCCATGAATCCCCTGTCGGCCCTGCGGGTCCAGCTCGGCAAGCTGCAGCGATTGGCTCAGCCCTATTTTTTGCCCTTGGAAGATGGCACCACCAGTGGCGGGCAGTTTCTGCTGCTGGTGGTAGCTCTGGTGGCGGTGGTGGTCGGATCCACCCTGGTGCTGCTCACCGCGGTGGTGGCGGTCAGTGGCAGCCTGATCCCAGAGCTCCGGAGCCGTTTTCTGCCGGGGGTGCCCCAACAGGTAGCGGCGGTTTGGAACGGGCCCATCGGCGCCATTTTGATGGTGCTGACGGCTGCGGGGCTTGCCTGCTTTGTGAGTTTCCGCAGCCGGCTGCGGCAGGGTCGCTGGGTGCCGTGGGTGTTGCTGGGGGTGATCACGCTGTTGATTCTGGTGATCAACGGCATCAACGTCGGCATCAGTTTCGTCGCCCGTAATGTTGATAACACCCTCGTTGCCTACGACCGTGACGGGTTTTGGAAAACGGTCGCCATCTATGCGTTTTGCTTGGTTTTGGCTCTGCCGATCAGAGCTTTGCAGAGTTATTTAATCCCCAAATTGGGACTGCTCTGGCGCGAGTGGCTGAGTGGCAGATTGTTGAATCGCTATCTCGATCATCAGGTTTATTACAACCTAAACCCCAATGACGAATCCGGAGAAGAAATTGACAATCCGGATCAGAGAATTTCCCAGGATGCTGCCAGCTTTACGGGTACAAGCCTGAGTGTAACGGTTGAAATCCTCTCGGCTTTGCTGACGTTCTTTAGTTTCATTATCGTTCTTTGGAGTATTAATGCCTCGTTGGCCCTGCTGCTGCTGGCCTATTCGGCGGGAGGCACGGCACTCGTGGTGTTTGCAAGTCGCAAGCTGGTGATGCTCAATTACCAGCAGCTCAAGCTAGAGGCTGATTTTCGCTATGGCTTGGTGCACATCCGTGACAATGCCGAGTCGATTGCCTTCTATCGCGGTGAACAGCAGGAGGGCAAGGAGGCCACGCGGCGACTCACGGGTGCCATTCGCAACTACGACAAGTTAATCGTGTGGGAGGCGCTGATCAGTGTGATTCAGCGCTCGTACGACTACTTCTCGCGCTTCCTGCCTTGGCTGGTGATTGCACCCCTCTACTTCGCCAAGGATGTCGACTTTGGTGTCTTCGGGCAGGCTGGCTTTGCGTTCAGCATGGTGCTGTCGTCGGTCAGTTACATTGTCAACAACATTGATCGCCTCTCTGCCTTCTCGGCATCGATTTCTCGACTGGAAGGTTTCCAGGGCAAGGTCGAAGCTCTGAGTCGGGAGGTGATAGCGCGCGGGTCTGCCGAGCCGACCTCAGCCGATGTCGAAGTGCCTGAGCGGCATCGTTCAATCCTGGTGAGCCATGTGGATCTAGTGCTGCCTCGCTCGCAGCGCTGTCTGATTCGCGATCTCAGCCTGGAGGTCAACAACCATCAGCGCTTGCTGGTGGTGGGTCCCTCGGGCTGTGGGAAAACCTCCTTCCTGCGCCTTGTGAGTGGCCTGTGGCCGGCGGCCGCTGGCCATGTGGAGCGGCCTCCCCTGGGCGATCTGATGTTCATCCCCCAGAAGCCCTACATGCTCCTTGGCAGCCTCAAGGAGCAACTCTGTTATCCCCTTCCCACCGACCGGTTTAGCGATGAACAACTGCGTCACGTGTTGGAGCAGGTTCGCCTGAGCCAGTTGGTTAGCCGCTACCCCGACCTTGAGATCAAGCAGGATTGGCCACGGCTGTTGTCACTGGGGGAGCAGCAGCGGCTTGCCTTCGCACGGCTTCTGCTCAATTCCCCCTGTTTCGTGGTGCTTGATGAGGCCACCAGTGCCCTCGATGTGGCCACGGAAAGCCATCTCTACAGCCTCCTGAGCGAGCGCGACATGGCCTTTGTAAGCGTGGGCCATCGCCCCACGCTCACCGCATTCCACGACACGGTGCTGGAGCTCGATGGCAGCGGCGCTTGGCGACTGCTGCCCGCGGCCGGCTATGACGTGGCTCGCCATGGTTGATCCGATGCCGACTTCTGAAACCAGCGCCACCACCGGTGATGCTCCGGCCTTTGGCTGGAGCGCCTATGCCGAGCGGGTCAATGGCCGCTTCGCGATGCTTGGCTTTGCAGCCGTTGTGCTGGTGGAGCTGCTCAGCCATGACACCTTTTTGCATTGGGCCGGTCTGGTGCCTTAACTGTTGAGGACTGGGGTCCTTGAGGTGCTCAGGGCAGCTGGATCAGATCCACCTGCCACAGCCCATCACGGCTCACCTGCAGGGCCAGCTCCCGACCGTCGGCGCGCAATTGAACCGCTACTGGTACGGCAGGAGGTGCCATGGCGATCGGTTGCAGACTCTGCAGCGAACGCCGATAGAGCACCAGTTCGCTGCGCCCTTCGAGCTGGCGGATCAGGACGATGCGATCTCCGCTGACATCGACGCTCACACTGATTGGCAGGGCATCAGGCCGGTTCAGGCCAGGCACCGGCACCGGGCGCTGCTGGTCCAGATCCAGTAGCAGCACCTGGTCACGCCCGCCCCGGCCGTTGATGAGGGCCAACCAGCGGCCCGCCAGCGACGGGTTGCGGTTGTTGCCCGCCTGCTCGAGCTGGCGGTTGAGTCCGCCCATCGGCACGGGCGTGGCTCCCATGCAGCCCGATAGCCCAAGCCCGAGGACTGCTCCGGCTGTCGCCAGCGCGACCTGGCGGGCTTGGCGCCGCCAGGCCAATTCTCGCCAGGTCAATTCTGTCGTGGCCGTGGCGGCGGGGCTGATCATGGTCGACCCGCGGGTGGGTCGGCCTCGAGTAGCCCAGTGAGGTCAAAGACCTGAACGCGCTGTTGGCCTCCCTGCACCACCTGCAGCGCCAGCCGGCGGCCATCGGGGGCCAGGCTCAGGGCTTCGGGCATGGCGTCGCCCAGCGGTGGCAGGCGCAGCAGCGTGCCGCGCAGACGATCCTCAATCACGGCAATGGGGTGCTGGCCCTGCTGGATCAGAACGGCCAGATAGCGACCGTTCCAGCTCAGCGCAGGTGAGCGATGGGGCTGGTGGCTCCGCAGATGCTTGAGGGCCAGTTGACGGCCACCTGGTTGCTCTTGGAGTACCACTGTGCTTTTGCCGCCGCGCTGGATGATGCTGGCCAGGAGCCGCCCATCACCGCTGAGGGCGGGATCACGGCGTTGCTCAGCCGCCAGCAGGCCGAGGTTGGTCGCCGCTGGGCGTCGGCTGAGCAGGCCCGCGTTGGAGCAGCTTGTGAGGGTTGTGAGCGCGAGTGCGCCAACAAGCGCCAATAGCGGCTTCGCTTGCAAGGGGGTTGGAGACTCAGTCGTCGAATCGGGAACTGTTGTCGCGGGCTTTGGCGGCGGGGCTGGGGCCTGGGCTGGTCGCCCGGGCGGCTGGCGATGCAGTTTGGGCTTGGCCGCCGCTCCGGGCCGACGACTCACCGCCGGTGAGGCTGCCGCGGGAGGAGGGAGGAACGGGCCTGAAGTCGGCGTCGCTGACGGCCGATGCTGCCGCCCGCCCTGGGCGGATCGGCTCGCCCTTGGGTTGGCCATAGGCAGCAGCGCCGGGAACAACCCCAGGCCCAGCGCCAGATCCTGGGGCTGGGCTGATGCCGCCACCGGGGCCACTGGGGCCTCCAAGGCCTACTCCTGCCGCTGGCTCCAGGGGGCCGCGGCGGCTTGAGCGGGGCAGATCTTCGCCGCTCGGTGCCGGTCGGCTGCCCCGGCGGGTGTCGGGGCGGGTGTCGCGTTCGCGACGGCGGGCGCCGAAGTCATCAGCGGCTGGTGCGCTGGGCCCGGCGCTGTAGCGCCGGGCCGCAGGGGCAGGTTGGGAGTCCCAGTTCTCGTTCTCGGGGGGCTCTCGCCGGCTTGCAGCCCGTTCTGGGATGGCCGCACGACTGGGGCGACTGGGGCGATAAAAGTCGTCGCCGTCTTCAGAGTCCTCTTCACGGGAGCGAATACGACGGCGGATCGGCTCGGGTTCGGCGAACCGATCGGCGTCATCGTTCCAGCTGCGACCGCCCATTTGGGGTCGCGGGGGGCCGGGGGGCTCGTCGTCGTCGAAATAGGACGATCGCCGCGCCTGCTCAGTGGTGACGCCCCTTAGGCGCACGCTTTCGTAGGCGAAAAAGACCGTGGTGCCGGCTAGCAGGAACTGTCCAAATTGGAGAATCGGATCGAGACGCCAGCCCTGGAAAAAGAGGATGCCGCCGCACAGCAGCCCCACGGCCGCGAAGAAGACGTCGTAATCGCGCGCTAGCGCAGGCTTAAAGCTGCGCATGAAATAGAGCAGGGCTCCGCCCACCGCGAGCACAATGCCCACGATGCTGGCCCAGTTGAGGCTGGCATTAACCACGAAGCGTCACCCTGAGGGTTCAAGACAGTCTAAATAGGGGCTCACTCGGTGCTACGTACGGCCCTAGGCCCCCTGTCTGAGCGAGCGCTTCTGCATGCTGAAGCTCAAAGCTTGCGGTCAAGCCGATCATTTTGGCTGATCAGGATCAGGGCCACAGTGATGGGCACCACCACGATGATCGCGCCCCACATGAGGCTGCTGAGGAAGTTGGCAAGGGAAGGAGTCATGGCAGGGAGCGCGTGCCGATGCGATCGTTGGGCCGGATCCTAGGCAGCGGTGGTCGGTTCCTACGCTTGCTGCGGTCTTGCTTAGAGCTTTGTGACGGCCCTACCCCTGCTTTCCATGCCTCCACTGGCCCTGCTGCACCTGGCTCTGGGGCTGCTTCTTTCGGGTTGGACGCTGTTGTTTCTGTTTCGGATCGTGCTCACCTGGTATCCCCAGGTCGATCTGAGCAAGGGGGTGATGCGGCTGATCGGTGGGCCTACCGAGCCGCTGCTGGCCCCAACGCGACGCCTGATCCAGCCGATCGGCGGCGTGGATGTGACCCCGGTGGTCTGGGTGGGCCTGATCAGCCTGCTGCGTGAGCTCGTGGTGGGTCAGCAGGGGCTGATCACCCAGGTGATGCTGCGAGCTCAGCAGGTCGGTTGAAGGCTGCGGCTGACCCCTATTGGGGCAGCATTTCCTGTTCCACAAACTTGGTGTGCACCTCGCCCCGTTGGAATTCAGGCCGATCCAGCAGCGCCAAGTGAAATTCAATCGTGGTCGGAATGCCGGTGATGGCACATTCCGACAGGGCACGCCGCATCCGCTTGAGGGCATGGTCACGGTCGGTGCCCCACACGATCAGCTTGCCGATCAAGGAGTCGTAGAAGGGCGGGATCTCATAGCCCGTGTAGACGTGGCTATCGACCCGCACACCCGGACCACCAGGCGGCAACCAACCCGTGATCTTGCCGGGGGCAGGGCGGAAATTCTGGCGGGGGTCTTCGGCATTGATCCGGCACTCGATGGCGTGACCGCAGAGGCGGACGTCCTCCTGTTTGATGCTGAGCGGCTCACCACCGGCGATTCGCAGCTGCTCGGCAATCAGATCCACACCAGTGACCACCTCGGTCACTGGATGCTCCACCTGAATGCGGGTGTTCATTTCCATGAAATAGAAATGGCCATCGCGGTCCACCAGGAACTCCACGGTGCCGGCACCCTCGTAGTTGATGCTGCGGGCCGCCGCCACGGCTGCGTCGCCCATGGCTTGACGCAGCTCGGCGCTCACAGCGGTGCTCGGCGCTTCCTCGAGCAGTTTCTGGTGGCGGCGTTGGATGGAGCAGTCACGCTCCCCGAGGTGCACCACGTTGCCGTGGCGGTCAGCCAGCACCTGGACTTCCACGTGCCGCGGCCGATCGACAAACTTCTCCAAATAGAGGCCAGGATTGCCGAAGGCTGCCTCGGCCTCACCCTGGGCCGCTTTAAAGAGGTTCTCGAGCTGGTCGGCCGAGGGCACCAGTCGCATGCCGCGGCCACCGCCACCGGCTGTGGCTTTGATCATCACGGGATAGCCCATGGCCTGGGCCAGCCTGGCGGCCTCCTGGGGGCTCTCCAGGAGGCCTTCGCTGCCGGGGATGGTGGGCACGCCCACCTTCTGCATCGTGGCCTTGGCGGTCGACTTATCACCCATGGAGCGGATCGCTTCGGGTGAGGGACCCACAAAGATCAGGCCATGGTCATTGCAGATCTCGGCGAACCGGTCGTTTTCGGCCAGAAATCCGTAGCCGGGGTGAATCGCATCGGCTCCGCGGGAGATGGCCGCTGAGAGGATGTTGGGAATGTTGAGGTAGCTCTTGGAGCTGGGCGCCTCTCCAACGCACACCGCTTCATCGGCGAGCTGCACGTGCAGGGCATTTTTATCGACCGTGCTGTACACGGCCACTGTGGCGATGCCCAGCTCGCGGCAACTCCGCAGAATCCGAAGGGCGATTTCGCCACGATTGGCGATGAGCAGTTTGCCGATGGGCATCCGCGTGGGTCGGCAGGGCAGGCCATCGCGGACTGTATCAGCGCTCATCGAGGCCATGACCCATCACAGGACGCCCATCGCTCCGCAGAGACCGAGAGCTCAGACCAAGAGCTGAGACCCAGCGGTGCGGCCAATGGGTATATTGCTCAATCGAATGGCCCAGAGCCGTTCGCCAACACGCGGATGTGGTGGAATTGGTAGACACGCACGTTTGAGGGGCGTGTGGCTTCGGCCTTGCGAGTTCAAGTCTCGCCATCCGCATTTTTCTTTTGATGGCTTCCCACCCTGCGCCAGCCGCCATCGTGCTGGTCAGCAATGGACCTGGAGAGCTCACCACCTGGGTTAGGCCCTTGGCGGCCCTGTTGCATCGGCAATTGCCCCTTCGACCTTGGGACCCCCAGGCCACCTGCTCCCTGCAGTTGGTCTTGGTGCCGTGCCCCAATGCCACGGGTGTGGAACATCGGGTGGCCGAGGGCTGGGGAGTGTTTGACCGGGTTGTTGCGGCCCGGCACTTTTGGGGGCTGCTGCTGTGGCCGCGGCGTTTTGGTGCCTGGCCCCAGCGGGGGGTTGTGGTGTTCCTGGGTGGGGACCAGTTCTGGACCGTGCTGCTCTCGGCCCGGTTGGGCTACCGGCACCTCACCTATGCCGAGTGGGTGGCCCGCTGGCCGCAGTGGAATGACCGCATTGCGGCCATGGGGCCCGCGGCGGCTCAGCGATTGCCAGCCCGGCTGCGGGCACGCTGCACCGTGGTTGGCGACTTGATGGCCGACCTGTCGGCCTCAGCTCGTCAGAGTGCCCCGCTGCCCCCGGGTGAATGGGTGGCCCTGCTGCCGGGCTCCAAGCGGGCCAAGCTCCAGGTGGGCATGCCCTTTTTGCTCGAGGCCGCCGACCGCCTGTCGGCCCTGCGGCCCAGCTGTCGCTTCCTGCTGCCGGTGGCCCCCACCACCTCGGTGCCCGAGCTGCTGGCCTATGCGAGCAGCGCCAATCCGATCCAGGCCTATTACGGCAGCGGTGAGCCCAGGCTGCTAGAGGAGCCGCTCCAGGATCCCGTCGCCAGTGCGATGGCTGGCCAGGGGGGATCGCTCCTGAGGCTGCTCACCCCCGCTGGCACCACCATTGAGCTGCTGCTCGATCACCCGGCCCATGGGCCCCTGAGCCAATGTGCCCTGGCGCTTACCACCGTGGGGGCCAACACCGCCGAGCTGGGGGCCCTCGGGGTGCCGATGATCGTGCTGGTCCCCACCCAGCACCTGCAGGTGATGCAGGCTTGGGATGGCTGGCTGGGGCTAGTGGCGCGGCTTCCCCTGCTGCGCTGGTTGTTGGGGCTGGCCCTCACGGCCTGGCGCATGCGCCAGCGGGGTTTTCTGGCCTGGCCCAACATCTCGGCTGGCCGTGCCGTGGTGCCCGAGAGGGTTGGGGCGATCACACCGGCGCAGATCGCCGCTGAGGCCGCCGATTGGTTGGCCCATCCCGAGCGTCTGGCCGGACTGCGCGATGACCTGCGCAGCCTCAGGGGGCAGCCTGGGGCCGTGGCCGCCCTGGCCCAGCTGGTCGAAGGTCTGCTGCCCGAGGCCCCTGCTGCCTAAGGTTTGGAGCCTGATGCCCGTCTGATGGTGGAGCCGACTGAAACATCAGCTGATTCGGCCTGCGGCTTGCCCAGTGGGGTGGCGCGCAGCCTCGATCAAGAGGCCTGGCGAGCCCGCCTCACCCCTGAACAATTTCAGGTGGCCCGACTCGGCGGCACCGAGCGCCCCTTCACTGGGGCCTTCTGGAACCACAAGGCCTCTGGCACCTACCGCTGCGTGTGCTGCGGCACCGAGTTGTTCAGCTCGGCCAGCAAGTTTGACTCAGGCACAGGCTGGCCCAGTTTCTGGGATGGGGTCAAACCTGGCGCGATCAGCACCATCACCGACAGCAGTCATGGCATGGTGCGCACCGAGATCCGCTGCGCCAACTGCGATGCCCACCTGGGCCACGTCTTCAACGATGGGCCGGCGCCCACCGGGCAGCGCTATTGCGTGAACTCAGCGTCCCTGGCGTTCACAGCACCTCCAAGCTGAGACGTTGCATCCCGGGGCTCCAGGGGAATCACCAGGGATCGTCGATGACCTCGGGCTCCACGTCGAGGGGCTCGAGTGGCATGTTGCGGGGTTCGCGCCGAGGTAGCGGGCCGCGGCGAGGAGCTGTGGCTGCCTCAGATGGCTGGCTGAGAGGGGGTGGGGGTTCGCCGTAGGCGTTGTCTCGGGGATAGCGCTCGTCGGAGT
>CAMDVN010000044.1 GCA_945877595.1 Cyanobium sp. NIES-981 | reverse complement strand
AGGCCCGCGCAGCGGTAGGTCCACATCGGCGTGGATAGCGAGAGCGGCCTCATCCACTCAGTGGAAACCACGGCTGCACATGTGCATGACCTCACCCCAGCCGCTGATCTCCTGCACGGCGAGGAAACCGTGGTCTATGCAGATGCTGGCTACCAGGGAATTGAGAAGCGAGAAGAGATGCAAGGCCGGGGGATCGGTTTCCACGTTGCCATGCGACCAGGGAAGCGTCGAGTACTACCTGACACGCCGGAGGGCCGATTGGATGATCTGGTCGAAACTGCTAAAGCTCATATTCGCGCCAAAGTAGAGCATCCGTTTAGGGTGGTCAAACAGCAGTTCGGCTTTCAGAAGACCCGACTGCGGGGAATGCTCAAGAACCAGTGCAAAGTGAATGTGATGGCCGCCCTCTCGAACTTATTCATGGCACGTCGCAGGTTGCTATGTAGTTCGTGATCGGAGGATTGGTGTGCCCATTGCAGGCAAGAATTCCCCCAAATAAACCAATTTTAGTTGCCGTGAAGGTGAAATCAGACCTGTCAATCCTCAGATCCCCCAGAAATTGTTCATTCCGAGCAAATCGCAAGCTTGGACCCTCTTTGAGGTCTCGTTGCCCAGAGGCTCCTTAGACAAGGCATCCATAGATACAAGTTTTAGCCATTTTAAGCCTTTTCGTGGGGTGGGTTAACATGGGCGAGATTTACCGAGTCAAAGCAGGTCTATTGCAGTCGAAGTCTCAGCACAAACCACCGACTGGCACTGCGCTTGCCATCGGCATCCTCCTGTTTGCCACGCCCAGGGCTTCAATCCATGCGGCGCAGCCCGGCCCTAATCCTTCGCTCCACCACTCTGCTGTGCCCCAGCGGGCCCTAACGGTGGTGTACGACAGCTACATCCTGGGCCCCGGCGATGCGGTGCAGGTGGAGCTGCTCGATGTGCCCGAGTACTCCGGTGTGTTCACGATCGGGCCCGATGGCACCTTGTATTTGCCGCGGCTGCGGGCCCTGTATGTGGAAGGGCTGACCGTTGAGGAGCTGCGCTACTTCCTCAACCAGCAGTTCAAGACCTACGTGCGCAACCCCGATGTGTATGTGAGGCCGGTGACGTTTCGGCCGATCCGGGTGTACCTGGGCGGGGAGGTGCGGCGACCCGGGTATTACCACCTCACCGGTCAACAGGCCATCAGTGATGCCTCGGTGAGCGGTTCTTCCACCGTGGCTCCCACCAGCGGCGGCCTGCAAATTCCCGCCTCGATCAGCTCCCAGCTGCCCTCAGGGCTAGCGGCGCAGGCCGCGGGGATTTTGAGTGGTCTCAATTCTGCCCAGGGCAGCTCGGGAGGACTGATCGGCACCCCCGCTGCCCTGCTGGGATCCAATCCGCTCCAACTGCCCACCGTGTTTGACGCGATTCGGGCGGGCCAGGGGGTCACACCGTTTTCTGATCTCGCCAAGGTGACCGTGACCCGGCGGCAGCCCATCAGCGCAGGTGGCGGCAAGTTGCGGGCCGACCTTGACTTCCTCAGACTGATCACCCAGGGCGATGAATCCCAGAACATTCGCCTCTTTGATGGCGACATTGTGGTGGTGTCCAAATCTGAGGTGGAGATGCGCGACCAGGTGTTGCGCGCCGCCCAAACCAACCTCTCGCCCGACCGGATCGAGGTGTTTGTGAGTGGCCGCGTCAAAGCGCCGGGCACGGTGGTTGTGCCCCAGGGCTCCAGCCTCAACCAGGCCCTCATGGCTGCCGGGGGGCTGCAGCTGCTGCGCGGACCGGTGGAGTTCATCCGCTTCACCAAAGAAGGCAAGACCGACCGGCGGGTCTTCGGGTACAGCGCCTCAGCCAGCACGGGTGACCACAAGAACCCGGTGCTGATGGCCGGCGACATCGTGCGGGTTCAAGACTCCCTGCTTTCAACCTCCGTGGGCCTGCTCAACGAAGTCACAGGCCCAGTGCTGGGGGTGTACTCCCTCTACCGGATCTTTGCGCCATGACCGCAGCCGATGCTCGCCAGCCGCAAGGGGCTGCTGCAACCGATCCAGAGTCGATCGATTTCAACAAGTTGATCCAGGCGCTATGGCGCCAATGGCCACTGCTGCTGGCCTGTGTGCTGGGTGGGGGGGGTACTGCGGCCCTGCTCACAGCCCGGTTGCCAAGGATCTGGCAGGCCGAATTTCAGATTGTGCTCTCGGTCGAGAGTCCCAGCAGCATGGGGGCTATGGCCAGTCAATTCAACAACTTGGTTGGGATGTTGGGTGCTGGTTCCGCCGGTGGTGGGTCCAGCGCAGGCAGCCAGGAGACTGAAATGAAGGTGCTGCAAAGCCCTTCGGTGCTCCTGCCGGTGTTTGAGTTTCTCAAGCAGCAACAAGATCCGGCCAAGTCAAACCAACTCAGCTATCCCAGCTGGGCCGGAGGCGTAGGGGTCAAGGCCGAAAGAGGGACCTCGGTGCTGAATGTGACCTACCAAGGCACCGATCCTGCCCTGGTGCTGGCAACGAGCCGAAAAATTTCCCAGACCTACCAGGTGTACGCCGGTCGCAAGCGACTGCGCTCCCTCCGCTCATTGATTGATTACCTCAGCGAACAGATCCTTCTGTTCACACCAAAGGCGGATGCCTCCCGCCGTGCCGCAGAAGCCTTTGCCAACCGCTATGCCTTGACAAGCGCCGACAGTGCTCCAACCAGTGGCTCAGCCGGCGGGAGCCTCAACCTCAGCAGCGGGGCGGGCGGTCTTGGCAGCCTCTTGAGTGGGATTGCCAGCAGCGGGGCTTCGGGCAGTGGCAGCCTCAAGAGCCAGGAAGCGGCCCTCAACAAGCAAATCTTTGAATTGCAATACCAGCTGGAGCGCGTGCGGCGTGCCGGCGACGGTGAGCCCATGGCCTTGGGCGGCGCTCAAGCTCCCGTCCTCTCCAACCTGATCGGGAACCTGTCCAACAATGGCTCCCTGCAAGACATCGACCGGCTGATTGCTGAGCGCCGCTCCCGCTTCCAAGACAACGATCCGATCGTGACGTCGCTGCAGCGGCAGCGGCGGGTGCTGATCGCTGCCTCCAACCGGCAGCTGGCCGCCGAGATCAAGAACTCCATTGACCTGGCCCGCTCCCAACTGGCCAGCGTGCGGCGACCTGCCGGTGTCATTGAGGAATTCCAGGAACTGAGCCGCCAAGCCAACCGCGACGAATCCACCCTGCTGGCGCTCGAGAACAACCTGGCCAGCCAAAAACTCGATGAGGCCCGTGATGCCCAGCCCTGGGAGCTGATTTCAACCCCCACCCTGCTGGATCGCCCGATCTCGCCCCAACCGATGCGAAACCTCGCCATCGGCCTGCTGGCGGGCGCCGTGCTGGGCGGTGCTGGTGCCCTAGTGCGGGATCGTCGCAGCGGGCTGGTGTTTCACCTTGATGAACTTCTCGATCTCCTGCCCTATCCCCTGCTGGGCCAGCTCAACAGCGCCCACAGCGGGCGCTGGGCTGGCGTGCTGGATCTCCTCGCCCACGGCCCCCTGGCCGGCTGCCCCCAGGTGGCCTTGATCGAAGCAGGAAGCCTTGGGGAGCGCGCTGAGCACTTCGCCCGTGCCCTCGAGGTCACCCTGCAGCAACAGGATCCGGCTGCCCAGGTGCTGCTCACCAGCGATCTCATCACTGCCGGCCGCTGCCAGGTGCAGCTGTTGGTGGGAGCCCTCGGGGTTACCAAGCGTGAAGCCCTTCAGCAACTCGCCCAAGACCTGAGCCTTCAGGCCCGGCCGGTGGCTGGATTGGTGCTTCTCATCGACCCCCGCGCCAACGATGACGCCTGAGCCTGCACCTGCCCCCGTGCCGGTTCAGGTGCAGGTGATGCCCCAGATGCAGGTGCGGTGGCAGGCCGTGCCCATGCAGCCCCAGGGAGTCACCCAGCCCCCCCTGGGCAGCGGCGTGGTGTTTAAGCCCGTGACCAGCCAGGCCACACCGGCCTTGCTGCCGGTGTGGCGATCAATCCCACCAGCTGCCGCCACCGGGGCCTCAGCAGCGCCTGAGCCGAAGTGGGTGGCGGTTGACCCTGCAGAGCCTGCGCCCGCCATCAGCGCCGGCCCGCCCCAATCGCTGGCAGAAGCCGAGCTGCGGGCACAGGAGTTGCCCCCTCCGAGTGAATCCTTTGCCCCCTTGCTGCGCTTGGGCCAGCTGCCGGTGGCCGCCTTTTTGGAGGAGGGCTACGGCCAGATCAATTTCCAGCAGGTGAGCCCCGGCAGCGGCGGCGTGGGGGGCGGCACTGGAAACCAGAACTATGGCTTCCGCGCCGATCTGGCCATCAACAGCAAGCTGCTGCTCTCGGCTTTTTACACCTACGCCGATGACCCGCTGTATGCCCGGATCGGGGTGCGCAGCAGCCAGCCCGAAAACCTCTGGACCGTGGCCGGTGGCGCCCTGCGGGCCCGCCTCGGCGGCGGCACCAATTGGAGCCTGGGCGCCGAGGGGTCCCTTGAGGTCTTCACCGTGGGCAGTGGTGGCTGCTTCTCCAATGCCTGCAGCTCCACCAGCGCCAACATCTTCAACACCAGCGGCCAACAGGTCTTCACCCGCAACTGGGTGGGCTCGATCAGCCTGCCGCTGGCCTGGAACCCCGTGCCCCGCTGGCAGTTGGCCTTCACCCCAGGGGTGTCGTTTTTACCCAGCACCCAGGGCAGCGGCCAGGGCGGCTCCGGCAGCTTCTACGGCACCAACGTGACCCTGGGGGTGGGCAGCAACTACCGCATCGGCGATCAGCTCAACCTGTTTGCCTCCGCTGTTGTTCCCCTGGGCCCCGGCAGCAATGCCTTCACCAGCAGCCTGGCCTTTGGGCGGGTGCCGATCCTGAGCGTGGGCGCCAACTACGCCGTGAACCCCCGCATTGCCCTGGAGGCCGCCGTCACCAATGGCTATGGCCTCAGCCCCGCCACGGCGATCTTGGCCCTGCCCAGCGCCCCCACCGAGCCGCTGCTGAGCGGCCGCTTTGTGTGGACCCCCGGAGCCCCCGATTCACCCCGGCCGCGCTTCTCAGAGCGCCAGCGCAGCTTGAGCCTGGGGGGCCTAAGCGTGGCCACGGCCCTGCTGCCCCCCGATGGCACCACCCAGCTGGCCCTCAATGGCGATTCCCGCGGCAACCTGTTTGGCTTTGCCGCCTACTCGGTCTCCAACGACTTTCAGTTTCAAATTGGCGGCGGCACCTTTGGCAATGCTGGCCCGCCGGCCAGCGACAGTGGCAGCGGCAGTGGCAGCTCAGTGAGCCCTGAGGTGGTCAGCTTTTTGAACACCTACCAAGGCACCGGCAACCGCAACATTCGCCTAGGTGGCAAGGCGATGGTGCTCAGGCCAAGGCCAGGCCTACCGCTGTGGGCCGCTGGCACGATCACCGTGGGCCGCAACTTCCAATCCAGCAGCTACCAGGGCTACCTGTTTTTCGAGACGGTCAACACCTGGGAAGCAACTCCCTGGCTCGCTTTCAACCTCAACCCCAAACTCGCCTGGAGTGGCCTCGGCACCCCCTGGGGTGTGGGCCTCAGCGCCAACATCCAATTGGGCAAGAGCTTCCAGCTCATCCCCGAGCTCAATGCGGTGGCCACCAGCCTTGGCGGGCCCAACGGCACCAATGGCACCCTCGCCCTGCGCTGGCTGGCCAACGCCACCACCGCCGTTGACCTCTATGCCAGCAATGCCTCTGGCCTACTCGACATGGGCCAGCTGCTCGGCACCAGCGACATCCGCATCGGCGGCAAAATCACCCTGCAGTACTGAACGAGCTAGTCAGCAATCAGCCCCCTCTGCCATTTGATTGATTGACAACGCCGCTCAGCGAGCGATCCGGGCCGAGCTCAAGGGAATGTTCGGACTCGCGGGGTTCACATCGATCTTCTGGAGCTGGGGTTGCAGCACCAAGTCCATGTCTTCCATCGGAATGGCTCCGAGCAGCACCTCATCGCCGAGCACCATGGCGCCGGTAAAGCAGCGACGGTTGCGAAAACGCACTTCCACCGGCCCCACATACGGAACGGTGCGCCGACGCCCGTCTGCCAACACCACTTCGCGCCGCTCCAGCTCCTGCAACTGCAGCTGAATCGCCACATGTTCAGGAATGCACAGGTGCACGGCCCCCGAATCAGCCAGCGCCCGCACCATCAATGGAGCCAACTCCAAATGCACTGGATTCAGCAGCTCAAGCTCTCCCCAGATCAAACCCATCACGATGAAGCATCTGACTTGAAGACTAACGATGGTCGACCGATACGGGATCGTTCTCGCAATCAGGCTTAGAGACCAGCTGCGGACAGCTCAGAGGGCAGCCCTCCTAAAAATGGGAGACGTCACGACCCAGCAAGCGTTGCCGCCAAACCAAGGCACGCTTAATCCAATCGGGATAATTCCGATCCACGTCATTAGCTACAGATCAAATAATGGTTTTGCTCAATGATTCAATGACAACCGCCGCAGTCGCACCCGGATGCCATTGCGCGACCGCAGGGTGAGCCGGCCCACCAAATCAGGCGGTGGGCCTTCGGCGGGCAGGAGGTCGTAGCGACGCACCAGCTCGGCCAGCACCAGCTGGGCTTCCTGCAGGGCAAAGGCCGCCCCTGGGCACTTGCGCGGCCCCAGGCCAAACGGCAGCCAGGCCTCCCGGGCCAGCTGCCGATCTTGGGGGGTGGCCGTCTCAGCCAAAAAGCGCTCGGGTTGAAAGCCATGGGGCTGGGGCCACTGGCCCTCTTGGCGCTGAATCACCCAGGGCGAAATCGTCACCAGCGAGCGCATCGGGCAGCGGCGATCCACCAGCTCGCTATCGCGCTGCGATTCACGAATGAAGAAACTCACCGGCGGGTAGAGCCGCAGCGTTTCGTTGAACACAGCGGCCGCGTAGGGCAGCTGTCGCAAGTCATCAAAACTCAAAGGTCGATCGCTGTTTTCGGAGCCCAACAGCTGCTGCACCTCAGCGCGCAGGCGCTGCTGCACCTCTGGGTAACAGCTCACCAAGTAGGTGGCCATGCCCAAGGCGCTAGCTGAGGTCTCATGCCCGGCCAAAAACAAAAAACAGACCTGATCAACCAGCTCCTCCTCAGAGAAGCGACTGCCGGTTTCAGGGTCTTGGGCCTCAATCAAGGCCTGCAGCAGATCTTGGGGAGGAGAAGAGATGCCGGCCGGCTCGCTGTTGTGAGAACCAGCACTAGCGGCTTCTGGCCCAGACAGCCGCACCTCAATGGCAGCGCGGATCCAGCCGCGAATGGTGCCGGCGTGGCGGCCCAGGTAGGCCTGGAGCCGGCGTTCGCTGAGTCGCAGCAAGCGCAGCATCAGGGCCTGGCCCGCCCGCCGCTGATAGCGGGCAAAGGCCTCAAAGATGCCGGCGGCCTCGGCCCCCTCAAGCGGCCGCGAGAGGATCGTGCGCACGATCACATCGGCCGTGACCAGGGTCATCGCCTCATCGATCTCAACCGTGACGGGCTCTGTGGGCTGGGCCTGGGTGATCGCCGCATCGAGGCGCTCCACCATGGCGTCGACGGCGCCGGCCATCTGGGGCAGCACCTTGCGCAGCTGGGCCACCTGGAAGGCCTGATCGAGGAGGCGACGTTGGCGGGCCCATTCAGGCCCATTCACCGAAAAAATCGCCCGGCCGATCAGCGGCTCCAAAATCCACAGCGTGAAGGGATGCTTGGGGAAGTCCTCGACCTCCTCCACCATCAAGCGCTTCACGGCGGCGGGCTGGTTCACCAGAAATAGATTCAGGCCCTTGAACTGCACCGAGCCGATCGGAATGCGGAAATCGACGTCAGAGAGCAGCCCAAACCAGCTGTGCAAACCCTTGAACAGCCGCCAAACAAAATGTTTTTTGTAGGGCGCCGGCTTGGGATAGATCGGTTCGGGCCTCAAGACTTGGTCCCCAGCAGGTGCTCGAAGTAATCAAAGCCGCCCTGCAATTCAGGTGGTGCGGTTTGCAGGTATTGAAAATGGAGCGGGAATTGATCGGTGATCAGGGCCCACCAGCTCTCAAGGCCCTGGCGCTGGGCCAGGTCCACAAGTTGGAGCTGGGGGTAGGCCGGCGGCTCGATCGTCAAGCCGCAGCTGCGGTAGGGGTCGACCGCCGCAAAGCAGAGGTAGTCGTCGCGGGAGGTGATGTCGAGCCAGGGGATGCGCGGGGTTTGGGCCAGGGTGCGCAGGTCATCGTGGAAGGCCGTGGCGCCGCGGTGCACGGCGAGGTTGGCGAGGTTTTGGCCCAGGCTGAGCAGGCTCAGCCGCTCGGCGAGCCCCCCATAGCCGCTGTGGCGCCGCAGGGTTGCCGCCAGCATCGCCATCACGAAGCTGCCGGAGCTGTGGCCCACCAGCTCCACCCTTTGGGCGGGCTGCTCGGTCTCGATCTCCACAATGCGATCGGCCAACTCAGCCAGCCGCCGCCGCAGGGCCCCATCGCGGGCCTGGCCCAGCCGATGGGTAAACAAAATCGAGCGAAACAGCCACACCACCCCCTCGCGATCGGCCAGCTGCCAGCAGCGGGGAATCAGGGCCAGCACCACCCCAGCAGCGGTTGTCGCCGCCAGCAGCCCAGCCAGCAGCGCCCCAGCTGGAGCCGCCAGCAGCTGGGCCACCAGGGCAAACACCAGCACCGCCAGCAGTCCCAGGGCCACACCGCACACCGCCGCAAACAGCAGCGGGTAGAGGCCGCACAGCGCCACCGATGGGCACAGCTGGGCAATCCGAATCAGCCCGCCGCGCAGCAGATACCAAAGGGCAAAGCGAAACCCCTGCCAGGCGATCACCAGCGGGTGCTTGGGCCAGTGGTCGCGCACGATGTCATCCCAGTGCAGGAAGGCCACCTCGAGCACGCGCTGGCCGTTGTCGACCACATGCCAGCTGCTCACCAGGCCATCGGACTGTGCGCGGCGGCGGCCCACCTTGAGCGGCCGCCCGGTGCGGGCGGCATAGGCCTGCAGCTGCTCCACAAACAGGCGGTAGTAGAACGAGGATCCTCGCGGGTCAAACCCACTGAGGACATACACCCGCCGCCGCAAACCTTCAGACCCGTGCTGCACCCTGCGCTACTCCGGCCCTTGGCTGCCTTGATGTTGAGCGTAACCGGTGCCAGCGGGGCGGCCCTGCTGCAGCTGGGGATGGAGCTGGGGGCCGCGGAAGCCGTGGGGACCTTGGGAGTCGCCAACGCCGCGACCCCCACGGCTGGCAATCTTGCGGCCAAGCCAGGTGCCAACCCTGGGGCCAAAGCCACCGTGAAGGGCAGCCAGGGGAATTACACCGCCAGTGTGTTTGTGGCGGCCTCGGCCAAGCGGGCCTGGAGCGTGCTTACCAGCTACGAGGCGATGGCGGGCGTCATGCCCGACATTAAGGAGGCCAAGATGGTGCGCCGCAGCGGCGCCACCCTGGAGCTGCAGCAGACCTACCTGGCGCCCTACACCTTTGGCCGGCGCATCAAGGCCACCCTGGCGATGCAGGAAACGGCACCCCGCCAGCTCAGCTACCAGCTGATCAAGGGCGACCAGATCCGCCAGCTCAAGGGCACCTGGACCATCACCCCGGTGAGCGGCGGCGTGCTGCTGCGCCACCAGATCCAGGTCGACCCCGAAATCCCGGGCTTCTTGCGGCCGCTCTACTACGAGCTCACCGAAGCCAACCTGCAGCAATCGATGCAGATCCTCAAGCGCTTGATCGAAAAGGGCTGAGGGCTGGAGCTGGATGGCTGGCGCCAAACCAAGCTTGGCGGTGGGGGGCGCGGTGGTTTTATTCACCGCGCAACTGTTTGAGCAGATCGGCAGTGTCGAGAGCAGCCACATCGGCCACCTGTTGGTCCCAGGCGGGGGCTGGCTCGGCGCCAGCGGGGTGGGCGCTGCCAGCCGAGATTGGGGCCTGTGCCGGAGCCGATGGAGCCCCAGGTGGGGTGTCATCGGGGAAGAGCACATCGCGCAGGAAGTGGTGCACCAGGTCGTCGACGGTGGGGTGCTCGAAGACCAGTGACTCGGTGAGACGCACGCCGAGGTTGTTTTCGAGCAACACGGTGAGCTCGAGCGCCATCAGCGAATCGAGCCCCATGTTGAACAGGGGCTCGGTGGGATCGATCTGATCGGGATCGGCCAGGCCCATCACCTTGGCGAGCTGCAACCGCACAAAGCCCACCAGGCGCGAATGGCGCTCCAGCGGCGGCGTGTCGTGCAGCACCTTGAGGTAGGCGGGGGGCTCGGCAGCGGCAGCCCCAGCCGGCCCACCGGCGGCAGCCTGGGCCTGGGCGCGTGCCACCAGCGGCTCCAGCAGGGCCACCTGGCGCGGGCTGGCCTGTGACCCCAATCGGGCCCAGTCAAGATCGAGCACGCCTACGGCCCCACTGACGCCCCGCCGCAACAGCTGCTCCAGGGCCTCAAAGGCCTGCGGCGGCGGCAACAGCCGCACCCCCAGGGCCGCCAAGCGCTGCCGCTCGCGCTCGCCCAGGGCACCAGCCATGCCGGCACCGTCCCAGGGGCCCCACTGGATCGCGAGCTGACGCAAGCCGGCCACGCGGGAGCTGGGCACCCGAGCACTGGCGCCAAAGGTGGCGTCAAGGAAGGAGCGGGTGGCGAGGGCATCAAGGGCGGCGTTGGCGGCGCAGTAGTTGGCCTGGCCGGGGGAGCCCAGCAGCGACGCCATCGACGAAAAATGCACCACAAAGGGCGCCGGGGTTGGCGCCATCGCAACACGGCCCAACACACCTTCCAGCAACTGCCAGCCGCCGAGCTTGGGCGCCAGCACCCGCTCGAGGCCCTCGGGGGTGAGGCCCTGGAGCAGGCCGTCGTGGAGCACGCCAGCGGCGTGAAACACACCGCGCAGGGGCTTGGCCGGCTCCACAGCGGCAAGCGCCGCAGCGAGCTGCTGCTCAGCTTGGGCAGCAGCGGCCCCCGTGGCCGCCAGGTCGCAGGGGAGCAGGGTGCAGCTCACCCCCTGCCTCTCCAGCTGGGCCAGCAGCGTAGCGGCGCCAGCGCTCGGGGCGGCGGCCGAGCGGGCCAGCAGCAGCAGCGCTGTGGCACCTTGATCCGCCAACCACTGCACGAGCTGCAAACCCAGCCCCCCCAGCGCGCCGGTCACCAGGTAGGTGGCGTCAGCCAACACGGGGGCAGCCGCTTGCGGCTGGACCGCCATGGCGTCGGGGTTGGTGATCACAACCTTGCCGACATGGCGGGCCTGGGCCATCAACCTGAAGGCCTCAACCGTTTGGAAGACGGGAAATTCCTGGATCGGCAGCAGCTGGTAGCGGCCGGCCACGAGGTCGGCCATCAGCTGCTCAAGCAGCCTGCGCACCAGCTGGGGCTGGGCGGCCGCCACCTCCAGCAGGTCAAACGGCAAGTAGCTGGCATCGGGGCGGCGCTCAGCGGCGTCACGGCGGCTCCAGATCTCGATCTTGCCGAGCTCCACAAAGCGTCCGCCCTCGGCCAGGGCCTCGAAGCTGGCGTCCACCCAGTCACCCTTGAGGCTGTTGAGCACCACATCGACGCCGCGGCCGCCGGTGTGGGCGCGCACCTGCTCAGCAAAATCCAGGCTGCGGGAGTCGAAGACCGCCTCCACACCCTGCTCCAGCAGGCCGGCCTGTTTTGCAGCGCTGGCGGTGGCCAAGATGCGTGCACCGGCACGCTGGGCCACCTGCACAGCGGCCTGACCCACGCCGCCCGCAGCCGCATGGATCAGCACGGTTTCACCGTGTTTGAGGCCGGCAAGGCTCTGCAGGCCGTAGATCGCGGTGAGAAAGGCCGTGCTCACGCTGGCCCCCTCGGCCGGGGTGAGCGCCGCCGGCAGCGGCACGCACAGCTCGGCGCGGGTGGTCACATGGCTGGCCAGGCTGCCCACCGCCAGGGCCGCCACCACCCGGGTGCCCACCAAGGCCGGATCCACCCCAGACCCCACCGCCGTGACGGTGCCCACCGCTTCCCCACCAAAGGGCACCTGGGCAGCCTCATCGAGCCCCAACTGACGGCTGTAGGCCCGCAGCAGGCCCAGGGCATTGAGCACATCGCGAAAATTGAGACCCGTCGCCTCCACCGCAAGCTCGAGTTCACCGGGGGCGAGGGCAAGGGCTCCGCCTCTGGGCTCGCCATGGCCAAGCGCCGGCAGGGGTGTGGTTAGGGGCGTGGGCTCCAGGCTCTCAAGCAGGCCAACGCTGCGGGTGGTGAAGCGGAAGCGCTCGGGCAGCAGGGGCCGCAAACGCTGCCGAAACAACTGGCGACCATCCCAGGCCAGGGCCAGCTCACTGGCGGCCAAGGCCTCAATCTCGCCCCAGGGGAGGCTGGCCACCAACTCGGCAGTGGTGGCTGGCGCAGCAGTGTTAGCTAGCGCGGCAGTGGTGGCGGCACCAGCTGATCGGGAAGCCGAGGCAATGGCGGCGCCAGGCTCGGCCGCCAACAACAAATGAATGCGCAGCCATTGGCGTTGACCCTGCTCGAGTGCCGCCGCCTTGGCGAAGCCCTCGAGGGCACCGCTGAGGGCGGGATTCTCAGGGGTATCGAGCAACAACCAGATGGGGCTGGTGGCAGGGGCTTGGCCGTGGTTCTGGGCGAGGGCTAGCAGGGCTGCGGTGGCCTGCAAAGGCTCTGAGCCCAGGGCGCTGGCCCGCACGAGCTGCTGGGGCAGGGATGCCAGGGGGATTTCAGAGACTGTTGCCGCTTCGGTTGCGGTTGCGGGGAGCGGCTCCCACTCGGCCCGCACCAGCCATTGGGCAACGCCCCGCTCGGCGGCCTCGGGCTCGGCCGCGGCCTCGAGCGGGAACAACCAATCGAGAGCAGCGCGGGGCAGCCGACGCAGGCGGAAGCCGCGAATCCAACCCAGCGGCCGTGCCTCATCCAGCAGCAGCAGGTCGGCCAACACAAAGGCCGCCTCCTCGCTGGAGCGCAACTGCACCTGACACTGCAGCCGATCGGGCAGGGGCCATTGGCTGAGCTCGAGGGCGTCGAGGCCCACGGGTAAAAACAATTGGCCAGCAGCAGCCTCGGGATCGAGGGTGGCCGCCACCGCCTGAAAGCAGCCATCGAGCAGGGCCCAATCCTGCGCTGCACCAGCCGCAGAGCTCTGGCGCTCAAGCCGGGCCCAAGCCCGATCCCCGTGGCTACTCACCGACACCAAGCTGCGAAAAGCAGGGCCATACCTGAGCCCAAAGCGCTCAAGGGCGCCATAGAACCCCGCTAAATCGAGGGCTTCGGCACCAGCCGGCGGCGATGTGGGCTCAAAGGGGCCCGGCTCAAAAGGCCCAGAAGGCCCAGAGCTTGGGGGGGGTTGTTGTTTCTGGACTGGCTCAAAACGCTGCACAGCGACATCAGCGTGCGGTGATGCGGCCGTGGCTTGATGCGCTGATGCCGTGGCTTGATGCGGTGATGCGGTGGTGGGTTGATGCGGTGATGCGCTGGTTTGACGGTGTTGAAAAAGAGGTAGACCTCCCGCGTGATCCTTGGCTTGGCCCCCGACCGCACCGGCCCGACAAACGCCGTGGGAGCGCCACGTCGTGCCGGCCGATCCAACGGCCGCCTGACCCGCGTCGCTGTGGGTCGCGCTGCTATTGATCGCGCTGCTGTGAAATTCGATGCCGCTGGGGCTCCAGACGAGCTGCAGTTCGGCGCCCGCGTCGGGAAGCCGCAGGGGTTGGTCGAGGCTGAGCTCGGCCAAGGCCAGGGGGAGCCCCTGGGCCTGGGCGGCCTGCAGCGCCAGTTGCACAAAGCCCGCTGCCGGAAACACCACCTGCGAGCGAATCCGGTGATCGCCCAGGTCAAACGGGGCGTCTGGGGCCAGCCGGGTGCGGTAACGGCGCTCCTGGCCGCCGGGCAGGGCGAGGGGCTCGAGGCCAAGCCAAGCAGCCGCTCCAGCTGAGCTCGCGATGCCCATGGGGATGCCCGTGGCGATGCCAGTGGCAATACCCATAGGGGCGCCCCCACTTGTGCCAAGCGCCGGGGTTGAGGTTGAGGTTGGGCCTGAGGTTGAACCTGAGATTGGGGTTGAACCTGAGGTTGGGGTTGAACCTGAGGTTGGACCCGAGGTTGAACCTGAGATTGAACCTGAAACTGGAGTTGGGATTAAGCCGGCGATGTGGCCGAGCCAGAGGCTGGCGGGGGCTTCGCCTTCGTTGGGGCGGCTCCACCAGTAGCGCTGGCGCTGAAAGGGGTAGCCCGGCAGGGCCACCAGCCGGTGGGGGAAGGGGCGGTGGAAGCCCTTCCAGTCGACCGGGTAGCCGCTGCGGTGGAGTTCGGCGAGGCTGCGCAGCAGCACCTGCCAGTCATCAAGGCCGGGGCGCAAGCTCGGCCACCACGCATAGCTACCGCCGGATCCAGTGGCATTGCTATTGGGCGTGCCAGCCTCCAGGCATTGGCGGCCCATGCCGAGCAGGGTGGGTTTGGCGCCCAGCTCCACAAAGGTGACCGCACCCTGGGCCACCAGGGTGGCCATGCCCTGGGCGAAGTGCACCGGGCTGAGCACGTGGTCGCACCAGTAGTCGCTCTGGGCGATCTCGGGACCGGCCAGCTCGCCGGTCACGTTGCTCACCAGGGGCCGGCTGGGGGGCGAGAAGCGGATCTGGCGCAACACCTGCTCGAAGGCCTCGAGCATCGGCGCCATCGCCGGTGAGTGAAACGCATGCGACACCGCCAGGGGATGGCAGGCCATGCCCGCACTGGCGGCCACCTTGACCAGAGCCTCCAGCTCCTTCTGCGGCCCCGATACCACGGTGTTGGTGGGGCCGTTATAAGCCGCAATCGCCAGGCCGCTTGCGGCTGGTTGTTGGGAGGCCGCGATCAGGTGCTCGACCTGCTCGGCCGAGGCCAGCAGGGCCACCATGCCGCCACCCTTGGGCAGGGCCTGCATGAGGCGACCGCGGGCGGCCACCAGCTTCACGGCATCGTCGAGGCTAAACACACCCGCCAAGTGGGCGGCCACGATCTCGCCCACGCTGTGGCCCATGAGCAGGTCGGCCTTGAGGCCCCAGCTCGCCCACAGCTGGGCCAGGGCGTAACCCACCACAAACACGGCCGGCTGGGTGAAGCTGGTTTGGCTGAGCTGGGTGGCGGCCTGCTCCTCGCGGCC
The DNA here is from genome assembly GCA_945877595.1 of Cyanobium sp. NIES-981. Classification (GTDB taxonomy): domain Bacteria; phylum Cyanobacteriota; class Cyanobacteriia; order PCC-6307; family Cyanobiaceae; genus RGUW01. Next base: position 3,363 of record CAMDVN010000044.1, on the reverse strand, counting down.
TTCTGGGGGAAACAGCACGCTGGCCAGCGGTGCCTCGAGCAGCGGATCGAGCAGGGCGGTGCAGCGCTCAAACGCCTCGCGAAACACCGGGTGGTGCACATGCAAGCCCTGGGCCATGCCCAGGGCCTGGGAGCCCTGCCCGGTGAACAGCCAGGCCAATTTACCGGGCCGGCGCGACGCCTGCCCAACCACCGCACCAGCCAGACCCACACCTGGGCCACCCCCAGCCACAACCCCAGAGCCCATCGCGTGGGCCTCGAGCTGGGCCAGCAGGGCCGTGCGGTCGGGGCCGAGGCACACCAGGCGGCGCACAAAGTGGCTGCGGCGCACGTTGGCCGTGGCGCAGAGGTCGGCCAGGGGCAGGTTGGGCTTGGCCTTGAGCAGGGCAGCCACACCGGCGGCCTGCTGGCGCAGGGCCTCTTCGGTGCGGGCCGAGAGGGCGAGCACGTGGAAGGGCATGCACTGGCCGTAGCGCGGCGGCGGTGGCGGCTTGGGGGCATCGGCCAGCACCACATGGGCATTGGTGCCGCCAAACCCAAACGAACTCACCCCCACCACCGCCGGCTGGTCGGCGCGGGGGAAGGGCTCGAGCTCCGTTTGGACCTGCAGCTTGAGCCCGGTGAAATCAATCGAGGGGTTGGGGCTGCGGAAATTGAGGCTGGGGGGAAGCTGGCGGTGCTGCACGCACAGCGCCGCCTTGATCAGGCCGGTGATGCCGGCGGCGGTCTCGGAGTGGCCCAGGTTGGTTTTGACCGACCCCACCCGGCAGGGCTGCTCGTCGGAGCGGCCCTCACCCAGCACGGTGCCAAGGGCCCGCAGCTCGATCGGATCCCCCTGGCGGGTACCGGTGCCGTGGGCCTCCACGTATTGGGTGGCCGCCGGGTCAATGCCCGCCCGCTCAAAAGCGTCCCGCACGCAGGCCACCTGGGCCCGCAGGTTGGGCGCCACCATGCCGTTGGAGCGGCCATCGGAATTGACGGCCGTGCCATGGATCAGGGCCACGATCGGATCGCCATCGGCCTGGGCAGCCGCCAGCGGCTTGAGCAGCACCGCCCCGGCCCCCTCGCTGCGCACGTAGCCATCGGCGGCGGCGTCAAAGCTCTTGCAGCGACCATCGGGGGCCAGCAGGCCCGCCTTGCAGAAGCTGCTCTGGATACCCGGGTGGATCAGGGCCTGCACGCCGCCGGCCAGGGCGGCCGTGCTCTCACCGCGCCAAATGCTCTCGCAGGCCAGGTGCACCGCCACCAGCGAGCTGCTGCAGGCCGTGTCCACCGTGAAGCTGGGGCCCTTGAGATCAAAGAAATAGGAGAGCCGGTTGGCGGCGATGCAGCCGGTGTTGCCCGGCAGCACAAAGGGCTCGTTGTCGGGGATGCGGTAGTTCTCCGGCGAAGCCCACAGCAGCGAGCTGTAGTCCGAGCTGGAGATGCCCATGAACACGCCCACCCGCTGGCCACGGATCACCTCCAGCGGCTGGCCGCCGTCTTCAAAGGCCTGCCAGGCCACCTCCAGGAGCAGGCGCTGCTGGGGGTCCATGCACACCGCCTCCCGCGGCGTGATGCCAAAAAAGGCCGCATCAAACTGGTCGATGCCATCCACAAAACCGCCGCGGCGCACGTGCTGATGCAGCGGCACCGTGGGATCGGGATTGAAATGGGTGGCGAGGTCCCAGCGCTCGGTCGGCACCTCACTGATCGCCGCGCGCCCTTCGCGCAGCAGGGTCCAGAACGCCCGCGCTGAATTGGCCCCACCGGGCAGCCTGCAGCCAATGCCGATGATCGCGATGGGCTCTTCGGCTTGGGCTCTCAAACCAGGCGACTCAGCTGTAAGGGCTGAGTCAAATTACAACGGTTCAGGCAATAACAAATTTAGGGCTCCAGATAGCCGGGCCGCAGCCGGCGACGGTTCTCCAGCAGCACCCGATCCAGCGGCCCCAGGGTGCGGGGGTTGAGCTCGGTGTTGAGATCGGCCAGCTGGGCCAGGGCCCAAACATCGAGGTTGAGCTCGTGGGCCGTCACCGCCTTGATGATCGGCGCCGCCAGCCAGCGGTGCAGCCGCCCCGGCAGCACCTTGGGCGAATACACCAAGGTGGTGAGCTGGGTGGTCTGATCATCCAGCGGCACAAAGAACATCACCACCTTGAGCCAGAAACGGCGCCGGCGGCCGTTGGGGCTGGTCCAGGTTTGGTCGTAGATCGTGAGCAGCGGCGCAAAGGTGGTGATCCAGTCGTTGGCGAAGGTGTCGCCGGGGCGGTTGTCGATGAAGCCGTTAAACAGGGGGGGGAACGCCTTCTGGGGGCCACTGTTCCAGACCCGGGTGGCAGCGGGCTCCAGCTCAAGGCGGTGCTGGATCGCCGCCGGCTCGGTGAAGCCAAACACCTGGTGAATGCTGCTGGTGTGCTCCACCTCGGTGAAGTTGTCGAGGGTGAGCTCGAGGGGCGCCGGCACGGTGTGAAAGGCCATCCCCGCCAAAACCAGGCCATCGCTGCTCCAGCTGGGCAACGGGGGGAGATTGGCGGCCTCACGCACCCAGATCAGCCCCTGGGCCTCTCGCACCGCGAAGGCCTGGTGCTGCAGCCCATGGCCCGCCATCAGCGGGCAGCGAATCGCGCCGGCCGCATCAAACGACCAGCCGTGGTAGCGGCACACCAGCTCTTCGCCCCGCACCCGCCCCACCGCCAGCGACAGGCGCCGGTGGGGGCAGGTTTCGGCGACGGCCGCCGCCTGGCCGCTTTGGGTGCGAAAGAGCACCAACCGCTGCCCCGCCAGGGTGCGGGCGATCGGCTTGCGGCCCAGGGCCCGGCTGGCCAGCAGCGGCTGCCAGTGGCGCAGGCTGTGGCGGTAGCGGCAGGTGTTGGAGTTCATCAACAGGAGCGTTCGCCGGCCTAGGGGGTCAAAAAGGTGCGGGCATAGGGCTCGATCAGCGCCTCGAAGCTGGGACACTGCACCCCCAGCGGCTCGAGGGCAGCGCGGGTGAGCGCGCAGCTGGGCCTGGCCTTCAGCGCCGGAGCATTGAGCTCGGGATAGGTGAGCTGCTCGGCCCCCCAGCGATGGGTGAAAAAGGGCTGCAGGGGGTAGAGCGGATTGGTGGGCTGCTGGGCCAGGGCCGAGAGCCACGCGGCCAGGGGCACCGCCTGCAGGGGGGCACCCTTCTCAATCAAGCCGCCCAGCAGATCGGCCCAGCGCACGGGCTCGGGGTGGTGCAGGTGCACATGGAATCCCAGGGGATCGGGCCGCCAGCCCAGCGCCCCGATCGCCGCCGCCACGTAATCGACCGGCACCAGGTCGAGTTCCATGGCCAGATCAGGGGCCTGTTGCAGGGCCAGGCACCCCCGCACCAGGCGATGCAAAAAGTCGTCTTGGTGCC
>CAMDVN010000043.1 GCA_945877595.1 Cyanobium sp. NIES-981 | reverse complement strand
ATCTCCTCCATATACGTTGTGCAACCGTCTCCATAATCCCCTCAACCCCCTTGCTGCCCAGCGGATCTGAGCCTACGTCGTGTAATCGGCGTTGATGCGGACATATTGAGCCGACAGGTCACAACCCCAGGCCACGCCCCAGCCAGGCTCCGCTCCAACAACAAGGCGAATCGGCACGGTGTCGGCACAGAGGTAGGCATCGGCAGCGCGGTCGGCCATGTATTGCGATGCGGCCTTGCGATCGAATGGAAGCGGTTGGCCGGCGGCCATCAGCTGGAATGGGCCCAGCCACAACTCCACGGCACCCGGGTTAAACAACACCCCCGCACGGCCTGCAGCAGCCAGGATCCGACCCCAGTTGGGATCGCGGCCATGCACGGCGCATTTGACCAGTGATGAGCCGCACACCGTGCGGGCGATGGTGCGCGCCCCGGCGTCATCGCGACAGCCTTCGACCCGCACCTCGATCAGGCAGGTGGCGCCTTCGCCGTCGCGGGCAATCGCCCGAGCCAGGTGCTGGGCGACCGCGGTGAGACCCTGCTCCAGGGCCCCCAGGTGCTCTGGATCCAGCGGATCACCGGCTGAAAACGCCACAAAGGTGTCGTTGGTGCTGGTGTCACCGTCAACCGTGATCGCATTGAAGGAGCGCTGCACCGCCCGGGTGACCATGGCCTGCCATTGCTTGGCTGGCACCCCGGCATCACAACTGAGATAGCCGAGCATGGTGGCCTGGGGCGGCGCCATGGTCGGGTGAATCATTCCGGAACCCTTGGCCATGCCACCGATTCGCACCCGGCGACCCCCGAGGCTGGCCTCGATGGCGACCTGCTTGTCGACCAGATCGGTGGTGAGAATCGCCTGGGCTGCTGCGTCTCCCCCGGTGGTGCTGAGGCCTGCCACCAGCGGATCCAGCCCGGCCAGAAGGATGTCCATCGGAATTGGCACGCCAATCACGCCCGTGGAGCAGATCAGCACCTCCTCGGCTGCCAGATCCAGCCGCTTGGCCACCGCTTCAGTGGCGGTCAGGCTGTCGGCCAAGCCACGCTCACCGGTGCAGGCATTGGCCTGGCCCGAGTTGGTAAGCACCGCCCGGGCCCGTCCACCCCTGGCGGCCAACCGGCCAGCGCAGAGCTCAACGCAGGCCGCTCGCACCAAGGAAGTGGTGAAACTACCGGCACACACAGCCCCCTCGGGAGCCAGCAGCAAGGCCAGATCCGGCCGGCCCGAAGCTTTGAGCCCGGCCGTAACCCCGGCGGCACGAAACCCCTCAGGGGCTGTGACCCCACCGTCCACAGCCACCCATGGGGCAGGGATGGCGGCGCTCAATGCAGACAAGGTGCTCATCGGCTCGGGGGTTGGGGCTGGATCTGGGGCACGGTGACGGGTGATGTGGTCTGTGGTGATGTGGTCTGTGGTGATCTGGTCTGCGGCAGGGGGGTCTCCGGGGGCGCAGCCGGCTCCAGCCAGCCTTGCAGACCAAACAGCGCCGCGGTGCCGCGGGCCATCAGCCGAGACCACGCACGCAGGGCGGCCTGAAACTCAGGACTCAGCTGATCGAGGTTGCGCTGCGCGGCATCACTGGTGCGCGACGCCGATCGTCCTGCTTGGTCAATCGTGCGTAGCGCGCGGCGTAACTCGGCGGTCGTGGGGGCGAGCTCCCGCTCAGCGGCCTGGGCCAGGGCGGTGCTGCTGGCTGTTGTGCCATTGAGGCCCTGGAGGGTGGTGGGCAACTCCCGCTCAGCGATGTGCTGGCTCGACCGCAACAAGCGGTCGAGCTGCCGGCGCGTTGATTCAGCCCCGATCAGCAGATCTTCAAGCCTGGGCACCTTCACGAAGGCCACCTTGAAGCTGGTGGGCACAAGGGCCGGATCCATCGGTGCAGGCGTGAGCTCCACATAGTTGGGGGAGATCAGGCTGTTGACACTGATCTTGGCTGTGCTGTTTGGACTCACCCAGGCCCGGTAGCGCTCTGGCAAGCGCAGCACCAGGCTCACCTGCCCATCGGGCTGCAGCGTCATGCGGTCCAGCACTCCGATTCGAAGCCCAGAGAGGCGCACCGGAGTCCCCGGAACCAACCCCATGCTGGACGGCGCAAGCACCGACACCTGCAGGTGGCGTTGAAACCAGCCCTGCTGGGCCCCAAACAGACCAACCAGCCCAAGCACCATCAGCCCCCCGCTGAGGGTAAACACAAGCGAAGCACTTCGATCAGGGGAGATCTCAGCGCAGTGATCACTGCTGTGATCAGCGCTGCGATCGGGCTCAGGACTCTGGGTGTTCAACATCACTGCCTCATCGCATCACCTGACCCAAGCCAGAACCAAAGCTACGGGCCAAGACTTGATAGAACAACTCAAGCCCCAGCATCAGCAAGATCGCCCGCAGCACACTGCCGGAGATGACCGACGGTAGGCCTGGAAGCGAACGGGCCCGACGCCACGAGTGACGCACAACCGCCAGCACCCCCGCGGCCGCCAACAGGCTCGTGCGCAACCAACCCAGCAACATCGATGCCGGACTGACCCACTCAAAAACCTGAACCATTTCGCGCACATCGGGGGTCTGGTTCGACACCAGTGATCCAACCAACAGCGCCGCGACAACAAAGTAGAGGTAGAGAATGCCAGCCGAAACAGCGACGGCCAGCAGACGCGGCAGCGTCCAATCCAGCCTTGGATCAGTGCCGGGGCTGGATTGGATGCTCCATTGACCCGTTACCCGTAACACCGAAAGATCGGTGCTGAGGGCCGCCATCGAACGGGCCGCCAGCACCAGCAGGGTGAAGATCACGCCCAACACCTGCACCACCAGCAGGGCCAGGATCTCCAGGCCATTGGCCACTCCAGTGGGCAGCAGCGCCTCGAAACTGAGTACAAAGGCACCCCCACTCAAGGCCGCCAGCAACACCACAAGTCCGGCTGACTTAACACCGCTCTCCTTGAGCTCGCGGCCCAACACCCGTAGAAAAGGCTCAACCATGGCGCCATCCTCGCAACCGCCCCAACGCCGCATTGGCCTCACCGGCGGCATCGCCAGCGGCAAGAGCCGTGCGGGCCAGATCCTGGCCCACCACCACAACCTGCCCGTACTGGATGCCGATAGCTATGCCCGGCAGGCCCTCGCGCCCGGCACGGCCGCGACGGCAGCCGTCGCCGCCCACTTTGGTGCCGCTGTGTTGGCCCGCCCCAACGACGGCGCCTTGGCCGTCGACACCCTCGACCGGGCCGCCCTGGGCCGCATCGTGTTCAAGGATCCGGCCCAACGCCGTTGGCTGGAGCAGCTCGTCCATCCCCTGGTGCGCGAGCGCTTCAGCCAGGAGCTCGTCAACCAAGCCTCGGCAGGGGCTGTGGTGCTGATGATCCCGCTGCTGTTTGAGGCCGGGCTCGAGGGCCTCTGCACCGAAATCTGGCTGGTGGACTGCGATGAAGCCCAGCAACTGCAGCGGCTGATGCAGCGCGACGGGCTCTGCGAATCCGAGGCACGCGCCCGGATTGCCGCCCAGTGGCCGCTCGAGCGCAAGCGGGATCGCGCCAGCGTGGTGCTCAACAACCGCACCAGCCCCGAAGACCTGGCGGCCCAAATCGATTCGGCACTGGCAACCGGGTCCGGTTAGGGCCCGGATCACCGCCTAACCCTTAAGCATGGCGCTGAGGATCTGATTGGCGAGCTTGGGATCGGCCTTTCCACCGGTCTGCTTCATGAGCTGACCCACAAAGAACCCCTGCAGCTTGGTTTTCCCTCCCCGAAAGGCCGCCACCTCCTCAGGGTGGGCCGCCAGCAGCTCGGCCACCACGGCCGTAATCGCGGCAGGATCACTGATCATGCCCAGGCCGCGCTCCGCCACAATGGCTTTGGGAGAGCCACCCCTGTGGAGCAGCTCGGGCAAAATCTCCTTGGCGATCTTGCCGCTGATCGCGCCGGTTTCGATCATCTGCACCATCTCGGCGAGCTGCTCTGGCCGCAAAGGCAGCTCACCAAACGAGAGGCGCTGGGCGTTTACATAGGCGGCAATGTCGCCCGTGATCCAGTTTGCGGTGGCTTTGGGATCGGCCCCCGCCCCCACGACCGCCTCAAAGTACTCAGCCATCGGCCGCTCATCGGTGAGCACCCGGGCGTCGTAGATCGAGAGGCCCATCGCTTCGGCATAACGGTGGCGCTTGGCGGCGGGGAGCTCCGGGAGCTCCGCGCGCCAACCCTCCCGCTGCTCAGGACTCACCTCGATCGGACCAAGGTCAGGATCAGGGAAATAGCGGTAGTCGCTGGCGCCCTCCTTGGAGCGCATGCTCTTGGTGAGCTGTTTGCTCTCATCCCAGAGTCGAGTTTCCTGAACCACCGGTTCGCCGGCTTCATAGGCCTTGATCTGGCGCTGAATCTCGTGCTCACACGCCCTCTGGATGGCGGAGAACGAATTCATGTTCTTGATCTCGACCTTGGTGCCAAACGGCGCATCGGGGCCACGGCGCACCGAGATGTTCACATCGCAGCGCAACGACCCCTCCTGCATGTTGCCGTCGCTCACCCCCAGGTAGCGCATGATTCGGCGGATTTCGGAGGCATACTCGGCCGCTTCCCGGCCCGTGCGCAGATCGGGCTTGGAGACAATCTCAGCCAGGGCGACCCCGGCCCGGTTGTAATCAACCAGCGAATGGGTGGAGCCGGCGAGGCGGTCGCTGCCGGCATGCACCAGCTTGCCGGCATCTTCTTCCATATGCAGGCGCTCGATCCCGATCGTCTTGAGGTAGGTCTCCTTGCCCTTCTCCGCCACCTCAACCTCAATCCAACCGCCTTCGGCAATGGGCTCGTCGTACTGGGAGATCTGGTAATTCTTGGGCAGATCAGGATAGAAATACTGCTTGCGATCAAACTTGCTGTGCTCAGCCACGGTGAGGTTGAGCGCCATGGCGGCCTTCACCGCAAACTCGAGCACGGCCTGATTGAGCACGGGCAACGTGCCCGGCAGGCCGCAGACCACCGGATCAATGTGACGGTTGGGATCGTCGCCAAACGCAGTTGAAGCCGCCGTGAAAATCTTGCTGGCCGTGCCCAGCTGCACATGGGTCTCCAGGCCGATTACCGCCTCCCACTCACCCTGCGCTGCCATGGCGAAGCTCTCACTGCTGTGCTCGGCTTGATCCTATGGAGCCGCGGTCAACCCGGGGCGCCCTAGGAGCTCCCCTTAATGTGGAGGCTCATTGGCGAGACGGGTGGATGACCTGGCTGAGTCCACTGATTGCAGGCAACCCCGTGGCAAGCCTGGGATCAAGTTTTACAACAATGCTGGCGGCCGCCACGGGCGCCACGGGAGAAGCAGCCGTCGAAGCCGGCACTCAGGGCGATGCCAACGCCATGACCGAGGTGATCAACAGCATCCCCTTCCCCGTCGTGCTCACCGTGGTGGCCGTCACGTTTCTCGGCACCCTTGCCATGAGCAAGTTTGCCGTAAAGCTGAAAGTTCCGGCGATCCTGGGCGTGCTCATCTTGGGCGCAATGATCAACCCAGATGTCGAACTTTTCACCCCGGCAGGCGTTGAACAGCTGCATGTGATCAGCCTTTCAATGCTGCTCTTTTATGCCGGTCTGACGACAAGATTAAAACAGATTCGCGATTTCCTTGGCTACGGCTTGCTGCTGGCCGTCGGTGGCGTGATTATTTCATCAATTGCCTTTGGGTTGATGATTTTCGGGATCTATACGGTCTTCGGCACAACCCTAGGGGGCCCTGAGTTTCAAGCCCTGCCCCTGTCGATCTGCTTGCTGGTCGCGGCAAGTTTGGGCTCTACCGATGCTGGCGCCACGCTGAACGTGCTCGCTACGGTTAGTCGATTTGTGCCGGCGCGCGTGCGGAATCTGCTCGAATTTGAATCCTCCGTGAATGATCCGGCAGCGATTTTGTTCCTGCTGTTGGTGATTGGCATAAGCATGGGCACGCAGGCCACCACCGGCGTCTCGATGGATGGTGTGCTTCCTGGGATTCCGGGCCAGGTGCAGACCTTCATCAAAAGCATCGGCAGCGGCATCATGGTGGGCCTCATTCTCACCTACGTGGCCCAGTTCATACTCTGTCGATTTATTCAAGATAAAAATCAAATCCTGATCGTGGGCATCTCAATTGCCCTTGCATCCTACGGTTTATCGACCTTGCTGAATGGCTCAGGTTTCATCACGGCCTACGTGACAGGCCTGTTCCTCGCCAACAACATCTACGACAACCCAATCATCACCAAAACCGTCCTCGAGCACAGCCTCGAGCCGTTTAACACCATGATGGAAGTCTTGGTGTTCTTGTTGTTTGGGGTGATCATTGACCCACACAACATTCGCCTTGTGCTTCCGGAGGGCATTCTCTGCGCCATTGCGCTGATGCTGATTGCACGGCCTATCAGTGTGCTGCTCTTCCGCCGCTTCTCGCCCTTTAGCAACCGTGAAAATATTCTGATCTCGTGGTGCGGGCTGCGGGGCGCCGTCCCCCTGGCGCTTTGCTACACAGTGATTCACACCATTGATACTCTCCCAGGCATTACTCCAGAGCTGGCCAAAACCTATTCTGCCGAAGTCGAAGGCCTGATCTTTCTGGTTGTGCTCTTCAACCTGGCCGTGCAGGGGCTCACCCTGCCCATGCTGAGCCGCCGCCTCGGCCTGCGCGGCGAGGAAGACCCGGTTGACCCTGCCATGGCCTGAGACCGTTGACAGCCAGATCTCTGACTGCAACCTTTTGGCATGAGATTGCGCTTGCGTCTGATCAGGGGTTTGATTGCGGGTCTTGCGGCGGCCCTGCTGCTGGGCCTGTGGGCTTGGCTGCCGGCCCGCCCCGGTGAAGCCTCACCGCTGCGGCTACAGCTGAGCGGTCCTGCTCAGACCCGCTTTGCCGGCGCCTATGTGGCCGAAGCGCTGGATCTCTTCAGCCAACAGGGCCTGAGCGCCACCGTGCAACCCGGGGGCCCCACCATCAACCCCCTGGACCGGCTGATTCAGGGAGACACCGATGTGGCCATGGCTTCGAGTGCTGAGGCTCTCAAGCTGCGGCGTCAAGGGGCCAACATCGTCAATGTGGCCCAGCTGATCCAGCACCCCGCCACGATGCTGGTGTGCCGCGACGATGCCGGCATTCACCGTGCCGTCGACGTGCGCGGCAAACGCATCGGCAGCTGGTTGCAAAGTGACCAGATTGATCTGGGCTCCTGGCTCCGCCAGCAGGGCATGGGTCTCAACGATGTGCAGCTGGTCCAACAACAAGCCAATGGCATCGACCTGATCGAGGGCCGCGTCGACTGCGCCACAGCGAGGAGCAACGACGAATTCCTCACCATTTTGCGAGCGGGTTCTCTGCAATCCGACCTCTTCACCGTGCGCTTCGGAGATGGCAATCACGCGGTGCTCGAAGATGGGCTCTATGTGCGTGGCAGCGATCTCAGTGATCACACCAACCGCCATCGACTCGCCCGCCTGCTGCGGGCCCTGGCGGAAGGCTGGCGCTACTCCAAGCTTCACCCTGAAGAAGCCGTAGAAATCATCCAGCGTTTTGCCCCAGGCAGCCAGCCTGAGCATCAGAGCGAGATGCTCAGGGAAACCCTGTCCTTGATGGATCTAGAGCGTGGCTTTGGCCTGCTCAATCCCGGCGATTTTGACCGCAGTGTGGAGCTTGTTGGCCTGGCCAGCGGTGATCCGGGCGGCATCCAGGCTGCCGCCCGGGGAGCCTGGAGTCTCAAGCCCTGGCGAGAGGCTCGCATTGACGGCCCACAGAAAGGAGTGCTGGGCCCTGCAGGCCGCCATGCCTTTGCAGAGCTGGTGGACTCCCACTGGTTTTACAGCCTCGATCTAATCGGTACAGCAGCGTTCGGATTTTCGGGTTTTCTACGCGCCCTGCAGCGGCGCTATGACATTTGGGGCTGTTTCATTCTCACCCTGCTGCCGGCCGTGGGCGGCGGTACCCTGCGCGATCTGCTAATCGGCGGGCTGCGCTCACCCCCATTCATCTTCAACAATCCCACCTATCTGCTGGTGGTGGTGGCCGTGATTGCCTGCGGTTCTCTGTTGTCCAGGCTCCTTAATGAGGGGGCCCCAGAGACTCCCTGGTTTAGCAAGCTGCTCAGCTGCTGCGACAGCATCGGCCTAGCCACCTTCACGATCATTGGTTCGTGGGTCGCCCTCGAGGCCGAACTGGGTTGGTGGTGGATGCCGATCTGTGCCGCGCTCACCTGCGCCGGTGGCGGCATGCTGCTCGATGTGGTCACCGGGCGGGAACCGCGCACCTTCCAAGGCGAGCCCTACGAGGAAATCGCCGTGCTGGGCAGCCTCGTCTTGATTGCGGCCCTGTTGATCGCCGATCAAGTTGACACCCTGACCTGGCCGGTACTGGTGGCCTTGGTACTGACCTGGTGGACCGTCTTTATGGCCCGAATGCTGGTCGTACACTTCCACCTTCGCTCCTGGCGACCTGGCCTCAGCTCGCGTGAACCGAAGGGGGGATAATCAAGACGCCCAATGGCTGTGATGGCGTGGATTCCCTGGGATTGATCGGTGATGTTCACGAGTTCGTCTGGGGACTCCTGGTCGACTGGATCTCCTTTGTTGGGATCTTTCTAACCCTGGGGCTTGAATTCATGCCCCTACGCCTCATTGGTTTTGGTGTGCGTCAGGCGTGGCAGTCTCTGCGCCACAGCGAAGGCGAGGGCAGCATCTCAGCCTTTGGTGCCCTGATGACGGCATTGGGGGGCAATGTGGGCACCGGCAGCCTGGCCGGCATGGCCTTAACGGTGAGCCTCGGCGGGCCCGGCTCAATTTTTTGGTTCTGGGTGGTGACCATCGTGGGGATGGCGGTCAAATTTGCCGAGACTCTGCTGGCGATCAAATTTCGCACTCACAATGAGCGCGGCGAATGGGTGGGTGGGCCGATGTACTTCATGGCCCGCGGCCTCAGCAAGCGATGGGCATGGATGGGCGCCATGTTTGCCGGCGTGGGCACGCTGGCTGTGTTTGGCCTTGGCAATGGCGTGCAGGCCATGGAACTGGCCAACACCCTCAACGTTTCCTTGGGGCTTCCCAGGATTGTGAGCGGCTGCCTGGTGGCCGCCCTCACCCTGGGAATCATCTCGGGCGGCATTCAGCGAATCAGCCGGGTGAGTGCGGTTCTGGTGCCCGTGATGCTGCTGGGCTATGGCGCCTTCATGGTCGTGATGCTGCTCATCCACAGCGCCGCGATTCCCGATGCCATCAAGCTCATTTTCAATGATGCCTTCAGCGGCAAGGCCATGGCCGGTGGCGCCCTAACGGTGACCGTGGCCAGCGGCGTGCGCCGGGCCATCTTTACCCAGGAAACAGGTATGGGCACCACACCGATCGTGCATGCCGTGGCCAGGCCAAACGACCCGGTGCTCCAAGGCACAATCGCCATGCTGGGCAACCTGATCACCGCCCTCGTGGCCACATCCACGGGCCTGCTCGTGATCTGCAGTGAGACCTATGTGGCCAACCAAGACGGCTTCACGATGCTCAGCCGTGCCTTCGACTGGGGTATTCCCAATTCAGCATGGGTTGGGATTGTTGCCACGGTGCTGTTTACATTTAGCACCCTCATTGTGTTTGCCTACTACGGCGAACGCTGCCTCGAATACTTGGCTGGCAGCCGCAGCAATCGGCTATTTCGGCTGATCTGGGTTGGATCCATTGTGGTTGCCTCATTGACCGAAATTGATGCTCTCTGGCTCACAACCGAAACGCTTAACTCCATTATGTCTGTTCCTAATCTGATCGCGATTGTGGTGATGTCGAGCAGCATCTTTGCCATCACCAAGAGCTACAACTTCAAGGCGAGCTGAGCCCGGCCATGGCCCCCAGCGCGCCCCCGGCTCAGGAGCCTGGTCCAATCGTGATTCTTGGTGGGGGCCTCATGGGCCTGGCCCTGGCCCATCAGCTCGCTCGGCGTGATCAACCGGTTCAGGTGATCAGCCGGCGGCGCAGTGAGGCCGCTGGCTTTGTGGCGGCGGGCATGCTGGCGCCCCATGCCGAAGGGCTGAGCGGCGATCTGCTCGCCTTGGGCCAGGCCAGCTTGGCCAAGATCCCCGCCTGGGTGGCGCAGATCGAAGCCGACAGCGGCTTGTCCTGTGGCTACCGCCCCTGTGGAATCGTGGTTCCCTTCGCCAGCGCCGCCGAGCGCAACGCCCACCCCACCTCCGCCTACGGCCAGCGCCTCGATCGCCGCGGCCTCGAGCAGGAGGTTCCTGGCATCGGCGAACGCTGGCAAGCTGGGCTGCTGTTTGAGCAAGACGGCCAGATCGACAACCGCAGGCGGCTGATGCGGGCACTCGAGCGGGCTTGTGTGGAGCTGGGGGTGAGCTTTGAGGAGGGTTCCACTGTGCTGGAACTGGTGCGCAACGGCAGCCAGCCCAACGGCGCGCTCACTGGCATTCGGGTGCTGGATGCGGCAGGTCAGCAGCGCACCCTGGCTTGCAGCCAGGCGGTGCTGGCCTGCGGCGCCTGGAGCAGCCAGCTGCTGCCCCAGTTGCGGATTGTGCCGGTGAAGGGTCAGATGCTGTCGTTGCAGGGGCCGCGGCAGGCATTGCGGCGGGTGCTGTTTGGACCTGGCACCTACCTGGTGAGTCGCCACGACGGCCTTCTGGTGGTGGGAGCCACCAGCGAACCCGAGGCGGGCTTTGGCGAAGGCCTCACCCCCAGGGGTCAGCGCCAGCTCCAAGAGGGGCTCACCGCCCTCTTACCCGAAGCCAGCAGCTGGCCGCCCATGGAGCGCTGGTGGGGTTGTCGCCCCTGCACCCCCGATCAAGGCCCCCTGTTGGGGGCCGGACCAATCCCGGGGATCTGGCTGGCCTGCGGTCACCATCGCAACGGGGTGCTGCTGGCTGCGATCACCGCCGATTGGGTGAGTCGGGGGATCGAGGCGGCCCAGGGAGGTGCGCCGCTGCCCCTCGAGGCCGCAGCCGCCCTCGAGGCCTTTCGCTGGAATCGATTTGACTGAGACCCCAGGCCACTCCTCAGGGCACCGGCCTGGGGTCTCAGCCCTCGCTGCGCCAGGATTGATCGGCGGGAGTCCAATCGCTGAGCTCGTCGGCCTCAAACCACAGGTCGATTTCAAACCCAGCCGTTTCAGGGGCGTCGGAGCCGTGGATCACATTGCGGCCAATGTTGACTGCCAGGTCACCACGGATCGTGCCGGGCTCAGCCTCGAGGGGTTTGGTGGCGCCGATCAGCTTGCGGGCGCTGGCAATCACGCCGTCACCTTCCCAAACCATCGCCACCACGGGACCACTGGTGATGAAGTCGACCAGACCGGCGAAGAACGGGCGCTCGCGATGCACGCCGTAATGGCTCTCCGCGAGTTCCCGGCTGGGGGTGAGCTGCTTGAGACCCACCAGCTTGAAACCCTTACGCTCAAAACGGCCCAGGATTTCGCTCACCAGGCCCCGCTGCACGCCGTCGGGCTTGATGGCGATGAAGGTGCGTTCGCTGGCCATGGCAAAAATCGGTCAATCAGCGCCATCGTGTGGGGCGGCCCTACCCATTGGCAAGCCCCTACCCATTGGCAAGCCCATCCCCACTGGTAAGCAAAGTGGTGCCGTGATCACCGCCCCCACCCTCGCCCCCCTTGAGCGACCAACCGTGAGCTGCCAATTGTGAGCGTTTCCACGATCGCCGCCCCAGCCAGCTGGACCGCCGCCGATGGCGCCGCCCTCTACGGGATCGACCGCTGGGGGGAGCCCTACTTCTCGGTGAATGACCGGGGCCACGTGATGGTGCAACCCAGGGCCGAACGGGGCGGCTCCCTCGACCTGGTCGAGCTGGTGCGCGAGCTGCAGGGCCGCGACCTGTCGCTGCCGCTGCTGATCCGCTTTGACGACATTCTCGAAGACCGGCTCGAGCGCCTGCATGCCGCCTTCGATCGGGCCATCGCCCAATACGGGTACGACGGCCGCTATCAGGGCGTCTTTCCGGTCAAATGCAACCAGCAGCGCCATGTGGTCGACCAGTTGGTCGAAAGCGGCCGCCGCTGGCACTTCGGCCTCGAGGCCGGCAGCAAAGCCGAGCTGCTGATCGCCCTCTCGCTGCTCGATGACCCTGAGGCACTGCTGATCTGCAACGGCACCAAAGACCAGCGCTACATCGAGACGGCGATCCTGGCCCGCCAGCTGGGCCGCCAGCCGGTGGTGGTGATCGAGCAGGCCGACGAGGTTGAACGGATCATCACGGCCAGCCGGGAGCTGGGCGCAGCCCCCTTGATCGGGATTCGGGCCAAGCTCTCAATCCGCAGCACCGGCCGCTGGAGCAGCTCGGTGGGGGAGCGGGCCAAATTTGGCCTGTCGGTACCCGATCTGCTGGCCACGGTGGAAGCTCTACGCCAGGCCAACCTCCTGGGCGAGCTGCGCCTGCTCCACTTTCACGTGGGCAGCCAGATCAACGACATCGCCGTGCTCAAGGACGCCCTGCAGGAGGCAGGACAGATCTACGTGGAGCTGACCCGCCTGGGGGCACCGATGGGCTACATGGATGTGGGCGGTGGTCTCGGCATCGACTACGACGGCAGCCGTACCGCCAGCGCCGCCTCCACCAACTACTCCCTGCAGAACTACGCCAACGACGTGGTCGCCACGGTTCAAGAGTGCTGCTTGCCCCACGGCGTGGCCGTACCGACCCTGGTGAGCGAGAGCGGCCGCGCCCTGGCCAGCCACTTTTCGGTGCTGGTCTTTGACGTGCTGGGCAGCGATGCCCTGCCGCAGGCCGTGCCCCCGGCCCTTGGCAACGAGGCCCTGATCATCCGCAACCTGCGGGAGACCTACCGGCAGATCACCGCGATTCCGCTCGAGACGCTGGCGGGCTCTGAACTGGCCGCCTCGGGAGATGAGCCCAGCCCCCTCGAACGCCTGCAGGAGGCCTGGAACGACGCCATCAAATTCAAAGACGATGCCCTGGCCGCCTTCAGGCTGGGCTATCTGAGCCTGCCCGAGCGGGGCCTGGCCGAGCAGCTCACCTGGGCCAGCTGTCAGGCGATCGCCGAACGGCTCGCCCAGCTACCCCCGGGCCTGAATGTGCCCGAGGAGCTGCAGCAGCTTCCCGCCGTCCTGGCCAGCACCTATTACGCCAATCTCTCGGTGTTTCGATCGGCACCCGACACCTGGGCCATTGACCAACTCTTCCCCGTGCTGCCGATCCAGCGGCTCCACGAAGCACCCCAGAGGCTGGGCAGTTTTGCCGATCTCACCTGTGATTCGGACGGCAAAATCGCCCGCTTCATCGACCGCGGCCAGCACAAGCCCCTGCTGGAGCTGCACCCCCTCCGTGCCGGCGAGCCCTACTGGATCGGCCTGTTTCTGGGCGGGGCCTATCAGGAGGTCATGGGCAACCTCCACAACCTCTTTGGCAGCACCAACGCCGTTCACATCCGCCTGCCTGAGGGGGGCCGCTACACCGTCGACCATGTGGTGCGGGGCGATACCAATGCCGAGGTGCTGGAGGCCATGGAGCACGACCCACCGCGGCTACTGGAGCGACTACGGGTGGCCAGCGAAGCGGCGATCGGCCGTGGCAGCCTCAAAATCAGCGACGCCCGTCGTCTGATGGCCCACCTGGAGACCAGCCTGCGCCAAACCACCTACCTGCAGGGTTGAGTGCTCACCAGGGTGCACCCAGCAGCTCGATCCCGGCCCAGTAGAAGGGGTTGACCAGCCCTTGGTTGACCCGTCGCTGCTGCACCTTGGTCAGCCCGCTGAGCAGCACCTGGCCATCAGCGGCCATGATCTGGTCGTCACTGAGCTGCACGCGGCCGCTGACGAAATCACGGCGGGTGAACTGCAGGGCCTCCGCCTTGGGCAACCCCTGCTCCAGGTAGCGGTACACCTGAATGAAATAGGCCGAGGTCGCCACATCGTCGACATACCAGAGCGTGCCAATGGCACTGCGGGCACCGGCCTGCAGGGCCAACCCGGCAAAGCCGAGCTCGCTTTCGCTGTCGCCCAGGGCCGTCCGACAGGCGCTCAGAACGATCAAGTCGAGGGGTGCGCCCTGCCGCTGCTTGCGCAGGTTGGCCAGGGTCGCCAATGACATCGGGCCGGTGCCTGAATAGAGCACCGACTTGCTCGGCCCACCCGGCAGGAACTCGGCGTGGGTGGCCAGGTGAATGCGGTGGTAGCGGGGGTCGGCGGCGGTGCGCTCGATTGTTGCCGGCGTGAATGAGGCGTTGAGCACCGCGTCGCTGCGCTCGCTGGCGGCGATGGCCTTCAGCTCCTGGGGCACGAGGGGGAGGGGCGCCAGCCCATCGAATTGCGAGGCCCCGGCAGCCAGCAGCCGTTTCTCGCCCACAACCGACGGCGTCAGGTTGGTGAGCGACAGCGACGGGGTCAAGGCAAAAGCAAAGCGCTCCCCAACAAAGTCACGCCCCGAATGCAGCGCCGCGTAGGGAACCCCCTGCAAACCGCGATCGGCACCGATCAACAGAGTCGTGACCTTCTGACGCTCCAGCTCATCACGCAACGGCCCGATCAGAACCTCATAAAGACGTCGGGCCGGGGCACTGGCCCTGGACACGCCCAGATCCTCCTGCCGTGACAGCTGGCTGTAAAGCTGCTTGAGCTGGCTGCTGAAGCTGCCAATCGCGACCTCCACCCGCCGGCCGACGATCGCACCGCTGGCCGGAATCAAGGTGAGATCCAGAAAGGCGTCGGTATCAACGTTGGTGGTGCGACCGCGAGCCTCGGTGAAGCGCAGCTGCAGGATGGCCGGGTTGTAGAGGGCCCGGTTGAACTGCTGGGGCAACAAGCCCTTTGTGCCAGAGCCTGGCGAAGTCGCCGCCAGCAGCGTGGCCGGCTCGCGCCAGACCGACGAGCGGTTCTGCCCGCCTGCCCCCTGGGCCTGCACGGCGATGATGGCTTGCTGCAGGATCTGCTGGGCCTGCTGGGGCGACAGCGCCTCCACCGCGCTCAGGCCCAGGGCGGTGGCCGCCTGGGACGCCGCCGCCTGCTCACCGCTGCTGAAATTGGCGGAGGCTTCGTTGGCAGGCACGTCAACACTGGGCAGTGATGCTGCCGCAGTCACGTCGGCGCTGTCATCCGTTGTGATGTCGGACGAGCCATCCGACGCGGCCTCGTCGGTGCCGTCACCAAAATCAAAGCCATCGTCACCCTCGGCCAGGGCCATGTCTTCGTCGTCGTAAGCCGCCTCGTAATCGTTGTAATCAAGACCTTCATCCGAATCTTGAGCTGTCCACATGTCAAGCTCTTCGGAGTAGTCGTCGTACCAATAGGCATAGGGATCAACAATGTAGTAATCGTCATGCAGAGCCGGGTCAATATCAATCGTGGCTGCGAAGCCGAAATAGAGCCCGTTGTAAGAGATCGCCTCCGAACTGCTCACACCGGCATTCGGGCCAAAGGGCGATGTGGTGCCCCCGGGAAACTCCACCGGGGAGATATAAGCCTGCCTGGCAAACACCTTCACCACTGCCTGCTGTTCGTTGAGCAATGGCGAACCCGCCGCAGGCGATTGATAGGCGTAACCAGCCGCCCGAATCGCTCCCGCGAAGACAACGTCTCCTGGCTCAGTCCATCCCAGGCCGTTGACCGCATAGATCGACAGCGGATCGGGCAGCATGTCGGCGTCGGTGTCCAGGGGATCCACCTCCACCACGGTTGGATCAGGGGTGAACTGGCCAAAAGATCCGACGGAGTTGGATGGCGTGAAACTCCCCACGACCAGATCGCCCAGATCGCCGGTCCAGGCTCCAGGGAACCACTGGGACACGATCTTGAGTTGCTTGACGCTCAGATCTGAGTCTGAATCGAAATGGATCCAGGAGCCCGCCAAGCTCAACTCACTGACCGTGAGGCTGTCACTCAGCACCACGATGGTCTTGTCGAGGGAAGCATCCGAAACCAGGCCTTTAAACTGGTTGCTTGACGACCAACTGGTGTTGGCCTGTAGATCGGCACCAGTCGTCTGCACAGACAGCAATTGATACTGATTCGGACCACCGCAGCCAGAAGAGCCGACGGAGCAGCCGAGCAGAATTCCATCGGCAGCAAACAGATTGAGCTGCTGCACGTTGGTGGAAAAACCGGTTCCCAGGATGAAACCGTTGGCATTCATCAAAAACAGCTCAGGCGTGGCACTGGTGGAGGCCAGGTTGAAGTTGATGACATTCAGCGCGCCATCCAGAGTGGACGAGCCCGTCGAGACAACGGCAAAGATCGACTGAATCAGTTCCGTTCTTGCCACACCATCAAAGGTGGCACTGCCGCCGGCAGGAATGTTGAACGTGTCAAAGCCATGCAGCAGCTTTTGCCCAGAAACCGTGCCACCGGTGATGATGTAATCGCCAGAACCGTTATTACTTACTGCCGTACCAAAGCCCTGAGCCCCATTGGGGGTGATGTCGTTGGCCCAGAGCGCTGCCGGAGCCTGCAAGAGGAGACATGCGCCCAGGGCAATGCTGCGATGCCAGGAAGGCTGCGCCATGACCATCGCAGGCAATCAATCACAAAACTGTAGGGCGATCAACCGGAAAGACAGCCCAGAAGACAGCCTTCCAATCTGGCTAGTCAAAGAAGGGCCTCCCCTCCAGACTCCTCAACATCTGAAGCCCACTGCCGGGTCGCCGCTGATGCTGCTCCTCGCCCAGTTGATCGCACCGCCCCTGCAACCGGGGCCGGTGCGTCTGCCTGAGCCAGCGCCGATCGAGCGCAGCCGACCCAGAGCCAAGGACGACAAAAGCGCTGACGAAACGCCAATCCTGGACAGCCAACCCTCACCGCAACCCGCCCAACCCCAGGGGGAGGGAGGGCGTGCGCCGGCGGTGTTGCCAACGGTCCAGGGCAGCCGCATCTACGGCCCCGAGCAGTTGCGCCAAATCTTCGCCGCCTGTGGGCGACCAACCCCCAAGGGCACGCTGCAGGCCTGTGCGGCTGCGCTGAGCGCCCGCTATGTGGCCGATGGCTACGTCAACACCCGCGTGTACGTGCTGCCGAGCCCGGCACCGGGCTCCCTGGAGGTGGTCGAGGGCCGGATCGCCGAGATCCGAATCATCAGCGCCAATCCCCGCTTCAGCGCCCGCATTCGCCGGCTGCTGCGGCCGTTGCAGGGCACCGTTCTCAACCTGCCTGCGCTGGACCGGCAAATTCAACAACTCAAGCGCTGGCCAGGCATCGACCGAGTGCAGGGATCGATCGGCCGACTGGGCAGCGATTCAAGCCAAGCCTCGCTCACCCTGCGGGTTGACCAGAAATCCGAGCCGCTGCGCGGTGAGCTGTCCGTCCGCAATGACGGCAACGCTGGCAACGGCCAATGGCGCGCCGTAGGCACCTTGCTGCAGAACGACCTGCTCGCCGACGGCGACACCCTGCTGATCTACGGCGAAGGCGACATGGACGACACACCCGAGCTCGGTGCGGTGATCACATCGCTCAGCTACGCCTACCCACTCAGCGACAACGTGCGGCTGACGGGGTCGTTGGGCTACAGCCGCCGCAATCTGGTGGAGGGGCCATTGACGGCGCAGCAGTGGTCCTTCCGGCAATTTCAGGGTTACGGCCAACTGGAATGGGTGTTCAGCGAAAGCCTGAGGGAACGCTGGTATGCCTTTGGTGGCATCAGCCTGAACCGCAACGACTCCTACGCGGGTGGGCGGCCGTTTCCGTTGCTCAACACCCTGCAGAACTCCACCACCAACAGCGGCTTCTTTCGCTTTGGTCTGGGGGTCAACGGTGTGCGGAATCGCTCCAATTGGAGTGCAACGCTCTATGGCCTGCAGGGTGCCAATGGTTTCAGCCCCCAGAACCAGCTGACCAGCCTGGGCAATATTGGCGTCATCCCCGGACAATCCACGGCGTTGGGGGCGGCGGCCGGCCTGGCGACAGCGATCTTGCCCAATGTCAGCTTGAGCCTCAGGGGCGCCGGCCAGATCGCCTTGAATCCACTGATCGCTGACATGGGCTTCACGATCGGCAGCGATACCGGCATTCGAGGATTACCCGGGCAGACCATCAGCGGCGACAGCGGCTACCTGGCCTCAGCGGAGATCGCGTGGAGCATCTGGCGGCAGCAGGCCACAACGGTGCAGCTGGTGCCGTTTGTGGGCTACGGCGGTGTCAACCGCATTCGCACCCTCAAGGGTGCCCGCAATGTCTTCAACAACGGCATCGGCGCCGGGGGGGTGTTGGTGAGGCTTCTGGCCGGTGCCAGCTGGCAGCTGGAGCTCGGGTGGGTCAGCCAGATCGATCATCTTGACCAGCTCGACAACGCCATCTGGGGCAGCAACTATTTCATCGGCAAGGGCCTGTACAGCACAATCAAATACCGATTTTGAGCCTGGACCTGAAGCCCGAACCCAGACAATCTGGACCAGATACTGGGCGAATCACTTAACTACCTAATATCAGCTACTTAATATCGCCTGCCTAATATCAGCCGCCTAATATTCGGCCAAACGTGTGCAGCATGCGTTGCACCAAGCCCGATTGATAGGTTTCTTGCTGCGCAGGTGTGTATGCACAGCGCTCTGCCTCACGATGGGCCATCACCGCAGCAAACTCCTGCATGGCAGACGCATTGGCCAGAAAGATCTTTTTGATGCTGTTTTGAGAGATTTGCTGAACACTGACGTGGTTGAGAGCCCTGACGCTGGCGGTGCGCTCTGAGTTGGTCAGCGC
>CAMDVN010000042.1 GCA_945877595.1 Cyanobium sp. NIES-981 | reverse complement strand
AACACCTCCCGGTCGGAGGCCCTGTTCAGGGCAGCCCAGGCCCTGATGCCGGGCGGCGTCAGCTCGCCGGTGCGCGCGTTCCGATCGGTAGGTGGGCAACCGATCGTGTTTGACCGGGTCAAGGGCGCCTACGCCTGGGACGTCGACGGCAACCGCTACATCGATTACATCGGCAGCTGGGGACCTGCCATCTGCGGCCACGCCCACCCGGAGGTGATCGCAGCCCTGCATGAGGCCCTCGAGAAAGGCACCAGCTTCGGTGCCCCCTGCGCGCTTGAAAACGAGTTGGCTGAGCTCGTGATCGAAGCGGTGCCGTCGGTGGAGATGGTGCGCTTCGTCAACAGCGGCACCGAGGCCTGCATGTCGGTGCTGCGCCTGATGCGCGCCTTCACCGGCCGCGAAAAGATCATCAAATTTGAAGGGTGCTACCACGGCCACGCCGACATGTTTCTGGTGAAGGCCGGTTCGGGGGTGGCCACCCTCGGCCTGCCCGATTCACCCGGGGTGCCTCGCACCACCGCCGCCAGCACCCTCACCGCCCCCTACAACGACCTCGAAGCCGTCAAGGCCCTCTTTGCAGAGAACCCTGGCGAGATCGCCGGGGTGATTCTGGAGCCGGTCGTGGGGAATGCAGGCTTCATCACCCCCGAGCCCGGATTCCTCGAAGGGATCCGCGAAATCACCAAGGAGCAAGGCGCCCTCCTGGTCTTTGACGAGGTGATGACCGGCTTCCGGATCAGCTACGGGGGTGCCCAGGGCAAATTCGGCATCACCCCTGACCTCACCACCATGGGCAAGGTGATCGGCGGTGGGCTTCCAGTGGGTGCCTACGGCGGCCGTGCCGACATCATGGCCATGGTTGCCCCGGCAGGCCCCATGTACCAAGCCGGCACCCTGAGTGGCAATCCCCTCGCCATGACGGCCGGCATCAAGACCCTGCAACTGCTCAAGCAACCCGGCACCTATGAGCGCCTCGATGCACTCACCAAACGGCTGATCGCAGGGATTCTCGAAGGCGCCCGCAGCGCCGGTCTGCCCATCAGCGGCTGTTCGATCAGTGCCATGTTTGGCTTCTTCCTCTGTGAAGGGCCGGTTCACAACTTTGAGCAGGCCAAGGCAGCCGACACGGTGCGCTTCGGCAAGCTGCACCGCGCCATGCTCGAGCGGGGCGTGTATCTGGCGCCCAGCGCCTTTGAGGCAGGCTTCACGTCCCTGGCCCACACCGACGCCGACATCGACGCCACGATCACGGCCTTCCGCGACAGCTTTGCCGCTGTCGCTTAATTCACCAGTAGATGTTGACCAAAGCACGCCTGATCGTTTTGCTGAGCTCCCTGCTTGGCACACCGTTGTTGCTGTCAAGCTGTGGTGCTGACCGCAGTGGCAGCGCCCCGGTCCAGCTCAGCGAAGGGGTGCCCGTGGGGGCGGTGCTGGCCCTAAGCGGCAATGCCAACGTTTACGGCCAGGACCAGCGCCTAGGCCTCAACCTGGCGTTAGCCGCCCGCAATGCCGACGGCGGCATCAACGGCACGCCCATGCGGCTAGCCATCGAAGACAGCGGCAGTGACGACCCTGGCGCCAACAACGCCATGACCCTGCAGATCAACCGCGGCATGCTGGTCGTGATTGGTCCCACCCTCTCGCAACAAGCGTTTTCGGCTGATCCGATTGCCCAGCGTCGCGGCATGCCCGTCGTGGCGCCCTCCAACACGGCGATGGGCATTCCCCAAATTGGTCACTTCATCAGCCGCGTTTCGGCCGCCAGCGATGTGATCGCGCCGCTCTCGATTGCCAAGGCCATGGAACGCAACCCCGGCATCCAGAGAGCAGCGGTCTTTTATGCCCAAGACGACGCTTACAGCACCGCTGAAACAGCCGTGTTCCAGAAGGCCCTAGCCGCCAAGGGGCTCAAGCCGGTCACGGTGCAGCGAACCCAACTGGCCGACAACGACTTCCAGAACCAGATCAGCGCCACCCTGGCCCTCAAACCTGACCTGATCGTGCTCAGCCTGCAGGGGGTCGATGGCGGCAACTTGGTGCGCCAACTTCGGGAGCTGGGATACGCAGGCCCGATCGTGGTCGGCAATGGCATGAACACGCCGAACATCTACCCGATTTGCCAGAAGTACTGCGACGGCCTTCTGATCGCCCAGGCCTATAGCCCCGAGCTGGCGACTTCAGCAAACCGGGCCTTCGTCAAGGCCTTCATCGCCAATCAGGCCCGCAGCGGCCAGGGACCCGTGATTCCACCCCAGCTCACGGCCCAGGCCTATGCGGCCCTGCAGGTCGTCGGTGAGGCGCTGCAACGGCTCGACAAGCGCACCCCCCTCAAAGGGTTGAGCGTGAGCGCAGCCCGCAAGGCCCTGATGGATGAAATCCTGGGCGGCACTTACCAGACCCCCCTGGGCGAGATCCGGTTCACGCCTGAGGGCGAGGTGATCCAGAAGGACTTCTTTGTGGCCCAGGTGCGCATGGACCCAAACGGCAAGAGCGGCCGTTTCATGCTGCTGAAGTAACGCTATGGCAGAGAACTCCGGCCTGTTGTTCACCCAGCTGCTGCTGGCCAAGGTCCATCACCTGGTCGCATTGCCCTCGTCGCCATGGCAGCCCTGATCGTGCTCGCATTGTTGTTGCTGGCGACCTACCTGCTACCCAACAACCCATCCCGGGGACGAGGCCCCCAGCTGTTGCTGTATCTCCTGGTGCTGGCCTGGATGGCTGCCTACTCCTTGCTCGCTGGCTACCGCTGGGCATCGCCCCGGCGGGGGCATCCAATCCCGGTCTGGGATCTGCGCACACCCCCGCGCTATGACCCCGCCTTGATGATGGGGATCTATGCCCTTGTCGTTGGCGTGATTTTGGTCAATGTGGCACCGCTTTTGTTTCCGGGCCAGGACCATCCCGGCGCCTATCTTTTTGCGCTGGGAGCACCAGCGGTGTTGTTCGTGCCCGCCAACGCTCTGTTGCTGCACCAGACCAAGCTTCAGGAGGAGACCCATGGGTAGCGATTTCATTCAACTGCTGCTCAACGGCCTTTCGCTCGGTGCGGTCTATGCCCTCTTTGCGTTGGGTTACACGCTGGTGTTTTCAGTGCTCGGGGTGATCAACTTCGCCCACGGGGCGGTGTTCACTCTGGGGGCCTATTTCACCTATCTGCTCATCGGTGGTGCGGTCGGCGCCAACGGTCTGCTGGCGGGCTTCCAGTTACCGATTGCCCTGCCCTTCTGGCTGGCCCTGCCGCTGGCGGGGCTTGGCGCTGCAACCGTGGCCCTGCTGATTGAACGGCTGGCTTTTCGGCCTCTGCGGGAGCGCAATGCCGACCCCTTGTTGGCCCTCATCACCAGCCTGGGGGCTGGGGTGGTGCTGGTTAACCTGATCCAGCTTCTGGTCGGGGCTGAGAGCTACGCCATCCCCAGCGGCAGCCTGGGGGGCCTCCCCGTGGCCATTCAGCTGTTTGGTGCCCAGGTGCGCACGGTGCAGCTTCTCTTGCTCCTGGTTGCGACCGTGCTGCTGGCGGCCCTGAGCCTCTGGATCGACGGCACCCGCAGCGGCAAGGCCCTGCGGGCCGTGTCCGAAGACCCCACCACGGCCCAGCTGCTCGGCATCAACAGCCACCGCATGGTGCAGATCGCCTTTGGCCTCAGTGGATTTCTGGCTGGCCTAGCGGGCGGGCTCGTGGGCCTGAGCGTGAGCCTTGCCGGCCCGTATTTCGGGATTGGTTATGGCCTCAAGGGCCTTGGGGTGTTGGTGCTGGGGGGCCTGGGCAGCGTGCCCGGTGCCGTGCTCGGCGGCCTGCTGATCGGCCTGGCTGAAGCCTGCGTGCCCGCCGCATGGTCCGGCTACCGCGAGGTGGTGGCCTACGGCGTGCTGTTTGTGGTGTTGCTGGTGCGCCCCCAGGGCCTGCTCGGCAAACCGCTGGCCACCAAGGTCTGAAGCCATGGGAGCCGCGTTTCACGATGCCAGCCTGCTGCAACAGATGCTGATCGGCGCCCTCTTGGGGCTGTCGGTCTACTTGCCATTGAGCTGCGGTCAGCTCTCCCTGGCGACCCCAGGGTTCTATGCGATCGGCGGCACCACCGCCGCCCTGCTCTCGACCCGGGTGCCAGCCCTGGGCGGCGGCGACCCCACCTACCCACTGAGCTCGGTGATGCTGGAGATGGCCGTGGCCGCCCTGGTCAGTGGCCTGCTGGCCCTGGGCATCGGCAAGCTGGTGCTGCGGCTGCGGGGCATCTACCTGGCGATCGCCACGATCGCCCTGGTCGAGATTCTGCGGGTCACCACCCTCAACCAGGAGGCCCTGGGCGGCGCCGTCGGGATCTTCGGCATCCCCCAGCCCTTCAACAATCCGGGTGGCTACGCCGCCTTCACCCTGGTGGTGCTGGCCCTGATCTGCTGGCTGTTTGCCCGGCTGGAAGACAACCGCACCGGCCGAGCCATGGCGGCGATCCGTGATGACGAGCTGGCCGCGGCCTGCCAGGGCATCGACACCGCCCAAACGAAGCTGTTGGCCTTTGTGTTCAGTGCCCTGGTGGCCGCGATCACCGGAGTGATCAGCGCCCACTTCTTCAATTCCTGGAACGCCCGTCTCGGCAATTTTGACGCCAGCATCACCACCCGGGCGTTTGTGGTGTTTGGTGGCTCGCGCACCTGGCTGGGCCCGGTTGTGGGTGGCCTGCTGCTCACCGCCCTGCCCGAGCTGCTGCGCCCCGTGGGTGACCTGCGCCTGATCGTGTTTGGCCTGGTGATCCTGGTGGGCCCGCTGCTGGCCCCCCAGGGATTGGTGACACCGGAGCGGCTTCAGGGGTTGGGGCGGTCGCTCCAGGGGCTGCGCAGGGCGCCAGGGGGTGGAGAACCCACAGAAGCCCTCGACCCCGGCCCGCGATGACACCACCGCTGCTGGAGCTTGAGAATTTGGGGGTTCGCTTCGGCGGGCTCCAGGCCCTCGACGCCATCGAGCTGGCCGTTCAACCCGGCGAGATCTTTGGCCTGCTCGGGCCAAACGGAGCCGGCAAGACCACCCTCTTCAACCTGATCTCCGGCATCACCCCTCCCAGCCGCGGCAGGGTGCTGTGGCGAGGCAGCGAGATCACCAACCTGGATCCGAGCCGCATCAACCGGCTCGGTATCGCCCGCACATTCCAGAACCTGAGGCTGTTTCATTCACTGAACTGCCGCGACAACGTGCTGGTGGGGCTGCACCGCCAGGCCCGCCTGCCCTGGGCAGCCGCCCTGCTGGGCACGGCCGCTGGTCGGCGCCGCCAGCAGACGCTGCGCGACCAGGCCCAGCACCTGCTCGAGCTGCTGGAGATCGGCTCCCTGGCCCACCAGCCTGCCGCCGCCCTCTCCTATGGCGACCGCCGCCGCCTGGAGATAGCCCGGGCCCTGGCGAGCGGCCCGGAGCTGCTGCTGCTCGATGAACCCGCCGCCGGCATGAACCCCAGTGAGAAAGAAGCCTTGCGCCTGCTGATTCGACGCCTGCAGAGCCAGTTCAAGCTCACAGTGCTGATCATTGAGCACCATGTGCCGCTGATGCTGAGCCTTTGCGACCGCCTGGCCGTGCTCAATTTCGGCAAACGCATCGCCCTCGGGACCCCCGAAGCCGTGCGCCAAGACCCCCAGGTGATCGAGGCCTACCTGGGCGTGGGGGGAGTCGTCTGATGGCAACGCCCATCCCACCGCCGATCACACGGCCGATCCCACCGCCACCCCTGCGAGCGCAGCAGCCCCTGCTGAGCCTCGAGGGACTCGCGGTGCACTACGGCGGGATCAGCGCGCTTCGGGGCATTGATCTGGTCGTGTATCCGGGCGAACTGGTGGCCCTGTTGGGATCCAATGGCGCCGGCAAGAGCACCACCCTGCGTGCCATCTCCCAGCTGGTGCCCCCGGCGGCCGGCAGGGTTTGCTGGCATGGCGGCTGCATCAATGGCCTCCCCACCCACCGCACCGTGAAGCTGGGGATTGCCCATTGCCCCGAGGGCCGGCGGGTGCTGGGCGGGCTGAGTGTGGCCGACAACCTGGCGCTGGGGGCCTGGTTGCGCCGTGATCAGGCCGGC
Organism: Cyanobium sp. NIES-981; assembly: GCA_945877595.1. Classification (GTDB taxonomy): domain Bacteria; phylum Cyanobacteriota; class Cyanobacteriia; order PCC-6307; family Cyanobiaceae; genus RGUW01. Next base: position 13,203 of record CAMDVN010000042.1, on the reverse strand, counting down.
ATCAAGGTGGATCTGGAGCGCTGCTATGGCCTTTTCCCACGCTTGGCCGAACGGCGGAATCAGCTGGCCGGTTCACTCTCAGGTGGCGAGCAACAGATGCTGGCGATTGGGCGGGCCCTGATGGCCCGCCCCACCCTGCTGATGCTCGATGAACCCAGCCTGGGGTTAGCACCCAAGCTGGTGGCCGAAGTGATGGGGGCCTTAGCTGGCCTGCACCGGGATGGCCTCACGATGCTGTTGGTTGAACAAAATGCCAACGCAGCGCTGTCGATTGCCGATCGGGGGTATGTGCTGGAATCCGGACAGATTGGCCTGAGCGGCAGTGCCGTCGAGTTGGTCAACAGCAGCGAGCTTGGCCATTCCTATCTGGGTGTCTGAGCAGAACAACCCGGTGGCCCTCAGTCGCGGGAACTGGCCCCGAAGGTGTGCATCAGGGCATCAGCCCAGCTGTTGATGCCAGTGAGGGCGTGGTCATCGGCCGAGGCCAGGGCCTTGGCGTGCTCACGCAGCAGCACGGTTTTATCGACGTCGTGACCATGGGCCTTGGCAATCGCCACGATGTCATCGATGCCCGAGGCCCCGTGCACTTTTCCATGCAGCACCTCGTCATCAGCAATGCGGGCCACGAAGGCCTCGAGTGATGCAACAGACATGACGCGCTCAGTAGCCGATCCCACACTTAGCAGGGAAGCCAAACCTCTGGCCAACCGATAGCGTCGTTTCAGCGCCCGAGACCCCATGGCCCCTGAACGGTTCTTTCTGGAGCTCAGCCCCCCCGATGCATCGCTGAAAACGCTGCCCCATGTGGTGATCGTGGGGGGTGGCTTCGCCGGGCTGAGGGCCTGTCACCGCCTGATCGGCAAACCGGTGCGCGTCACCCTGATCGACAAGCGCAATTTCAACCTGTTTCAACCGCTGCTGTACCAGGTGGCCTCAGGCCTGGTCTCTGAAGGCGATGTGGCCTCTCCCCTGCGCCAGATGGTGGGTCATGCACCCAATGTGCAGATCCTGCTGGGCGAAGTCGAGGCGATTGACCCCAAGGCCAAAGAAGTCGTTTTTAACGACCGCCGCTATGTCTATGACCACCTGATCCTGGCGGCGGGATCGGGTAGCAGCTACTTCGGCCACGAGGAATGGCGAGCAGCCGCTCCACCGATGAAAATCCTCGAGCACGCCGACGAAATCAGGCGCCGCGTGCTCATGGCCCTCGAAGAAGCCGAGCAAACACCCGATCCGAGCCGCCGCAAGGTGCTGCAGACCGTGGCCGTGATTGGAGGAGGCCCCAGCGGTTGCGAACTGGCCGGCTCGCTCAACGAGCTGATGCGCCACACCATCGGCCGCGATTTCAAACAGCTCAACCCGGAAGACACGCGGATCGTCCTGGTTGATCCGGGTGATCGGGTGCTGCGCGCCATGGACCCCAGCCTCTCGCAGGCCGCAGGCCATCAGCTCGAAGCCAAAGGCGTGGAGCTGATGCTTGGAGCTCGGGTGCAGCAGATCGAGAACGGTGCCGTGGTGGTGGGGCTCAAACAAACCGATGGCAGCGTTGTGACCCGCACCCTTGAGGCCGCCACAGTCTGCTGGACCGCTGGAGTGCGGGCTTCCCACCTCGGCACCCTCTTGGCCAAGGCCACAGGCTGTGAGGCCGACCGGGGCGGCCGGGTGGTGGTGCAGCCCGATTTCTCGATTCCTGGCTTCCCTGAGATCCGGGTGGTGGGGGATCTGTGCTCCTACAGCCACACCGCCGATGGCAAACCCCTTGCGGGCATGGCTGGTCCTGCCGTGCAGATGGGCGGCTGGGTCGCCAAAGACATCATGGCCAAACTGGCCGGCGAGACAGCCGGCCCCTTCCGCTTCACCGACTTCGGCACCATGGCCGTCATCGGTCCGATGACAGCGGTGGCCGACCTGCGTGGCCTGCGGGTGAGCGGTCAGCTCGGCTGGCTGATGTGGGGCCTGGCCCACCTGGCCTTCATGCCCGAGATGGAAAACCGTTTCTCCCTTCTGCTGAAGTGGCTCTGGCAGATCGCCACCCGCGAGCGCTCGTCCCTGCTGATCACCGGCCGCCACGACCAGCACCTCGGGGTCGAGGTGGGCCTGGAGCGACGCGAACTCTCAGAACTGGATTCTGACCAGACTGCTACCCAGACTGCTACGGGGACCACCTCAAGCTGAGTCGCTCCGGCGTGCCATCGAGCTGACTCATCTGGGCCAGCTCGAATCAATTAAAGTCGTTTGATTTCATCCCCTACACCTTCAGCTGCCTCGGCTTATTCAGCCTCCTTAGCCTCTTCAGCCTCCTTAGCTTCCTCCAAGGCCTCTTCAACCTGGGCCTGCACGGTGTACCGACTAATGAGCAAACCCATCACCATTGCAATATAAACAGGACCAATTATACTGAGCGAAACACTCGCCAACTGGGCAAGTCGTCTCACCGGCACAATATCGCCATACCCAACTGTGGTCGTGCTAACAAAAGCAAAATAATTAATCCGCGTGAAATCCATTTCCCACACCTGCCTGGATTCTTGTTGACCCAGCGAAACGGGGTGGTGACTGCCCGTTACACCACCCGCTTGCTGGGTACTCACCAGATCCACGAAGCTTCCCGGCTGAAGGGTCTCCAAGACGCTGAGGAAAAGCCCTCCGCTGATGCAGAGCATCAGGTAGCCAGCCAAAGCCCCAACCAACACCGATCGACTGACCACCTGTTCCTGGGCGAGCAAACGCAGCAGGCGCAACAGGCTCCAGCACACAAACGACACCAAAACCAAGAGGACCAACAGGCCATGCAGGCCGGCCTGATTGAGGGCCAACAACCAAATGGACAGAGCTGTCAGCCCGGCAAGGCCAAAGAGACGGTAAAGCCTGCCCTCATGGACACCGTTACTCGGCAGGCCAGGAATCGGGCGGCCCAGCTCCACCACGAGCAGCAGCATCATGAGCCCAGTGCCAATCACACCAAAACGATGCAATCGCCAGGGCAGCGCCCCCAAAGCCATTTGAGCCAGCATCAAGACAAACAACTGTCCATAAAAGCGGTGACGCCTTTGAGCAGCTCGATCGAGCTTTTGCACTGAAAAAGCTCGATCCATTACCTTCTCTTATGAAAACGACCCAAGATTAAGGCTATCAAGATCGCCACATACAACTGGCCTGAAACTGTAATGATCGTAATACTCACCTGACCGAGCACATCGATCGGATTTGCCACCGAACTGCCAACAGTCGTCAACAAATTGAAGGATGCAGCCATCAATGCCGGGGCATTGGCAAGCTGACCCAACACAGCGTGTTGGACCTGGCCATCCGGGGTGAGGCCTGCTGCGGCCTGCGGCACCACCGGCAGCGCAAACGTGCTCGGGCTCAGCACCGAGACAGCATTCAACAACACCCCGCCTGCAATTCCGACCAACAAATAGCCTGAGGCTGCCCCCATCACCACCGAAGTGGTCACATAGGGTTCCCGCACCAACGACTTGACCTTGCGCACCAGCGCCAGCATCAGAAACATCAACCAGGCGATCACATGGGGAAGGGTGAGCCAGAGCCCCGTGGCTGGATCAAAATAAAGCGCCCATTTCCAGATGATCTCCATCCCCACCGCAACCGCCCCCAGGCCATAAACCAATGGCCGGGTACGCCGCAGTGTCGAATAACGGCTCACATAAGCGATCAACACACTGCAAAGGCTGATCATGAGAAAAGACAGCAGCCATGACACCGCCTGGGCCAATGGCAGCAGCAGCAGAATGGCAATCTCCACCGTCAACACAATGAGGTAGCCGCGATGACGTCGTCGCAGGCGCAGCATCGTCTCCCGGGTCACCTTGACCACAAACAACCCTCCATTGGTGTGAATCCTGCCACTCGTCGTGACGTGAGGCGGCCTCAGTCAGCCCCTGCACGTTGGCTGGCTGCTCCCCAGACCCGCCCAGCATCCCCGCCCAGAAGGAGACTTCCAGCACAACCCACCTAATGTGCGCTCAGACCTGGCTTGATGGCCCTCTGGGACAGCGCCTGCACAACGTGGTCCTCTTCGCCCTCCGGCCTGCAACCCGACTACCTGCAGTCCTGCTGCAGGTAGTCCTGCTGGTTGGGCTGGTCTCCCAGGCCCTGGCAGCAGCAGCCAATGAGACCTCCCAACCCCTTGATCTCCCGGTTGGCTGGCCCAGCCTGGGTGATCGCCTCGGCACCCCCAGCTGGATGAAACTGGATTTCAATCTCACCGCCGAGCCCCTCGGCGGGTCATTGAGCACAGGCGGAACCAGCGCCGTCTGGATGCAACAACTCAGCCTCAATGCAACCTTCAGCCCAGGGCTTGCCAAACCACGCGACCACTGGCGCGAGCTTGATCACTGGTCAGCGCAGCTGCAGCTGACGACCTTCAGCGGCAACCCCGATCTCAACCTGGCCCTGGGCACCACGTTCCCCCTACAAACCGGCGCCCACCCCACCGGGGTTTGGCTCACCGAGGCCTCCGTGCAACGGATCACCGCTGGTGATCCAGTGTTTTTCAAGGCCGGGATCCTGTCTCTCAACCCGAGCTTTGTGCAATCGGCTGTCTTCAACAACTACATCAACTCCACCCTCAACAACACCCTCAACCTCACGATCACCGGCCTGCCGATCAATCCGTTTGTGGCACCGGGGGCGCTAATGCATGTGCGCCTAAGCCCGAGCAGTGAGCTGCGCTTGGGCCAGTTCTGGCTCAACAGTGAAACCCAGTTGGCCGCCCTGCTGGGGGTCAATCCGGGGCAACCAAGGGTGAATGGAACCCTGCAACTGGTGCAGTGGACCATGCTGGATCTGCCCGGATCCAGGGCAGTGAGCTCACCAATTCGCCAGGGAGAGCGACTGATTTCAAGACAACTCCCGGCTCCTGAGCTGCATATGGGGGGCTTTAACAGCACGGCGAGTCTGCCCGGCCCCAACCAGGGCGTCTACGGCAGCTTCAGCCTGCCGCTGCAACTGCCGGCGGGCCTCGACCATCGCCTCTGGCTGGGTTTCAGCGCTGGATTCAATCCCGTAAACAACCCCACGCCCCTCGTGCTCTCAGGAGGATGGCTGAGCCAGGGATTGCTGCCGGGGAGGCCCTTCGATGTGCTCGCCTTCGGCATCAGCTCAAGTCAATTGAGTCAGACCCTTAGCTCCAATCTTAGCAACGAGCATGTGCTGGAGCTCAATTACACGATTCCAATCAACAGCATGCTCTCGGTTCAGCCGGTACTGCAATGGATCGTGAATCCTGGCGGCAACCCCAGCCGTGCCGCCGTGATCGCAGGGGGCGTCCAACTCTCGATCAGTTTTTGAGCTGGTCCATCGCTGCCATCCACCTAGCCCTCTGGCACGCATGAGGTGCCTTCAACGCATGAGGTGCCATCAAGCAGAGGTCATGAGATTGAGGATCACCGAAATCAACGTCGAATAAAAAAGGAAACTGACAATAGAATGAAAAAGCACCGTGCGGCGCATGCGTGAATCCTCCAGGTTCACATCACTCATCGCATAGGTAAGACCGACCGCAAAAGCGACATACAGAAAATCGGTGAGCACAGGCTCATCATTGCCGGCAAACACAAAACCCTGGGGATCGGGACCATCCGCCGAAGGAACAGGATTTAGCTCGAAATAATGTTTGGCATAGTAAAAAGCAAATCCATTATGCAGCTGCATCCAAGTTGCAAACAACGCAGCAAAGTAAATCAGAATGCGCAACCATGGCGGCAATGTACTCGCCGATTGATGCACGTCATCAATGCAAAGACTGAGCACACCAATACTCATGAATGCCAGCAGAACCGTTCGCACGACGAGGGTTTTGCGATTGGCACGCCAGCGACCAAAGATCTCACGGGTTACCTCAGCCGAAAGGTGGCGGGAGGCTCGGGTGAGCGCCAGAAGATCCACCCCAATCGCCACCAAAAAAGCCAGCGAGATCCCCTCATCAATTGGCAAAACCCGCAGCAGGGCCAAAGCACAAAGCGATCCGATCACCAGGGCACGAACTCCCCGGTAGCCATCGCGAAAACAACGGGGATGGATCGCAGGGGCAGACCACGCGTCGCCAACACGGTTCAACAGCGCGTACAGATCAGCCATGGATGGCGCTCAAGCCCTGGAGAAAGAGAACCCGATCATGGCCAACTCGAACCGGCCAGGCCACAGCAGGGATCCACTGGCTGATCAGCCGGGTCATGGCAGCATCTCTCTTAATCCCGCTCGAACCCCGGTCCCCGGCCCTTGATGAACGATGGGTTCCAGCAACGATCCTTGCAATCCAGAAACGGCCTCAACCCCAGTTGAGCCCCAGGCCATGCCCGCGTTCGCCTACTTGGAGCAGCTCAATGCCGGCCATGAACGTTTCCTTCGCGGGCATTCACGCCACCCCCACTCCTCAGCCCAGCGCCTCCAGCAATTGGTCAAAGGCCAGCACCCAGGGGTGGCGATCCTGAGTTGCTCCGACTCCCGCGTGCCGTTGGAACTGCTGTTTGACGCCGGCTTTGGCGACCTCTTCGTGGTGCGCAATGCCGGCAATACCAGCACCAGCGCCACGATCGCCTCCCTGGAGTACGGCGTTCAGGCCCTGGGGATCAGCCTGCTGCTGGTCATGGGCCATGAGGGCTGCGGAGCCGTCACGGCCGCCTGCCAACCCCATGGCACCCTCACCCCAAAACTCGCCGAGCTGGTGTTGACAATCCGGGGCGGACTGGATGAGGTCGATGCCAGCGGCGACCTGGCCAGCGCCTTTCGGCACAATCCGATTCAGGCTGCACGGCATCTCGTGCTGGGCAGCGAACTGCTGCGCAATCGCATCGATCAGGGTGAGTTGCTGATCGAATCGGCCTGCTACACCCTGGCCCGCGGAGAAATTGAATGGCTGGGGTGCCTCGACTCAGCCGGCGGGCTCCACCCCACCCATGCCCGTCTGGGCGGGGGATTGCGCTGAACCGGGCAGCACGCGCGAGCGTGGCACCAACCGATGCTGATGAATCGAGGTGCTCCAGTCGATCTTGCGGCCCAATCGCAGGCCAAGCGAAGCCCCGGCTTGTCGCCCCGCCTCACTGCCCCCGGTAAGACCGGCGCCGATCCGGGCCGCCAACGCTTGACTGAGTCCCTCGCCTGATTGCTCCTGCACCATGCTGGTGAGCCAGGGGCGGCCACCGATGCCTTGTCGGCGCGAAGCAGAATCCGTCCAATCACTGGCCAACTGACCACCGATCATCGAACCCAAGGCCAGGCCAGCGACGGCACCGGCGGGTCCAGCCAGGGCCGCTCCCATGGCCATTCCCGACGTGGATCCCGCTTCCTCCCCCAACCTGGTGCCGAGCTTGCGCCAGGTGAGCTGGCCCAAATCACGGGCCACCAGGTCTGTTTCACCCTCGGCAATCGAGCCCCCAAGAATCGCCCCCATCACGCTGCCGAGCACGGCACCGCTCCCCCCCAGCAACCAGGCTCCGGTGGGGCCAAACAGCACACCTCCCAAGGCCGCAGCAGGGCCACCTACCAAAATCTGGCCCATGACGGCGCCGATCATGCTGCCGCCCATCTGCCGCACGACCCCGTCCCAGCCAGGCCCCTCAGCCCCGGAAGCCGCACCGGGTGGACCTGCCTGCCGTTTTGGGGCATCCAGCACCTGCCATCCCAGGGCCGCCAAGGCCAGCGGCCAGCGCACCTCAGGGCAACCGGGCTGCAACTCCAGCACCAGGGAGCGCGAGGCCTCACGCCGATGCAAAGCCCGCAACCAGGGCTGGCAGGCCAATTGATCGCAGAGCTGGTCGAGGGCGGCGGGATTGCTGCCCGCGAACCACTGCAACCGCACCCGCTGCGGCAGCACATGACAGATCCGAAGCGCGGCGATCGCGGCCAAAGAATCTGAGCTCAGTGGATCCAGGGAGTCTGATCGATTCCCCAGCAGACAACCAACGGATCTGTCGATAGCGTGGTCACACGCAGCGGTCTGGTCCATGTTCGAGCTGGAAATGTTGATCGCCATGGGATTTGGCGCAGCCCTGGTGGCTGTTGCTCCTGTGGTCGCAGCGGTCACTGGCCGTGAAAATCGTGTCGCTTCGGCCGTGAGTCACACCGGTCGCTCGATCACCAAACAAGGTCTCAAGCTCGGCATCTGCATCGCCGACCGCTCCTCGGGGCTGGTGCGCAAGGTGGGCCACGGCCTCTCCGAGGCCGGCGAGAGCTTCACCGATCTGTTGGCTGAAGCCAAGGCGGATCTTGAGCAGGCCAAGGCCTCCAAGGGTTCCTGATCACGGTGACAGCAGCGCAGCGTGGCTTGCATGGCGTTACACCAGAACCCAACGGCTATGGGGTGCGGCACCAACTACCCCATCGGATCCGGATCCGCTTCCACCGCCAGCTGTCCCCCCAGCACCTCCGCAGCCTGATTTGGCTTCTGGAGCAGCACGTCCCTGAAGCCCAGGTGCGCACTGTTGCAGCGGGCCTGGGTGTGGTGATCAGCTCGGTGGATGCGACGGCAACCCTGGTGAACCCCCTGCCCTGGATCGATCAAGCCCTCGCCTCACCCCCTGTCCCCCTGCCGGAGCCGCCTCCCACGCGGTTCGTGCGGTTGATGCGTCAATCACACCAGGGCTCTCTCAAGGTGTTGATGGCCCTGGCGATCGCCGGCTGGGCGCTGCCGATCCTGCCAGGCACGCCGTTTTTTCTGCTCGCCTGGGGGATGGGATGGCGGCCTGAGCCCATCCCAGGCCGAGCTCGTCCAGGCGGGCGGTCAGCTCACAAAAAATCGATCTCGAGCCAGGGAGAGACGACCCTGGCTGCATGGCAGTCCCACTGAACCCAGTCCTTGGGCATCGCCAGAACCAGCCGGTGCTCAGCGGTTTCCAGGACGATGGTGTCATTGACCTGATGCACCTCGAGATCACTGGGCTGCAACCCCGGGAGGAACAGGCGACAACAACCTCCCGCTGGCAGCTGCCGCCACTCCACAGGGCGCTGAACCACCGGCTGATCGAGCCAGGCCGCACCCTCAGGGTCATGGACCAGCTCTGCCGCGCTGAGCAGCGGCAATCCGAACCGGGCCAGTGGCCCCTCAGCTCCATCAGCCGTTTCACGATCCTGGATCCACACCCGCGACAGGGGCAAGTCCGAAAGGGGTAGGGCGGCAATGCGATTTTGGATCAGGGCCAGGTCAAGGCCGGCTTCGGCGGCGATGGCCAGCACCAGCTCACAGCCATTGGCGGGATCCAGCGCAGCCGCAAGACGATCAAGATCCCCGCGCCAGCGCTCCGAGAGCTGCAACCCGCCAGCCTCGGGCAAGTGCAGACGCAGCACCAACTCAAGATGGGAAAGCCGCTGACGGGTCTCGCCCCACCAGCCCAGCAGCGGCAGCCAAAGGGATTCGAGCAGCTCAGGCCCCCGCCGCGCCAGCCGCAGAATCGGCAGCGCCTGGGGGAGAGGGGGCAGGACGACCAGAACGGTTGTCGAATCGGGTTGTGACGCCAGAGCGTCTGCCCAAAAAAGACATCGCAACACCGCATCCAGGCCGGGGAAGGCCCAGGGGGGGCGAGGATCAAGACCCTCGAGCTGCAGCAGGGCCAGCCAAGGAGCCAGGGGCTCCTGCAGCTCACGCCATACGGCGGCGGCAACGTCACGGGGGCGAAAGCGCGTCACCTCCACATCGGCGCTCAACAGCAACGGCTCCCCGCTCAGGTCGACCATACGCACGGCTCGATTGAGGGGAGCACCAGGCTGGAGCTTGCGGTGCTGCCTGTCCAGCCGACGCAGGAGGGCCTCGATCAACTGCCGCCGCTGCTGGGGGGTGTCCCCACACACAACGATCAACCGAGATCTGCCGAGACTGGGCGTCACTGAAACAGGGAGGCTGGGGCCGAATCCAAGGGTTGGTACAAGGCGAAAACACGGTCCACAGTGTGGCAAACGCTTTGGACGCAACCCTTCTAACAGCTGCAAAGTGCTGTAAGATCAGGGGTCAGGGAAGCTTTAAATCGGTGTTCGAGCTCGAGACAGTTTTGGCCTTTGGCGTTGGCGCTGGGCTTGTTGCGTTAGCACCAATGGTCCGCAAGTTTGGCAATCCCCAACTGGGTGATTCGATGAACAATATGGGCCGGTCCATGGCCAAGGGCGGCATCAAATTGGGCGTCACCGTGGCCGGTGTAGCCGGCACCGCAGCCAAGTCGGTCGCCCGCCATGCCGCTGAGGCTGCTGAATCGTTTGGTGATCTCGTCGCCGAAGCTCGCACCGAACTCGAAACCGCCCCAAGTGAAGATCTGCCTACCAAGCCAGCCCCAACGAAGTCAAGGAAAAAAGTCACCGTCACCGACGTCACGGTTGCCTGATTCAATCATTTTGGTTTCATTAATATCTCTTGTTTGAAGTCCATCGTCGTCCCTGCCAACTGATCTGACGTGCTTGCCGAAGAAACGACCCGCAGGCCAGCTCGCAACCTGTTGCGCTTCCAACCCCAATGGCACCTTCACGGTGGACTTGCGGCGGTTCCCTCGCCAGCCTCTGTTGAACAGTCCATCAATCACCGCCTAATCCAGGCGATAGTTCACCAAAGCGGCAACCGTGTTCGGTTCCGCATTCACGACGATCGCCACCACGATTCGAGTTACCACAGGCGCCTGATCCAACTGCTGCACGCCCGTCCAGAAGTTGATCGGGTCAGGATCAACGCATTGGCCGCAACCTGCGTTGTTGAATTCAACCCCAACCATTCGGCCAACCCAGCCGCCACCCAGCTGGCTTCGTGGATCGAAAGTTTGCCGGCGACTGATGAAGAATTGGAGCGTCTCACCGACCCTTTGATTCATCAGGCTCCGCAGGGCAGCTTGGCCGGGGGCGAATCAGCCGAGGCTGGTGACGAACCATTTGTGCCCTCGCGCATTGTGCTGCCGGTGGGTTCACTGGCCCTGGCCCTGTTGGCTGGACCCTTGGCCCTGCCGCCCCTCGCCGTGGCTGGTTTCATCTTGGTGGCAGCCCACCTCAGCTTCAAACGGGCTTGGGTTGGCCTGCGCGATGAGCGCAAGATCAATGTCGATTTCCTCGATGCTCTGGCGGTCGCCCTTCACAGCCTGGAGGGTTTCCTCGTGGGACCCGCCCTGATGATCAGCATGATCGAAGGGGGCGAAGCCGTGCGCGATGCCACCCAACGCATCGCCCATTCAGCCAACACCGATTTGCTCGCCAGCCTGCAGACCGATGTGCGCCGCATCGGCGCCGATGGTCAAGAGGAGGTGATCCCAAGCGACTCGCTGCAGGCCGGCGACCGCGTGCTGTTCTTCCCTGGCGACAGCATCCCAATTGATGGGGTGATCGAAACCGGCGAAGGCAGTTTCGATGTGGTGAAGCTCACCGGCGAATCCGTGCCCCGCCATGGGGCTCCCGGCGATGAAGTTCTGGCCGGGTTCATCTTGCTCGAGGGATCTCTGGTGGTCGAGACCTTGGCCGTGGGAGGAGCCACGCGCATCGGGCAGATCACGGCCATGATCGAATCAGCGCCGGTGTATGACACCCGGGTTGGCAACTATGCATCAAAAATTGCCAACCGGTTTGTGATGCCAACGCTGCTGCTGGCTGGGGTGTCACTGTTGCTGAGCTCCGGCAACATTGCCCAGGCAGCATCACTGCTGATGTTTGATCTCGGCACGGGCTTGCGGGTCTCAGTCCCCACCGCGATCATGGCCGCCCTCACCCGAGCAGGAAGTCAAGGACTCTTGATCCGTAGTGGCCGCGCCCTCGAACAACTGGTTGACATTGATGTGGTGGTCTTTGATAAGACCGGTACCCTCACGCAAGGCCATCCCTCAGTCGTCCACCTGGACGTGCTGAACCCCAACATTTCACCGGATCGCTTGGTGTGGCTGGCCGCCACCGCCGAACAGGGTCTCAATCACCCCGTTGCTGGCGCCATCATCCAATACGCCGAAAGCCAGGGACAGCGGCCCGGCACCTGTGAGGCCTGGGACTACCGAATCGGCAAGGGGGTTTGCGCCACAATCGATGGCCATCAAATCTTGATCGGCAATGCCAGGGCCCTAGCCGATGAGGCCGTGGTTGCACCTCAGCTCAACAACCGTCCCGAACTCGACGCCTCTACACCCATCTACCTGGCCGTCGACGGTGCGGTGGCGGCCATTTTCTACGCCGCCGATGAGTTGCGGCCTGATAGCCGTCAGTTGGTGGCTGAGTTGCACCGTCGCGGCATCCAGGCTCACATGCTCACCGGGGACGTGTCCCATGTGGCCCACGCCGTGGCCAAACGGCTTGGGCTCAACCCCAACGAGGTCCACGCCGAGGCCCTCCCCGACCAGAAGGCCGAGCTCGTCAAACAACTCACCGAGCAGGGCCACAAGGTCGCCTTCGTGGGCGATGGCATCAACGATTCAGCGGCCCTGGCCTATGCCGATGTCTCTGTGTCGTTTGCTTCAGGCAGTGACCTGGCCCGAGAAACCGCCGACATCGTGCTCACCAACGACAAGGTCTCCGGACTGCTGGTGGCCCAGGACTTGGCGCGCCGCACCTTCGCCCTTGTCAAGCAAAACATTGGCATCGTGGGCGTTCCCAACCTCTCAGCCCTGGTGATCGGCACCTTCGTGCCGGTGAGTCCGATCGCTGCGGTTCTGCTCAACAACGGCTCCTGCCTGGTGGCCGCCGGCAACGCCATGCGCACGCTGGGCTTCAAACCCAACGAGCTTCCAGACCTCTCCCCTGCAGAAAAGTCAGTAGCCCAGGAGGAACTGGCACTCACCACCATCCAACTGGCCCAGCGGCTTGGAACCTCCCATCAGACCGTTTCGGCACGCCGGCGGCGGGGTGATCTCGGCGACTGGAGCCAACAGCGTGATCCCCAGAATCAAGCGTGGTTCTACTGCGAAAGCCGTGGCGCCTACCGGATCCTGCAAGCTGCAGTGGCATGAGTTCACTGGCGTGTCTGAACCTCGTTCACAGCAGTGCCCAACGGCATCGTTATCGGATCATCTCAGCCACAACAATCAACTGGGCCCAGGTTGAACGCCACCTCAACGACCATCTGCCGCCCAGCGCGGTGCGGGCTCGTGTCAATCCCCATGCGAGCTCCGTGGTGCTGGCGGTAGCCCGGCCTCTCGATCACGAGCTGGAGCCTGCCGATGCCGCTTCAACAGCCCTCCGGCAAGGGTGGCAGGTGCTGGTGGCAGCACTCGACGCAGGCGGAGCGACACCACCACC
>CAMDVN010000041.1 GCA_945877595.1 Cyanobium sp. NIES-981 | reverse complement strand
CTCCACGTCGAGGGGCTCGAGTGGCATGTTGCGGGGTTCGCGCCGAGGTAGCGGGCCGCGGCGAGGAGCTGTGGCTGCCTCAGATGGCTGGCTGAGAGGGGGTGGGGGTTCGCCGTAGGCGTTGTCTCGGGGATAGCGCTCGTCGGAGTCGCGCTCTTGTGGGTAGCCCTCTTGTGGATAACCTTCGTCGGGGTAGCGCCCATTGCGCTCGGGCTCATCGAGGTAGCGGCGCTGGCGCAGGGGTTCGCGTTGACGCCGCTCATCGAGCTCGACGTAGTCCAGTTCCTCTTCGGGGGCAAAGGTCTGGGTGCTGGCTGGTTGGATGCGGCGCTGTTCGATGGGGCTGGCTTGGCCAGCTGCCAACTGGTTTTCAACCGGCACCATGCCCACCCGGTAGCGCTCGCGCTCCTCCTGCTCCCAACTGGGCCCACCAATGCCCAGCTTTTCGAGGAGGCCGGTGCCGAGTTGCTTGAGTTTGTCTTCGGCGCCTTCGTAGACAATGATGCGATCGGGGCCGCTGCTCACGATCTCCCCGACGCTGAGCTCCCAGGTGCTCAGCACCCCTTCGCCGAGCAGGGGCACGCCCACTGCGCCGAGCACCAAGGTGGTGAGTTCGCCGGTCTCGATATCGAAGCTGAAGCCGAGCACGCGACCCAGCTGTTCGCCCGATTCAGTGATCACCTGGCAGTTGATCACCTTGCTGAAGCGCTCAGGGTTGAACCCCTCGGCCAGCGAGTCGGCTGAATCCACCAGGATCACATCACCCACCTGGCGGATGCTTTCGAGCGGCATCCAGCGGGGCAGGCCCGGCAGAAAGCGGGTCAGGGGGTTGTCGCGCAGGCCCAGGGCCACCACTTCGCGGCGATCAATGTCGACCACCACTTCGCCGACGACGCCGAGACGGCGGCCCGTGTCGCGGGTGATGACCTGGGTGCCCATCAGCTCGGAGCGCAGCCAGAGGCGATCCCGCGGCGTGGGGTTGACGAGGGCAGAGCCAGGGTCAGTGGTGGGGGGAATCGGAGAGGTCAAATCCGTGGCTTGCGGGTGGTGTCGTTCACCCAGTCGGCCCATTGTGGCCCACGTGGCCAGCTCAGGCTGCAGGCGGTAAACCCACCACCTGGGTATGGGCGCCGCGGGCTTGGGTCACCCCGATGGTGCGGGTGGAGGCGGCGATCATCGGCCGTCGGTGGCTCACGACCAGAAACTGCGCTTCACCGGCCTGGTTGGCGATCAGGGCGGCCAGCCGTTCCACGTTGACCCCGTCGAGGAAGCTGTCGACTTCGTCGAGCGCATAGAAAGGTGAGGGGCGGAACCGCTGCAGCGCAAATAGAAAGCTCAGCGCGGTCAGCGACTTTTCGCCGCCGCTCATCGCCGCCAGTCGCCGCACCGCTTTGCCCTTGGGATGGGCCACCAAGGTGAGGCCTCCTTCCAGGGGCGCCTCCGGGTTCTCGAGTTGAAGGTGGCCTTCGCCCTCTGAGAGGCCCGCAAAAATCGTGCGGAAATGGCGATCAACCGCGTTGAAGGCCTCCATGAAGGCCTCTTGGCGCAGGGTGGCCACGGTTTCGATGCGTAGCAGCAGCTCTTCACGCTCCTTGCTGAGCACCGCAAGGCGCTCCTCCAGGTCGGCCAGGCGCTGTTCGAGCTGGGCCAGCTCGTCGAGGGCCAGCATGTTGACGGGCTCCAGGGCTTCCATGCGGGCCTGCAGGCGGCGCAGCTCGGCCAGCAGCACCTCGAGGCCGTTATCACGCACCTCCAGGGGCACCTCGGGTCGAGGCGAGGGCAGTGCCCGCTCAAGCTGATCAACCCGAAGGGCTTCGCTGCGCTGTTGTTGGGCCACGGCCTGGAGCTCATCAGCGAGGCGCTGCAGCTCCCATTGCTGCTGCTGCTGCGCCTGGCGCTGGCTCGCCAGTTGGGCTTCGGCCGCATCGCGGGCGCGGCGGCGCTCGCCGAAGCGTGCCTGCAATTGGCTCTGTTGGCTTTCCAGGTTGGTGCGGCGCTCCAGGTCGGCTTGGTGCTGGGTCTTCCAGTGGGCCCGCTCAGCCACCAGGGCCTGTACGGCGCTCACCAGCCGCTGTTCGTTGGCGGAAAGGCCCTCAAGCTGATTCTTGAGCCGTTCGCCGACGAGGGCCCGTTCACGGCGGGCCGCCAGCAGGGCATCGCGCTGGCTGCGGGCTGCCGAGAGGGTCTGGTCGGCTGCTTCCAGCTCGATTTGCAAGCCCTGCCAGCGGGCGGCATCACCGGAGGCCTGGGTCGCTGATTCGGCCTGCTGGAGCGCTGCCAACTGCTGTTGCAGGGGGGTAATCGCCGACTCCAGCGCCTGCTCACGCTGTAGGTCGGCCTGGAGGCGTTCATGCAGCTGGCTGAGGCGGGCCTGCCGCTGGTGTTGGCGCTGAAGCTGGGGGGTGAGGGCCCGCTGGGCGGCGCCACGTTCGGCTTCGAGGGCGGCCTGGCGCTGCTGATGCTTGAGCAGCTGGGGCCGCAGGGCTTCGAGCTGCTGCCCCACGGCGCTTTCTTGGCGGCGGCAGGCCACCAGGCTTTCGCCCAGCTCGAGCAGCCGGCGCCGCAGCGGCTCGGCCTCGTCGCCGTCGTGGCTGCGACCAAAGCTCAGCTGGCCGCCCCGCTGCTGCAGGCTGCCGCCGGTCATGGCGCCGCTCTTTTCGAGCAGCTCGCCATCGAGGGTCACGGCTCGGCAGCGTCCCAGCTCCTGGCGCGCCTGGGCCAGGGTGTCGAAGACCAGGGTGTCGCCAAACACATACCGAAACACCTCGCCATAGACGGGTTCGTGGCGCACCAGGTCCACGGCCCGGCCCACCAGGCCCGCCGCCCCCCCGGCCGGGCTACCGCCCCGCTGCAGGGCTGCCCCGCCGCTGCCGCCACCAGTGCTGCTGCCGCCCGCGCGAATCTTGTTGAGGGGCAGAAAGGTGAGCCGGCCGGCGCGCCGGTTCTTGAGCAGCTCGATCGCCCGGGCGGCGATGCGGTCATCGTCGACAACCACCTGGGCCAGGCGGCCCCCCGCGGCCACCTCGAGGGCCAGGCGTACCCGGTCCTCGACCTCTCCCAGTTGGGCTACCGGCCCGTGGATGCCCTCGAGGCCGGCCTCCAGCAGGGTGCGCAGAGCGCCGGTGCCCCGGCTTTCCTGCAGGGTTTCGCGGCGGCTGTCGAGCCGGGCAATGTCGCGCTCGAGACCCGCCTGCTCTTGCTCTAGCCGCAGGCGGGTGCGCTGCTGCAGGGCCAGGGCTTCGGCCAGTTCCTGAGCCTGCTGCTGCTGCTGTTGCAGGGCGGCCAGCACTTGCTGCCACTCGTCTTCGGCGGTCTGGAGCTGCTGCTGGGCGCTCTGGTGGCTGGCGCCCTCCTGTTGGGCTTCGCTGCCCAGCTCGGCCAGTCTCAGCTGGTTTTGACGCAGGCGCTCCTGGAGCTGCTGGCGCTCGGCCTCGAGGGGCGCCAGCTGTTCACCCAGCTGCTGGCGCAACAGGCTGCGCTGCTTCTGTTCTTCGAGCCAGCTACCGGAGCGATCGGCCACCTCCCCCAGGCGGCGACGCGAGAGCTCCACGGCGGCTTCGGCGTTGCGGCAGGCCGCCTCGGCGTTCTCGAGCTCAGGATGGTCACTGCTGGCTTCGAGGGCCTGCTGCTGCTGGCGCAGCTCGCCTTGGCTGCGCACGAGCTCCTGGCGCTGGCGCTGCAGGTCTTCGGCCTGCCGCTGGTGCTGTTCGGCCTGGCGCGCGAGCTCGCGGCCGCTGGCTTCGAGCCCGGCCAGCTCCCCCTGGACGGCGATCAGCTGGTCTTCGCCCAGGGCCCGAACCTCGGCTTGCAGGCCTTCGAGCTGGTCTGAGGCCTGCTTAAGGGCGGCTTCGCCCTGGCTGATCGCCTCTTGGGTGCTGCGGTGCTGGTGGCCCAGGGCTTCCTGTCGATGCGCCAGGGCATCGAGCTGGCGGCGGGCCTCCTCCGCGCTGAGCACCTGCTCCTGCAGCCGACCGACCTGCAGGCGTTGGCGCAGCTCCTGGTAGCTGCGGGCTCGGGCGCAGTCGCGCTCGAGTTTCTGCCGGCCGGTGAGCAGCTCCTGCTGCACGATCGCGCAGCGCTCTTGGCTGTCGTGCACCGCATCGAGTTTTTGACGGCTCTGGTCGATGCGGGAATCGAACAGCGCCACACCGGCCAACTCGTCGATGATGCCGCGCCGGTCACGGGCACTCATCGACACGATGCGGGTCACGTCTCCCTGCATCACCACATTGCTGCCTTCGGGATCCACCCGCAGCCGACGCAGCTGGGTCTGCAGTTGTTGCAGGTTGCAGGGCATTCCGTCGGCACTAAAGGTGCTGGCGTAGGTGCCCCCAGGGGCCACGCGCAGCCGGCGACTCACGGTCCACTCTTTCTGGCCGGGCTTGATCCAGGGCCCTTCGGCTGGGGCCTCGAGGCCTGCTTCGGCCCCATCGGGGTGCCAGTCAGCCAGGTCAAACCGCACGGAGACCGCTGTTTCGGCGGCCCGGCCCGCCTTGAGCATGGCGCTGTTGATGAGGTCGGGGAGGCGTTCGGCCCGCATGCCGCGGCTCGAGGCCAGGCCCAGGCAAAAGAGCACGGCATCAAGGATGTTGCTCTTGCCGGAGCCGTTGGGGCCGGTAACGACCGTGAAACCCTGTTCGAGCGGGATCGACAGTGATCCCCCGAACGACTTGAAATGACTGAGCTCGACCTGATTGATGTGAACCAACAGGCCCGTGCGCCGAGCAGCAGAAATGTAGCGGAGGCTTTCGCGACGTCCAGCCCCTCTTTAGGTTGTGATCGAACATCGAGCCGCCGCGGGGCCCATGGACCCGGAATTGGACAACGACGTCGCCAGCCGTGGAGCGCAGACGGTTTCCCCTGGTGTTGGCACCACTGTGGGAGTGGCTGAATCGCCGGCAGCGGCCCGCGTGGCGTTCCGCGAACGCTTCGAGGCCCTTCTGCCGTCCATTCAGCAGCAATGGCCTGAGGTGGCTCGCCACACCCTCGAGGCCACCCGCGGCAGCTTCGATGAAGTCGCTGAGGTTATTGCTGCTCAAACTGGAAAAACCGCTGGCGTTGTCAAAGACCAGTTGCATGAGTTGCTGCAGGTAGCCGGTCAGCAGACCAGTCGCCTGGCCAGCAGCCTCGAGCCCTTGGAAGAGCAGCTGCAGCTGCTCCTCGATGAGCTCAATGCCTCGCTGAGGCCCCGCATTGAAAAGCCAGTGCGGGAACGGCCCCTGTTGGCGCTGGGCATCGCCGGCGGCGTGGGTCTGTTGATTGGTCTGCTGCTGGCCTCCGGTCGGCGTTCGACCTAGAACGGCGACCATGAGCGAACGTCACAACGATTCTCCATCCAGCCCCCAACCCTCCGGCACTGCTGCTGAACGTTCAACGGCAGAACGTTCAACGGCAGAACGTTCAAAAGTGGGTCGTTCGGTGGCGGGCCGGGTGGGCGGATTGGTCACGTCGGTGATGGATCTGCATGTGCGCATTGCCCTGCAGGAAGCCGACCGTGAAAAGCGTCGTCTGATCGGTGGGGCCCTCTTCCTCGGTGGCGGCCTGGTGGTGTTGCTGCTGGCCCTGATCGGGGCAGAGCTGGCATTGCTGTTGTGGTTGCACCAGGTGCAGGGACTTGCCTGGATCCACGCCGCCCTGGTGCTTTCAGCGATCGATCTGGTGCTGGCGGGGCTGTTTCTGCGCATTGGCGGCCAGCTGGTCAAGGGCCCGTACCTGCCCCAGACCACAGCAGGGCTCACCAAGACGACCCGCGCCTTGCTGGGCCGTTAGCTGGCCAGGGTCTGGCCCGCTGAAACCCTCGTCAGGTGAAACCCTCGTCAACGGATGTCGTAACGAAGCCAGCGGCAGTCGATGCCGCCGTTGCTCACCGGCACTTTGCGGCTCGCCTTCATGCGCAGGGCTCCGGTGAGCTCGGGGTTGCCGCTCAGCAGCCAGAGGGTCCAGCCACCGCACCGTTCTTTGACCATGCGGCCCAGCTCGCCGTAGAGGGCTTCCAGCTCCTCCTGAGCACCAATGCGCTCGCCATAGGGGGGATTGCACACCAGCATGCCGGGGCCTGGCGGTGGCACAAAGTCTCTGAAATCCCCCTGGCGCAGATCCAGCCAGGGCTCTAGGCCAGCTGCCTGGGCATTGGCCTTGGCCTGATCCAGCACGGCCGGGTCGCGCTCCAGTCCCACCAGGGGCGCCAAGGGTTGGTCTCCCGGGAGCCGGTCGCGGGCCTGGGCCCGGGCGGCGTCGACTTCGTGTTGCCAGAGCTGCTGGTCAAAATCGGGCCAACGCTGCAGGGCAAAGGAGCGCACGGCCCCGCTGCCGGCCTCAATCCCGGGCATTCGTTTGAGGGCCATCAGGGCGGCTTCGATCAGCAAGGTGCCCGAGCCGCACAGCGGGTCGGCCAAGGGCATGTGGCCATCCCAGCCACTGAGGGCGATCAACCCGGCGGCCAAATTTTCCTTGAGGGGTGCCAAGCCCATCGCAGCTCGGTAGCCGCGGCGATGCAGGCTGGTGCCACTGCCATCCAGGCTCAGGGTGGCGGTGGGCTCGGTGCCGGGCCGGCCAGGGCTCAGGTGCAGGTGCAGGTTCAGATCTGGGTCGTCGAGATCGACGCTGGAGCGGGCTCCCCACCGGTCACGCTGCTGGTCGACCAGGGCATTTTTGACCTGCAGCGCCGTGTAATGACTGTGGTTGAGACCTGGCACACTGCCGCTGGCATCAATTCTGAAGCTGGCTTCAGGCGGCAGCCAGAAGCCCCAATCGACCGTTTGTTGCACTCCGGCATAGAGCTCTCCCTTGCTCCGGCAGGGGAAGGCCGCGAGCTCCCGAAGCAGCCGAAACGGCAGGCGTGCCTGCAGATGCAGTCGGTAGTAGCCAGCCAGGTCGGTGCTGAAGCGCACGGCCCGCCGCAGGGGCTGGGCCAGGCTGCAGCCGAGGGCGCGCAGTTCATCGGCCGCCGGCTGCTCAAGCCCCGGCGACACCACGGCAATGCCAGAAATCGGTTGGACCATCGGACCAGTCAACTCCAGCCCCCTGCGCTGCGCTTGGGGTGCGATTCGGTTGTCCGCCCCGGTTGGTACGGCCAGACCCGGCCAACAGTGGTGCCACAATGCAAAAGTCCGATCTCGGTCGGACTAGGTGGCTCACACCAGTGTTTCGGACAGCGGTTCGATTCCGCTCAGCTCCATTTCTTGGCTCCAGCCTGCGGCGGGAGCATTGGGGGGCTGCAATGGTTTCGACGGGGCATCAGGAGAGTGACTGAAGCCTGCTCGGTAAGAGCACACACGTAACAGCGAATAACATCGTTCGTTTCTCCCGTCAGACCGCCCCTGTGGCCGCCTGACCCTTTAAGGGAGATGGGGTGAGGTCAGCCTTATCACCCAAATGACCCATGGGGCCTGGAAGGGCCCTTTTTAGTTGTTAAAGCAAGGCCTTTCGGGACTTGCTATCTGGTTTGCCTTCTTGACTTGTCTGCGTTCAGCGGACGACATCCAGACGCGCATCACTGAAGTCATGCACACTGATGTCATTCACGCTGATGTGATGCAATCTTTTGGCCATGATTTGGATTGCTACGCAGTACACAGACTCAAGCCTTAAATCAACCAGCCATCTTTAAATCTCAATGGCAGGTGATGCTCGGTTGTTGACTTAGTCGTTAAAGCCGCTCCAGCGCTTGAGTTCATCGAGGCTGCGCACGCCGATCAGGCGCTCTTTGCCATTGAGATCCCAGGTGGGGAAGGCCTTGATCTTGGCGGTTTGGCAGCTTTTGCGACCGGCATCGTTTTGGTCGCATTCGACATAGGGGAGAGCGCTGGCGCCCTCTTTGCCGAAGAGCTCTTTTTGTTTGGTGCAGGCCGGGCACCACCAGGCGCCATAAAACAGGGCGCCCGATGTCTTCAGATGCCGACCCAGGGCGAGCTGCTCGGTGCTTGAGGGGCGGCTGGTCCCGTTCAGGGCTCCAGCCGCGGCATTGCCGGCCGGGCTTTCGCTGGTCTGGGCCGCGCGCGCTGCAACGTCATGACTGCCATGACTGGCCGTGGCCACCATCCCCAGCAGTACCACGCTGAACGCGATCAGCACACCGGAGCGCGGGGTCATGGCAGGGGGATGAACGGCTCGTTGAAGGTCAAGTTACGGGTGGCCTACAGCCCGGGCTTGGTTCTGTGTTTAAAGGCACAGCAAGCAGGGAGGGCGTTCGGCCTTCCGCCCTTCGCTGGGGCTGCCAAGGTTGGCTAAGGCTGGGACACTGGGATCCATGGGCGTTAATGGCTACCGCGATTACTTTCAGGTGCTCGGGCTGCAGCGCGGCGCCGATGCCGATGCGATCAAGCGGGCCTTCCGCAAGCTTGCGCGTCAATATCACCCCGATGTGAACCCCAATGACAAGGGGGCGGAGTCCAAGTTCAAGGAGATCAGTGAGGCCTATGAAGTGCTCTCCGATCCTGACAAACGCCGCCGCTACGAACAGTTTGGTCAGTATTGGAATCAGGCCGGCGGCGGTGGCGCAGGGCCCGGAGGTTTTGACGTTGACTTTGGCCGCTACGGCAATTTCGACGATTTCGTCAACGATCTGCTTGGCCGTTTTGGCGGGCCCGGTGGTGCTGCGGGGGCGTCAGGCTCTGGTGGGGCACCGGGTGGCTTTGGCTTTAGCAGCGGGTTTCCGGGCGGTTTTGGCGGTGGTTTCCCCGGGGCCGGTGCCCAGGCGGCCGGCCGGGCCTCGGCCCCAAACCTCGATGCGGAGGCCACGATCAGCCTCAGCTTTGCCGATGCCTTCCGGGGCTGTGAACGCACCTTGGCTGTCAATGAGGAGCGGGTGCAGGTGCGCATTCCGGCCGGGGTCAAGAACGGCAGCCGCCTGCGGCTGAAGGGCAAGGGCAACCTCCAGCCGGGCACGGGCCGCCGCGGTGATCTTTATCTCAATCTTCAGCTGCAGGAGCACCCGGTCTGGCGGCTCGACGGTGACCAGCTCCGGGCCGAACTCCCCCTCAGCATCGATGAGCTGGCCCTCGGCGGTGAGGTGCAAGTGGCCACCCCTGATGGCGTGGCCACGGTGCAGGTTCCGCCCGGGATGAGCCTGGGTCGCAGCCTGAGACTGAAGGGCAAGGGATGGCCGATCAAGGCTGGGCGTGGTGATCTGCTGCTCACTCCCACCCTGCGTGTGCCTGAGCGCTTTTCCGAGGAGGAGCGCCAACTGCTCGAGCAGTTGCGAGCTGCTCGCAGCGTTGATCCACGCCAAGACTGGATCAAGGCGGCCCAATTGTCTTGACTTTGCTGACCTGGATTCCTCTAGCTGTTGGATCCGTAGGATCCGGGTCTGCCTGAATTCGCTTCATGGAGCTCACCTATCGCCCCCGCCGGCTGCGTCGGACACCGGCCCTGAGGGCGATGGTGCGCGAATACCAGCTGAGCCCAGCAGATTTTATCTACCCCCTGTTTGTTCACGAGGGGGCCAGCAACGAGCCGATTGGTGCCATGCCTGGGGCCCAGCGCTGGAGTCTTGAGGGCCTGGTCGATGAGGTTGGTCGCGCCTGGGCGTTGGGTATCCGCTGTGTGGTGCTGTTCCCCAAAGTGGCCGATGGCCTCAAGACCGAAGACGGTGCCGAGTGCTTCAACGAGCACGGCTTGATTCCCCGTGCGATCCGCAGGCTCAAGCAGGCCCATCCCGAGATGGCGATCATGACCGATGTGGCTCTCGATCCCTATTCCTGCGATGGCCATGACGGCATCGTGAGCAGTGATGGGGTGGTCCTCAATGATGAGACCGTGGCGATTCTCTGTCGCCAGGCTGTGGCGCAGGCCCGTGCCGGGGCTGATCTAATCGGACCCAGCGACATGATGGATGGCCGTGTCGGGGCCATTCGCGAAGCGCTCGATGAGGAGGGCTTTGAGCATGTGGGGATCATTAGCTATACCGCCAAGTACGCCTCGGCTTACTACGGCCCTTTCCGCGAAGCGCTCGATTCAGCCCCCCGGGCCGCCGCTGGCAAGCCCGTCCCCAAAGACAAGAGCACCTACCAGATGGATCCGGCCAACGGCCGCGAAGCTCTGACGGAGGCTTTACTTGATGAGCAGGAAGGCTCTGACATTTTGATGGTCAAACCCGGATTGGCCTACCTCGACATCATTCATCGTCTGCGCGCTGAAACCGAGCTGCCCATCGCTGCCTACAACGTGAGTGGCGAATACTCCATGGTCAAAGCGGCTGCCGAACGGGGTTGGATCGATGAGCGGGCCGTGGTGCTGGAAACCTTGTTGTGCTTCAAGCGGGCCGGTGCAGACTTGATCCTCACCTACCACGCCTGCGATGCAGCCCTGTGGCTGCGCGAGCGCTGAGGGATCTGGCTTGAATAGGACCAGCTCAAGGATGCATCGATGGCTGTGAGCCGATTGGGCCATGTGGCCCTGCGCGTCGAAGACATGGATCGCGCCAAGGCCTTTTACCAATCCCTGGGCCTGCGGCTCACCTGGGACGCTGAGGATTGGGCCTATCTGCAGTCGCCTGAGACCGGTGATGGGGTGGCGTTGCTGAGCCCTGGCTACCGGGTGGCCGGACCCCATTTTGCCTTTCACTTCCGCGAGCGGGGTGAGGTCGATCTGCTCCATACCCAGCTCGTGGCGGCGGGCCACAGCTGCGGGCCGGTGCACGATCACCGTGACGGCACCGCCAGCTTTTACCTGCAAGACCCCGAGGGGAATTGGCTGGAGATGCTCTACGAGCCCGTCGCAGGCATTCCCTCCAATGTGGGAGATCAGGTGGCCATTCCAGTCCCCGCGGCCGGGTGACAACGCCCCCTCCCGATGGACCCACGATTCAGCAGGAGGCCCTGGAGTTACTCGAGTGGCCCCGGCTGGCCGAACAGTTATCTGGTTTTGCCAGCACCGCCGCCGGCCGGCGCCATTGCCAGGCTCTGCCCCTGCCCCCATCGTTGGCGGAGAGCCAGGCGCTGTTGGCCCAAACCACCGAACTTCTGGGCCTCGATGGCCTGCTGGATGGGGGATTGAGCTTCGAGGGCGCCGCCGATATCGCCATCGTGGTGAGCCATTGCGCCAAGGGCGGTACAGCCGGAGGTGAGGGGCTACTCGAGGTGGCGACCACCTTGGCAACCGCTCGGCGCCTGCGCCGTCAGATTGATGATCCCCTGCTGCGGCCGGTATGCACGGCCCTGGTGGCCGAGCTGCGCACCCTGCCTGAGCTCGAGCAGCGGCTGCATTTTTGCCTCGAAGAGGGCGGTCGGGTGGCCGACCGTGCCAGTGCTCCCCTTGAGGCGGTGCGCCGCCAGTTGCTGGCGGTGCGGGGTGAGCGGCGCGAGCGACTGCAGGGCTTGTTGCGGCGCTACGGCCCCCTGCTGCAAGACAGCGTGATTGCCGAGCGCAATGGCCGGCCCGTTTTGGCGGTCAAGGCCGGTGCCGCGGCCCAGGTGGCTGGCCTGGTGCACGACAGCTCGGCCTCTGGCAGCACGGTGTTTGTGGAGCCCCAGGCGGTGATCGCGCTGGGCAATCGCATTCGCGAGCATGAGGGCCAGGAGCGTGAGCTCGAGTTGGCCGTGCTCACCGCCCTCAGTGCCCTGGTGGGCGAGGAGGCGGAGACCCTCGGCCAGCTGCAGCACGTGCTGTTGCAGCTCGATACGGCCCTCGCCCGGGCCCGCTATGGCGCTTGGCTGGGAGCGGTGCGGCCCCAGCTCAGTGGCGAGGCCATGGCCCCGTTTGAGCTGCGTGATCTTCGCCACCCTCTGCTGCTCTGGCAGCAGCGTCGCGAGGGCGGCCACGCGGTGGTGCCGGTGAGCCTGGCGGTAGGCCCTGAGCTGCGGGTGGTGGCGATCACCGGGCCCAACACCGGCGGTAAAACCGTGACCCTCAAAAGCCTTGGTTTGGCCGCCCTGATGGCCCGGGCCGGGCTGTTTGTGCCCTGCAGCGGCACTCCGCAGTTGCCCTGGTGTGCCCAGGTGCTCGCCGACATCGGCGACGAGCAGTCGTTGCAGCAGAACCTCTCCACCTTCAGCGGTCACATTCGCCGCATTGCTCGCATCCTCGAGGCCCTGGGCGAGCCGGCGGATGGCCAGCCAGCCCATCACCGGTCGGGCGGGGTCTCCCTGGTGCTGCTCGATGAGGTCGGGGCTGGCACCGATCCTGTGGAGGGTTCGGCCCTGGCCACGTCGCTGCTCAAGCACTTGGCCGATCGGGCTCGGCTCACTCTGGCCACCACTCACTTCGGGGAGCTCAAGGCCCTCAAATACGGCGACCCTCGCTTTGAGAATGCCTCGGTTGCCTTTGATGTGGAAACCCTCTCGCCCACCTACAGGCTGCAGTGGGGCATCCCAGGTCGCAGCAATGCCCTGGCGATTGCCCATCGCCTTGGCCTCGGTGAGGCCGTGCTTGAGCAGGCGGCCGCTTTGTTGGCGCCCCACAAAGCGGGGGATGTGAACCAGGTGATCGCCGGCCTTGAAGACCAGCGCCAGCGTCAGCAGGATGCCGCTGAAGAGGCTGCGGCCCTGCTGGCGCGCACCGAGCTGCTCCACGACGAGCTGCTGCTGCGTTGGCAGCAGCAAAAGGAGCAGAGCGCCGAGCTGCAGGAGCAGCGTCGCCAGCAGCTCGAGCAGTCGATTCGCCAGGGGCAAAACGAGGTGCGCCGCATCATTCGCCGCCTGCGTCACGGCCCGCCAGGCCAGGGTTCCAGTAGCACCATGGGTGAAACGGCCCGCCAGGCTGGGCAGCGACTCAAACAGCTGCAGCAGCAGCACCGTCCGCTTCCTGAGCGGCGTGAGCACCGGGGCTGGATGCCTGCCGTGGGCGAGCGGGTGCGGGTGTTGTCGCTGGGCAAGGCGGCCGAGGTGCTGGCGATTGCCGACGACGCCTCCGAGCTGACCGTGCGCTGTGGCGTGATGCGGCTCACGGTGGCCCTTGCCGGCATCGAGGGGCTCCAGGGTGAGAAGCCCAGCCCGCCATCCCTGGGCGCTTCTGTGCCCCCTCAAATTCAGGTGCAGGTGAAGGGCCAGAGGGGCATGGGCGGACGGGGGCCCAGTGTGCGCACGGAGCGCAACACCGTGGATGTGCGGGGCCTGCGGGTCCATGAAGCGGAGGCCGCCGTTGAGGAGCATCTGCGTAGCGCCAACGGACCCGTTTGGGTGATCCATGGCATCGGCACCGGCAAGCTCAAGCGCGGCCTACGCCAGTGGCTCACCACCGTGCCCTACGTGGAGCGAGTTGATGACGCCGAGCCCGGCGACGGCGGCTCCGGTTGCAGTGTGGTGTGGGTGCGCTGATCAGGCAGCCCTCAGGCAGCTGGGCTCAGCTGAGACGGGGCAGCTGGGGCTCACCTCCGCTGCTGCCCGTTTGGGGTTGGGGCAGGGGCAGGGCCATCCCCCGGCTGTCAAACAGGCGCCAGCCGGCGGGATTCACATCGAGATGCACCGTTTCGCCGGCCACCACCCGGCTCTCGGGGGGGCAGCGCACCTGAACCAGGTGGTCGCCAGCTTGAAGTTTGCAGGTGATCAGCAGCTCATTGCCGAGCGCCTCTTGGTGGCTCACCTCGGCTGCCAGGTTGCGGTTGGTGGCCGGCGCCAGGCTGAGGTGCTCGGGCCTCAACCCGGCGGTGAGGTGGTGGCCCACCCGGGCCGGCAGCACGGCCGCCAGCGGGCCCTGGGGCGTGAAGCGACGGCCCGACAGCACGAGCTGGCCTCCGGCCATCACCTCCACCGGCAACAGGTTCATCGGCGGGCTGCCGATGAACTGGGCCACAAACAGGTTGGCGGGCCATTGGTAGAGCTGCATGGGGGTGCCCAGCTGCTGCAGCACGCCCGCATGCAGCACGGCGATGCGGTGACCCATGGTCATCGCTTCGACCTGGTCATGGGTCACGTAGAGGGTGGTGGTGCCCAGCCGCCGCTGCAGATCGACGATCTGGGTGCGGGTGCCGGTGCGCAACTTGGCATCGAGGTTGCTGAGGGGCTCATCCATCAGGAAGACCGCTGGTTGCCGTGCGATCGCCCGGCCCAGGGCCACCCGTTGCTTTTGTCCCCCCGAGAGCTCTTTGGGCAAACGATCGAGCAACTGATCGAGTTCCAGGATGGTGGCCACCTCGGTGATGCGCGCAGCGATGCTCTCCTCCCGCGCCGAGGGAACCTGCAGGGCCTTGGGTAAGCCTCCAGTGAGCTGGTGCAGGGTGTCCTGGAGCTGCTGCCGCGCCGAGCGAGGAGCACTGCGGCGCAGGCCAAAGCCGATGTTGTCGCGCACGCTCAGGTGCGGATAGAGGGCATAGCTCTGGAAGACCATGGCCACATCGCGCTGCGAGGGCCGCAACCGGCTCACCGGCCGATCGCCCACGAAGATTTCGCCGCTGCTGGGCTGCTCCAGACCCGCCAGCAGGCGCAACAGGGTGCTTTTGCCGCAGCCCGAGGGGCCCACTAGCACCAGGAACTCACCGTCAGCGATGCTGAGATCGAGCTGATGCAGCACCGGTATCGAGCCGGGATCCCTGCGGTTCTCAACGCCAGGATCCCTGTGGCCATCACTGCTTTTGCCACGCCGGGGCGGGTAGGTCTTGCTGACCTGCTGGAAGCGAACGTCAGCCAAACCGCCCATGCGACCGGGCGATCCTAGGTTTGTAGCAATGCAATTCATCGATCAAGCCCGCATCGCGGTTCAAGCCGGCCGCGGCGGCGACGGCATCTCGGCCTTCCGCCGGGAAAAATACGTGCCCGCTGGGGGTCCATCGGGCGGGGATGGCGGCCGCGGCGCCAACGTGGTGCTCCGCGCTGATGCCAATCTCCAGACGCTGCTTGACTTCAAGTACAAGCGGCTGTTTCCAGCTCCCGACGGGCGCAGGGGCGGGCCCAACCGTGCCACTGGGGCCAGCGGTGATCACCTGGTGATCAAGGTCCCCTGTGGCACCGAGGTGCGTGATGCCCGCACCGGCATCCTGTTGGGCGATCTCACAGACCCCGATCAGGAGCTCCCGGTCGCCTTTGGGGGTCGCGGTGGCCTCGGCAACGCCCACTACCTGAGCAATCGCAACCGGGCCCCTGAAAAATTCACCGAAGGCCGCGATGGTGAGCACTGGCTGCTGCAGCTGGAACTCAAGCTTTTGGCTGAGGTCGGCATCATTGGCCTGCCCAACGCCGGCAAGAGCACCTTGATTTCAGTGCTGTCGGCAGCCCGACCCAAGATTGCCGATTACCCCTTCACCACGCTGGTGCCCAATTTGGGGGTGGTGCGCCGCCCCAGTGGTGACGGCACCGTGTTTGCCGACATTCCTGGTTTGATTGCGGGGGCCGCCCAGGGGGCAGGCCTCGGTCACGACTTTCTGCGTCACATCGAGCGCACCCGCCTGCTGATTCACCTAATCGATGCCAGCACGGAGGACGTGTTGGGTGATGTGCAGGTGATTGAGCAGGAACTTCAGGCGTATGGCCATGGACTCAGTGAGCGGCCGCGGATCGTGGCGCTCAACAAAATCGAAATCCTTGATCCGACTGATTTAACTGAGCTGCGCGGCCAGATCGAAACCCATGTGGGTCACCCGATCTTGGCGATTTCGGCAGCAGCATCAAAAAATCTTCCCGAGTTGCTGGCCGCGGTCTGGCAACAACTCGGGATTCCCTGAGGCTTCAATCTTCTAAGGCTTCAATCTTTCGAGGTTTCAATCTTCTGAAGTTTCAGTCGTCGTAGACCCGGCATTCAGGTGCTTCTGGATTCATGTCGCAGAAGACCTCGAGAGGCGAGGGATCGTGGTTGTCCTCGGGATGGTGCTCTTTGTACTCCTGGAGGCCCTGAAGCTCGCCCTCGAGGTGACGCACTTTGCCGAGATCTCCGGCAGCGCGTGCTGCCTCGATCTCACTCTGGTCCTTTTGGATGTGCTCGTCGATGGATTTCATGGGATTGCCGGCTGTGCAGGCCCTGATCATCGGCTCCACCATACGGGGACCAGGCCTGCTGCGGAGGCTCTGTGTCGTGCTGCTGATCTGAACAGGTGTGGCCAAGCCGAAGGAGCAGGGTTCTTCGAGGGTTTGTCGATGCCCAGGACCAAGTGGCGGCGCGGCCTGAGCTTCGACAATGTGTTGGATTGGAAACAATGCACCCCCGGTGGCCTGGCGGGCCAGCGCTTCGGTTCGACACAGGCTGCCTGTGAGGCCGAGGAGCACCGCCAGCCCCCAGCCTGAGGGGGCGGTTTCAGGCTGAGAGTTCGCTGAGTTCCAGCCAGCGCTCCTCGCCCCTGTGGATCTGCTCGCTGAGGGCGGCGAGCTCTTGGGTGAGCGCTTCGAGGGCGCTGTAGTCGCTGCCGGCGGCGCCTAGGGCCGCTTCGAGCTTGCTGCGGTGGGCCACCCACAGGGGCAGATCGGTGTCGAGGGTTTGAAGTTCGCGACTTTCCTTGAAGCTGCGGCGCCGGGCCTGGCTGAGGGATGCCTGGGTGGCCATCGACAGGCCCGATGCTGACGGCCCTGGATCGGATGGGCTCGAGGCTGCTGCCGGGCGTTGCGCCGCCTGGCGGTTGGCCTGTTGGGCCTCGAGGTAGGCGCTGTAGTTGCCCTCGAACCGCTGGAGCTCGCCGTTCTCGAAACAAAACAGCCGATCCACGGTGCGATCGAGGAAGTAGCGGTCGTGGGAGACCACCACCACGCACCCTCGAAAGTCTTCGAGAAAGTCCTCAAGCACGCTCAGGGTTTGCACATCGAGGTCGTTGGTGGGCTCATCGAGCAGCAGCACATTGGGGGCTTCGATCAGCAGTCGGCAGAGGTGTAGCCGCCGCCGTTCGCCCCCTGAAAGCTTGGCCACGGGCTGGTGCTGCTGGGCCGGGGGAAACAGAAAGCGCTCGAGTAGCTGCGAGGCGCTGAGCTCTTCGCCATCGACATTCACCCGACTGGCCGCGTCCTGAACCACCTCGATCACTTTCTGGCCTGGTTTGATCAGCACGTCGCTGTGCTGGTCGAAATAGGCGAGTTTCACCGTGGAGCCCAGCTCGAGCACACCACTGCTGGGGCTGCGCCTCCCGGCGATCACCTCGAGCAGGCTTGATTTGCCCACGCCGTTGGGGCCGATGATCCCCACCCGGTCTTCGGGGCTGAAGTCGTAGCTGAAGTTGCGCAGCAGGCTGGGTGCGTCGGCTCCTTCGCCGGCCCTCACACCGAGCGCCTCGGCGGTGATGGCCTGCTTGCCGATACGGCGGCTGGTGGCGCCCATGCTCACTTTGCCCCGGACCTGCCGCACGGGTGCCTCGCGCATCGCCTCGATGCGCTGGATGCGGGCCTTTTGCTTCGTGCTGCGGGCCTTGGGGCCCCGTTTGAGCCATTCCAACTCGCGCCGCAGGGTGCCCTTGAACTTGGCCGCCGTGGCGGCTTCAGAGGCCTCCTCCTCGGCCTTGTGGGCCAGGTAGGTCGCGTAGTTGCCGGCGTAACTGCTGGCCCGGCCACGGTCAACTTCCACAATGCGCTGGGTGACCCGATCGAGCACATAGCGGTCGTGGGTCACCAGCACCAAGGCACCGGCAAAACGCTCCAGGTAGCTCTGCAGCCACTCCACCCCATGGGCATCGAGGTGGTTGGTGGGCTCATCGAGCAGTAGCACGTCTGGTGTGGCCACGAGGGCCGCCGCCAGTGCCACCCGTTTGCGGTAGCCGCCCGAGAGATCTGCCATGGGTCTGTCGGTGTCGGCGATGCCGAGGCGCTCCAGCACCTCGCGGCATTGCTGCTCCAGATTCCAGGCCTGGTGCTGGTCCATGCGGCCATGCAGGTCGCTGAGCTGGGCCAGCAGCGCCCCATCGGCGGGGTTGTCGGCCACGGCCTGGCTCAGGGCGGTGTGCTGGCGCAGCAGGGCCATCTTTTCGCCGTTGCCGGCAAACACCTGTTCCAGGACTGTGTGGTTTGGATCGAGCTCGGGCTCCTGGTCGACCAGCACAACCCGGGTGCGGGGCCGGCAGCGCCGTTGGCCGCTGCCGAGGGGTTCGACGCCTGCCAGCACCTTGAGCAAGGTTGATTTGCCGGCTCCGTTGGCGCCGATCAGGCCCAGCCGCTCGCGCTCCCCCACATGCAGGGTGAGGTCTTCAAACAAGGTGCGAATGCCGAAGTCCTTGCTGGCATCCACCAGGCTGATCAGGCTCAAGGCGTGACTCCCGACGCCGTCAACAGATCCCGCTCGGCCTGGAGATGGACGAAGACACTCTTGTCTCCCACATCCGCGGCGGCCGGCATCGGAAATTTGCGCAAGCACAGCACCAGCAGCAGGCCACTTTCGATGGCCAGCAGAGCGGTACTGAGCGGACCGCTCAGCAGGCCGGTTAGGTGACCCAAGAGGGCCAGGGGCAGCAGCAAAGTCACTCCGATCGCCTCAAGGCGGCGAAAGCAGAAGAACTCCTTGAACCCGATGCCTGCCAGAGCAGCAAAGAAGGGCCCGATCGCCAGCACCCAGAGCGGTTGGCCCGCGAGCGCTGGCAGCATCTGCGATGGGCCGGCCGCGACCGCGAGGCCGAGGCCGCCCAGGCAACCCATTAGCCAGAAGAGCTGCAGAGCCCGGTGCAACGGCCGCACGTAGATGTGAATCCAGCGCAGGGCCAGCCCCAGGCCCGTCGCCATCAGCAACATCCAGGGCCAGAGCAGCTCGGGCCCCAGCAGGCGCCATTGCAGCAGCAGGCCCACCTGCCCCACGGCTGTGGCGGTGAGGGCGAGGCGATAGCCCAAGACCTCGCGTCGATCGTTGGCATCAATGCTGTAGGGCCCATAGACCCCTTCAAAAACTGGATCACTCATGGCATCGGCCTCCTGGTCACCAGTGTGGCGAGTGGTGGCCCGGCAGGAACGATTCCAGAGGGGTGGAGCGGAAACAGCGCCCCGAAATAGTCCCGCCGCCAGGCCTCGGGATAGCAGGTCGCTTCGACGCCCTGAAGGCCATAGAAGCGACTTCGCCACTGCCAGAGCGCCGGTAGCTCCCACAGCGGCAGCCGGCTGCAGCCAAACAGCGGTGCATAGACCAGTTCCAACCTGATCAAGGTGGGGAAGAGCACCACATCGGCGAGGCTCAGCTCAGCGCCGCTCAACCAGCCCCCTTCGGCCTGCTCCAGGCTTGCATCGACGGCTTGAAGCGTCTCAAACAGAGCCGTTTCGGCCCGGTCGTAGGCCGCCTGGGTGCGGGCAAAGCCGCAGCGGTAGACCCCGTCGTTGACGTGGTGCTGCAGCCGCTCCCGCCAGCGTTGGGTGGCGGCGGCTTGGCCTGCTGGCTCCAAATTCAGGCCCAGACCAGCACCGGTGCCATGGGCCGCCTTCCCACTGGCATCTGCGCCACTGGCATCTGCTCCACTGGCGTCTGGGCCAGTGGGCCAGCTGTTGAGGAGTTCGATCAGCCGGGCGCTTTCACTGACCAGGATTTGGCCCTGGCGGCGCGAGTAGAGCGCGGGCACCGTGGCGCGCTGTTCTGGAGGGGCGCCGCAACGGCGGTAGAGCTCCACCAGGGTCTGGCAGCCCTCAAAAGGCTCGACAAACCGCCAGCGCCCAGCGGCTGGATCCGGGTCCACCACCAGCAGGTCGATGGAGCCCGCCAGCTGCCGCAGGGTCCACATCAGCCAGGCCCGGTGGGCCCCAGGGCAGC